>CAYGRY010000029.1:0-31643 GCA_964352405.1 uncultured Halobacteriovorax sp.
TTCCTTTCGAGTACAACGGTCAGCTCGTAACGGAATACTACTGGAAAGTTAAGTAGCGACCCGCGGTCACAAGCATCGCTTGTGACGCTTAGTCGCCCTTATTGCGGGGCGTACACGATAGTGTCGACCTGCAGTAATGAATCGTACACTTTAAAAAGAAAGCTCCCAACTCGGGAGCTTTTTTTTTGCCTATTTTCTAAGATCTGTACTTGATACGTTTTCAAACTGATGGTGTGCAAGAATTTCAATTTTCAAAGCTGGGCAAAGATTTTGAATAATCTGAGTTGTTTGAGTCATTTGTTGATCGACAATATTTCTGGGAACGACATAAAGAGTTTCTAAGCAATTCAGTAACGTCTTAACATCTTTCCATTTTTCTAAATTTACAAAACTATCTGCGCCAATTGATAAAGATTTTTTTTGCCACTTCGTCGTTGGTAACCAGCTCACTGTGGGATTTCCAACTTCTAGATTAATAAAGCCTGGATATAGGCTCGTATTTTCGGGAACAGTCTTCATTAATTCAATTATTGTTTTAAACGTGATTGAAGCAGTTGTTTGTTTCCATGGATTTGCATCGGGAACAATAATTAAAGACTCAACCGGAGTTAAATCAACACAGGCTTGATGACCTTCATGCCAAGGATTAAAGCTTCCAGGATAAAAACAAATACTTTTGCTTTTAGGCTGAGAAAAGATTTTTGGAAGTTGGACGATTTGTTTTTCAAAGCTGGGCATTTGATCCCATTGCTTGGCAATGAAATTAAAAATGATACTTTCTTGAGCTGCAGATAAATCGGGTGGATTCAATAACGAAAACCAATCACTTGATTCAAAACGTAATTCTAAATCTTCACCTGAATTTCTAAACTCCATTTGCATAACTCTATTGTGCCCTATTCTTATGATTTTGAAAGGTCTCGCGTAAATACAGCGCAACAGCTAACCAAATCAAGGCAAAAGCTCCAGCATGTCTGAGTGTAAACCTTTCATGAAAGATTAAGACGGCCAATAAAAATTGCAGCGTCGGTGCCAAGTACTGAATAATTCCAACGGTTGAGTAGTTAATTAATTTCACGGCTTTATTAAAGAAGATGAGAGGAAAAATCGTAATGGGCCCAGCTAAAGTAATATAAAGCTGATTTGAAAGTGTTAAATTTCCAAACTCAAATGGAAATAAGCGACCGGCCAATGGAGTCATCACGACAATCGCCACGATCATTTCAAACATAAGACCATGAGCAGCACCAAGAGGTGCTTTTTTTCGAACTAAACCATAAAGCGCAAAACTCGAAGCGAGGGCCAAAGAAATCCACGGCGCCCCTAAATCTCCTGCAAACATAATGGCCAAGCCCAGACCTGCCAGTGCCACAGCAGCCTGCTGATTACGCCTTAAACTCTCTCCAAGAAATAGTGTTCCAAGCACAATATTAAGTAGAGGGTTTAAGAAATAACCAAGACTGACTTCAAGCACATGTCCTTTTGAGACGGCCCAAATAAAGATGACCCAATTAGCGATGATTAATGTTGCTGCCAGCAAAGCAAAAAGAAATGTTTTAGGCTCTTTTAAAACTTTAAACTCTTTCCAAGAGCGACTCCAAAGCACATAGGCAAGTATTGGTAAAACGCCCCATATGACTCGGTGGTAAAGGAGTTCCCAAGCCGATAAATAAGAGATTTGCTTCCAATAAATGGCAATGATACCCCAAAAGGAAAAAGCAAAGGCGGCGTAGCTAATTCCTTTTTTGGTCTTTGATCCAGTCATTATTATTCCACCTAGCTTTGAATTCAGGTTAAAATAGCACCATGGTCCTAGAATTAGAAAAAGAAAATATTTCTGCGCGTTTTTCCTTAAGAGTAGATATGAGCTACTCGCCTATTTCTCGTTATGAACAGATTCCAATGGAAGATCAAGAAGACCTGATTTCAGGTGATGCTGCCTTCTTTGCCATTGATGCTGAAGTTCAATACTTAGGTGAAATTTATCACTTTATTTCTCAAGGGATGATTATGAGCCTTGATGAAGAGGATAGAGAAGAAGAATTTGAAGCTTTTGTAAGTAGTGACGATGGGCTATTTGATGACATTATCACCAGACTAAAAGTATGGACCAACGAGATTGGTGATAAACCTCGCTGGTCAAAATAACTTAAGACTTTTTCTTTTTCTTCACTTCACACTGACCATCTTTGCAGCAACTCTTATCAGTTTTACATTGCATTTTTTCACCACAACATGACTTACTTCCAAAATGACCGCAAGAAACTAGGGCAAGTGAAAATCCAAGTAAAGCAATATTCAAAAATTTAGACATAGTATTCTCCTTTAGTAGTACTACGTAATATTATCAGGATTTGTGACAATTAAAACTCTAGGAAAAAGGTTACTGGACCGTCGTTGTCAAGTTCCACATTCATATGGGCAGCGAAACGACCAGTTTGAACAGGAACTTTCTCACGCAATTGATCAAGAAAGATTCTAAATAAAACTTGAGCTTGCGCCGGTGGCATCGCTTGATCAAAGCTAGGGCGATTACCCTTTTGACCGTCCCACGCCAAAGTAAACTGCGAGATGGCCAATATTTGGCCGCCAGTTTGAGTAATATCAAAGTTCATTTTTTCATCTGCATCACTGAAAATTCTCATTTGAACAATTTTTTTCACTGCTTTATGAATCTGCTCTTCGGTATCACCTTGGACTAAACAGACAAAGATAACCATTCCATGATCAATTTGTCCTATGACCTCATGATCAACTGTGACTTTAGCGGATTTGGTTCGTTGAACTAAAATTTTCATTATCTTCCTAATGCATTAAGATATTGTGATGTCCCACCAACTTATTTTGCCAGACAACCCCCTTATAAGTCGAGACTCACCTGTCTTATGGATAAGCTCATGCTTGTTAGGAAGAAAAGTTCGCTATGACGGAAAAGACAAATTTCACCGTGGTGTAGTTACTCTTTCAAAAGTTTTTCTTCATTATAGTGTCTGCCCTGAGCTCGAAATGGGTCTGGGTGTTCCTAGAGAGCCCATTAGTTTGAGTGGCAATGATCTTATTGAGAATAAATCTAAGAGATCCCTAAAGACTTTGGCCGAGCAAAGTAACGATCAACTCATAACGCAACTCGACACTCCATCAGCATTGATTGTTAAATCTAAATCCCCTTCTTGTGGATATAAAAGTACTCCAAATCTTGCTGATAAAAATTTTTATAGCGGTTACTTTACTCAAGCAGTTATCAAGCAATATCAAGACATTAAAATAGTTGAGGAAAATAATCTAGAAACCTTATCTCAGCTTTTAAGCTTTGCTCAAAGTCTTAGCGTCGAACAGTTCCAGCTCGAAGATTTACATTCAGTATGGAATTCTCTAGCCTAGTTTACATGAAATTTGTTTTGCTTCTAATTTTATTGATTTCGAGTCAGATCTCTTCAGCGCAATCGATTGTAGCGATTGGTAGATTTGAAAACTTCTCTTTCGAATTTATTTCTAAAAATCCAACTGATTTAAAAAATGAATGTATCAATTTTGCGACGAAACAGAGAATCGCCCATATTGATGATATTTATGTTTCTTTCAACGGTAACAAAAGACTTCATCTGCATAACAGTGAGGGTGTCTGGCATTATCCAAAACATTTTTGCGGCGAACTTTATCAAACAGCGCAAAATATTGATATGACTCCTCCAAGTCCAAGCGAATTTAAAGAAGTTGAGGCCATTGTTCGTTACGGTGATTTTAGATTTGTCGGTTCTCATGAAGCTGAAATTTTTAACGACTGCATTAACCAGATTGAAAATTCCCAAATCAGTGAACTCGATTATATTAGAACTCGCGTAGTTGGTTCCCGTTGGATTACTCTAAGAAATAATGATGGATGGTGGAGAGGAGCTCAACGCATTTGTACACTTATCGACCAATCCTTATTCGCAAAAAATAATCGCTCGCCTTCAATCGTTGCTAACGATTAAAGTAAGTCACCACGATAATTTTTAGAACCTTGAATCGCCCCAGCATTCTCTTGAGCTGCTTTAGTCGCCTTTGCCTCTAATTCTTGTGCTAACTCTTGAGATTGAGATAAGCCTTTTTTTAATGCTTCAATTTCAGCTTTAAGTTGGCCAATTTCATTCGCTAATTCTCCGGCCTTACCTTGTGAGTTCTCTAGACCTGATTTAAAACCAGCCAGTTCTTTTTCTAATTTAGCTTTCTCTTCTTCGGATAAACTATTTCCAGAGACCTCTAATTTTACAGAAGCGGCAATAAGGTTTTCTTTTTGTCCTTCCATTTTCATTTGAACCGCTTCATGGATGGCGGTCTTACCTTTAAGACGCTTTTCTAATTTACCAAGTTCTTCAGCCTGATCCTTAGCTTTGTCTTCAGCTTCTATAGCTGCTTGCTCGACTTTAAAAAAGTCTCTTCTGGCTTCTTCGCCTCTTGCTGATGCCTGTAAAGCAACTTCTTCTTTGGCATTTTTGCTCAATTTATTATTATCTTGTCTTCTCTTAAGATTAGATCTGGCACCGACTCCGCCTGGAACAAAGAGTTCTTCAATGGCTTTTTTTATTTGTTCTTCGCTCATTTTACTTATGTCGGCCACCATACGAAGCATATTCTTTTCATTTTCATGAAGATTTTTGGGCAAAGAATTATTAGATTGCTGTTCAACTGGAGCATAAGATTTCTCACCTAGCCCACCGACTTGTCTATAAATAGGAATAACTTGAAAGGTATTTCCATTTTGTTTTGAGGTCACAACGGCCTTCGCCTTTCCACTGACCGGATCGATCAGCATCGTTCCAGGAATTCTTCCTAATACACCTTTTGGTGTACTCCAATAAATAAATCGAATTTCATTGAGTTTTGATTGTTCTACAACCGTTTCACTAATGAAGTAGTTAAGCGTCTTTGAATTTTTCGGTGTTCCCTCTTTATCTTTAAAATTAATTCTTTTGTAGGGAATATAATTCGCCTTATAAAAACAGTAAGGGTGCTCGCCCTCTTTTTCACAAAAAGAAAACTGAATATCATTAAGCTGTCTGTTATCACTTGTTCTAAATGACAGAAGGTAATCGTATGGATCTTTCAACGCCGGCGCCATAATTGATTTTAAAACGGCGAACTCTCCAATCCCCGAAACAAACATCCCTCTACCATTTTGAACTCTTCCAGAGCGGTCTTGTAGTTCGACATAAACGATGGCGTCTTTCATCTGAATGTTCATCGCCATTGCACAGTTCAAACTAAGAAGAATAAAAACGATAAATTTGGCCATGCTTTCCTATCGGTCGATTAGCCTACTTAGCAAAGTGTAACCTACAAGCGTAGTCTATGAAATATTAGACACTTAGCTCGTTACCAAAGTACCTACTCTAGTGCCATCCGCACATTTCAATCCTATAAGGCCCTATGAGATTATTTGTGCTTTTTATATTCATTTCACTGAATGCCTTTGCGACAGACAATAAATGCGCCAGCGATCATATTCATGATGCGATGGAGATTAACCGTACTCATGTGAATCTTTATAAAGCGGCTTTTGAAAAAGATGCTGCCAAAGTCTTAAATCGCTTAATCTTTATTGAAAAAATCATGCTTCCTTTTAGTCATTCTCTTGATCGATCAGTTAAAGATCTTACTGATGCCGGTTTTTCTATGTGGTGTGAAGATTTTGTTTCAATGGATACTATTCCAGAGTTTCAGTTACGAAGTTCAATTCCTAATGCTGCTTTTAAGCCGATTAATAAAGCAAAGCTTAAAACTATAAGAAAGAAAATTAAGTTATTTGAAATGAAGAATGCACAAAGTCTGTACAACGAAATTGTCTTATTGATTAAGACTGATCTTGCTAATATTCATTTTAATTGTGTGACTAGACACTTTTTAGAATCAGCCGCAAGAAGCCTTAAGTTGGCCATGCAAAGGCAAGAGGCTATTCCATTAGAGCTTAGGCAGCAGTTTATTAAAGCGACCAAAAAGATGATGAAACAAATGAGCTTAGCCCTACTCATCTCCAGACCACTTGATATTGAAGCCGCCGAGCTCCAAGCTTTTGGTATTCCCGTTCTCTGCCAAGAAATGCCTCATATACCTTACTAAACATCTGTTTTTACGAGAAAACCTACATCTTGATAATTAAAAACTATCATCTAAAGGTAAAAATATTACTTTTATTAATAGTTAATTCTCGTAAACTAGCAACACAAAACAAAAACCAAATCGGAGGAAACGATATGAAATTTTTAACACTAGCAATTCTTTCTCTTAGTCTTAGCGCTCAAGCCGCTGACTACTCTTTCAATGTCGAAGCAAGCAAACTTGAATGGGAAGGCAAAAAAATTAGCGGCGCTCATACAGGTGAAGTCACACTAAAAAAAGGTAGCGTAGATGTTAATGAGGGTGTGCTTAAAGGCGGAGAAATCCAAATTGATCTCACTTCAATAACAACGACTGATCTTCAAGGGGAATGGGCCGATAAGCTTGTTGGACATCTTAAAAGTGATGATTTCTTTGGAGCTGAGAAGTATCCTACTGCAACTTTCAAAATCGATTCAGCGAAGAAAGTTTCAGGCAATAAGTTTAAAGTGACTGGCCCTTTAACAATCAAAGGCAAGAGTGCTCCACAAACTTTTGAAGTTTCAGTCAAAGCTGAAGGCGATAAGGTTACTGTTAATGGAGATATTTCTATCGATAGAACTACATACGACATCAAGTACGGCTCAGGTAAATTCTTCGATCCTAAGTCTCTTGGTGACAAGATGATCAATGATAAATTCACTGTTAAACTTAATTTAGTTGCAAATAAGTAATATAACCATCTGATTTTATAGTAGCAGGGGGAATCTAAACCCCCTGTCATTTTTACAACGCACCTCGTCAAAACAATCTCCATCCTATAGTCTACTACCAAATTATTTAAATTTAGAACTCGTCCACTTTCAGGAGACTATATGAAGCAACTCACTTACCTATCATTTGCGGCACTATTGATCGCAGGAACACTTGGCGTAGAACAAGTTCACGCTCAATCAGGTCGTCGCTATAATGGCCCTCGCGTTGACTATGATTTTCAAAACTCGCCTCCAGGACGTTTTTCAAACTGTGAAGCCTTTGAAAGAAACAATCAACCTACTCATTTAAAAGTTTGTCAGTTTGCTTTTGCGGAAGCAAGACGTATGGCCGATGTTTTTGCCGGTCAAGAAGGAAGAATTGAAGGTTACCATCGTGGCTATGCTTGGGGTTTAAACCAAGGTATCGATAAGAATATAGCGAACATTGGTGAAATGAGACGTGGAGCGAGTGAGCTTAGATTTTATGAACATAAATTATCTGTAGCTGATGAAATCGGAACTGATAAGGCCGAAAAAGATGCGACACCACTAGCGGCCCAAGAAGTCAGAAACCGTTTTAATGGAGCTGTTGATTCAGGCTCAGTTCCAAATGATCGCTTTCAAGTTCCTCAATCATTTTATGAAGGTGAAAGAAATGCCTTCGAAAGATTTGTAGGAAAAGTACCAACAGTTCAAGAAGTGATTAGAAGAGATCGTTATAATGGTCAACTTATTGTCTATAGAGATTTTGACCGCACCTATAGAGACACTCCAGCCGTAAGAAGACGTATCGTCGATATGTATAGTAACGATGGAGTCTACCGTCCGGTCTTTAATCGTTATGATACTCCAGATGAAATTATGCGCTTATGGCTTAATCGCCGTATTGATGCCTACACAAGATATGACCGCTTAAATCAAGGTGCTCCAACCAATGCTGACGGAACTTTGATTACAAACTTTCAAGACTTGTTTCAATCGATCTTTACAAAAGCTTATATGCATCAAGCTCGTTATAGCTTCTCAAGAAACTTTAACGAAGGCCTAGACCTTGGCTTTTGGCATGGTGAAGATACTGGCCTTGAAGTTGGAGCTGAAGTAGCGCGTGCTCGTGGCCTTCAAGATGCCTTTGATCAAGAGTTTAGAGTTCGTTCGATCAATACTTATAAAGATCAGTTTCACAGAAGTTTTGCTGATAGTTTTCAAGCAACATTTGCGGACTATAGCAATAACTCTAAATTATCAATTGAGTTGCTTGAGTTAATTGGTGAAGACAGTGATGGCATTATTCAGCCAGGCGAAAAACTGAAGATGAAATTCAAAGTGGTTAATGCTGGTGGAAAAGGAAGCGATCTTAAAATTCAAGCGCAGGGTGATATCGTTAACGGATCATCAGAATCTAAATCAATTGCAGCGCTTAAATCAGGTGTCTTTACAACAGGTCTAATTGCAACAGTTGATCCTCGTCTTGGTAACAGAGCAAGAGCGAATATCATTCTCAACGTAAACGGAATGACTGATAGTATCGGAACAAATGTATCGTTTCTTGTTCAAATGACAGCTCAATCTGCTAGCCTAAACGCACTTCGTGGGTCTGCCTTGATTAATGTTACTGCCGAAAACGTTGCAACTGTAACAACCCCAAGAGCAATCAAAGCAACAGTTAAGATTAACGGAAAAACTTTTGAAGCAACAGGAACAACTCTTGAACCAGGTCAAACCCAAAAGCTAGTGATCGATGTTCAAGGCCTTGATCCTTATGCCTTAATCACTTCAAATATTTCTGGTAACCTTGAACTTAAACTTGGTGATCAGCAAATTGAAGCCAGAAATATTAGACTACAATCTAATAATACGACTGCTGATTCAATTGAGTACTTCGACCTACTGGCCAACTCTAAAGGTGTTGTACCTGCTGGAATTGGTGCTGGGACACAAACACAAAAAGTTTTAGAGTACGTCGCTTCAATCAACGATATTGAAACAACTAGAAATAGTGGTCGTGGTGGAAGAAATATGTACAAAAAAGAAGCAAACTCAACAATTGTTGGGAAAATTAGAGACACAAAAGTTAAGCGTGAACAAACGCAAGAAGCTAAAGGTCATTATGCTAGACTTGGTAATGTTCTAATGAAGGCAAAAGATAAATTTAAGTCGTTCCTTGGAATAGCTCCAAAACGTAAGCATTACACTAAGATCGTTGAAGAGATCATTAATAACTAAAAAGCTTTTAAGCCCTCCTTCTTGGAGGGCTTTTTCTTGACCAATCTGCACGGTAAACCTCGCGTCATGGCTAAGCTAGAAATTCTCCTTTAAACTTAGCTCCATGAATAAAAATCACTCTCTTGCAAAACTCAATAATGAATTAAGCTCCCTCACATCTACGGCAATTGGTCGAAGAGCTTTCTTATCATCTTTGCCAGTCTTATTGGCGGCATGTTCAAGTGTTCCAAAAACTCGAATGAGAGAGGGAGACAATAGTGGCCAGCAAGCTGCTTTGACACCACAAGAAGAAAGAAAAATGGCTGATGAGTACGGGCCACAAATGGAGAAAGAGTATCCTCCTCTTCGCGATCAATACTCACAAACGTATATTTCAGAGCTTGGAGATAAAATTGTTAGGGCCAATAATTTAGGTGGAAAGCCTTACGATTATCGATTCACCCTAGTTGATGCCAAAATGATTAATGCTTTTGCCCTTCCGGCCGGAGCAGTTTATATCACTAAACCACTTCTTCTCATGGCCGAAAATGAAGCTGAACTTGCTGGTGTTATCGGTCATGAAATTGGTCATATTAAAGCGAGACATACGGCGGAAAGAATCCAAAAAGAAAAAAGTGAGAAAACTAAGACTATCTTATTAGGACTGGGCGGAGCACTTCTTGGTGGAGCTGCAGGAATTGGATTGGCCAAGGCCATTTGTAAAAAAGAAGACAAAGAATGTCTAAAGCGTGTCGCACTCTATGGAGCAGCCGCCGGTGCAGCTGGTGGTCTTTTAATTCAAAAATTTGCCTTCATGGCGCATTCAAGAGAAGACGAAATGGAAGCCGATCGTATTGGATTTAGAACATCCGTCGCTGCTGGCTATCATCCACTTTACGTCGGTAATTTCTATGAAAAGCTGTTAGCAATGGAGCAGCAGTATCAAAAGAAACAGGATAAGTTTAGCGCAAAATTTACTGATGCTATGAGCACTCACCCACCTAGTATACAACGTGTGAATCAAATGAAAGAATTAGCCTCACAAGTTTCTAATCAAGGTGATATTAGCTCTGCTGATTTTAATAGAATTAAACAAAGACTAAGTTAACAAAGGGATCAAGATGAATTCAAATGTTGGATTATTAATTTTAAGAGTTTCTACCGGACTCATCATGCTTTTTTCTCATGGCTGGGGAAAACTCATTAATTTTTCAACAATAGCTCCTGCATTTGCTGATCCTATTGGAGTTGGACCAAATATCAGTTTAGCACTAGCTGTTTTTGCAGAAGTCTTTTGTTCTGTTGCTGTTATTATTGGCTTAAAAACAAGATGGGCCATTGTTCCTCTTGTAATCACCATGATTGTTGCCGTTGGCATCGTTCATGGATCTGACCCTTGGGCGAAAAAAGAACTTGGAATGATGTTCATGGTTTCATTTCTAACTCTGTTTTTCACAGGAGCTGGAAAGTACTCTGTCGACGGAATTATGGGAAAAAGCTAAGAGTTAATTTAGCGCGAAGAGATTCGCGCTAATCTATATAAAGTTTCATCAATTCTTTAGTTGTATTGGATCGGTGAAACTTTTCTACGTGTTTTCGACCTTCATGAATCAAGTTCCTTCTTAAACTCTCATCTCCAACAACTTTATCGATAGCATCAGCAAGATCCTCATGGTGATGGGGATTGATATAAAGCGCACCTTCTCCGGCAGTTTCAGGAAAACATGAGCCTTCTGATGTAATCACAGGAATTTCGCTAAATTGTGCTTCAATAATGGGGATACCAAAACCTTCATAAAATGATGGAAAAGCAAATAGAGTCGCTGATTGGTAAACAGCTGGTAACTCAGAAGACTGAATATTTGATCTAATAAGAACTCTACTCGTTAGCTTTAAAGCATCAATGGTATTGATAAGTTCTTTTTTATTTTTTGTACTTCCGTCTCCTACAATGACGAGGGGAAGATCTGTCTTTGCATGGGCCAAAGCTCTAACCAGTCCAAGAACATTTTTTCTTTGTTCAATCGCACCAACGAATAAAATATAGTTTTGGGGCAAGTCATAAATATTGCGCACTTCTTCTAAGCGTTTTTCTTCAAGTTTTTTATAGAAACGATGATGGCAGCTTTGATATTTAACGACGACTTTATCAGGGTTAATATTATAATGCTCAAGAATATCCGATTTAGTCTGTTCACAAATCGCAACGACTGTATCAGCGACTTGGCAAGCATGACGAAACTTATTGTCGTAAATTTTTCGATCAATCCAAGGGAAATATTCTGGAAACTTTAAATAGATAAGATCGTGGATAGTTACAATTTTTTTGATATCTAACTTTTCAATACCTTTTGGTAATTCATGCGAAAGACCATGGTAAATATCAAGCCCACTAGATTTTAGATCATTAGTTATCAAAAAGGATCGCCATAGAGATTGCATCGACTTTGCAACTCCATTGGGCTCATGGGTGATAAATTGTGAATGTTTTTTTGACCAATCAAGTGCTCTAGGATCAGTAATTGTAGGGCTATAAAGATGGTATTCGTGCTCAGGATAGATCTTTCCTAATCCCTCTAATAGATTACGTCCATAATTTCCTAGACCTCTAAAATTATGAAAAACTCTTTTTGCATCAAATCCAATTTTCAAGACTTTCTCCGAAAATAATATCTTACAGCGAAGATATTATCACGTCATCACCTCATCCTTCAGTTGGAATATTTAATTTTTGATTCGCATAAATAATATTATTAGATAGACCGTTCTTTCTGCGAATGTCGTCAACTGATACATTAAAGCGTTGTGCAATTTTGCTTAAATTATCTCCACTTCTCACTCGATAAGTCACAATGCTAGAACCTGGTATATCAAGCTTTTGTCCAGGAAAAATTCTTGATCCTCTCATCTTGTTCGATCTTTTGATATCAACAATTTGCACGCCATATTTTTTAGCAATGATTGAGAGGTTTTCACCTTTAGAAACTCTATGAGTTTTTGTTTGATGTGTTGATGATACTGCTACAGTACTTGAACCTGGAAGGGCTAAGCGCTGACCGATATAGATTCGTGAACTTCTCAAATTATTGATGCGCTTAAGAGTTGAGAGACCAATACCGTATTTTCTAGCAATGACACTTAGATTTTCACCGCGGCGAACTTTATGGCTTGAACTACTACTCGCTATAGCTCTTGGGGCTCTTATTTTTGGTAGATCAACGGAAGCAATTTTCTGTGCTTGCCCCTTAGGAACAAGTAAACCATAGGCTCCCCTAACTCTAATATGATCTCCCTTAATATCCGGATTCATCTCTTTTAAAGTCGAAATTGAAACTGAAGAAAGTTTTGAAAGAGTTGTTAAAGAGAATGATTCATTAACTTCAACAAGAGCTGCCGATCCATAGACAGAGTCTTTAGAATTGTGGAAAAAACCAAAGCGCTCTTCGTTTTGAACCAATTGTCTTGCTGCTGCAACTTTTGGCACATAATAGGCCGTTTCTTTTGGAATCATTTTCTTAGAAACTAAAACTTTATAACTTCTCGTTCTACCCTTTCTAATAGCACGTATGATTCGATACTCGCCTGCATTGTAGGCAGCCATCGCAAGTTCCCAAGATCCGAAGATATTATACAGATCACTAAAGTATCTAGCGGCAGCATGTGTTGATTTATAAATATTCCATCTTTCATCAACCTGAGAATCAACTCTAAGGCCATAATGTCTTGCTGTTTTAGGCATGAACTGCCATGGCCCTGCTGCTCCAGCAGAGCTTTTAATTTTTGTGTTGTAACCAGATTCAATCAAACCGACATAAAACAAGTCTGTTGGTAAGCCGTGCTCTTTTAAAATATGAAAAACAAGTTGTTTAAACTTATGACCATTTTTAAGATGACGAGAGAATCTCTCGTGATCTTTTTTAGTAAAGTAATTAAGCCAAAAATCGTAGTGTTTCTTTGAATAATCAAGGGCGATATTATCATCTGAAATATTATCATTATCGACGTAAACGTCTTTTGTGCCTTCGACTTCAAAAGCTTCACTTTCAGCTTGATTTTCATAGTCATTAATATTCGAATCAACTATTTCAATATCGGTTGTGACATCAGACTGTGCTTGTGAACGAAACTGTGAAATCGAGCTACAAGAGCTTAAAACGAGTGCAAGAGGCAAGATCAGTACAAGATTAGTCACATGAGGCTCCAAAATTAACAGACACTTAGTCTATTTTAGAGACTTCTCAATCATGACGCCAGCTCACTACTAAACGGCAACTATTTCGCCATGTTGCATAGAAAAATATGTACGATTTTTAATTAGAATCCAGGATCAATTTTACCGCTTACAACTACTCTTCCACCGATCTTCATATCAGCAGATGGAACAGAGTCAACAACAACTCTAGTTCTTAAGATAAAGCGTCTACCTTTCCTTAATAGATCTTTCCAGTTTGCTTCATAGACCTGTAAGTCCATACAACGAGTCAAACAGCGAAGAGTATGTTGGTCTCTATCAAAAGATAAAATGAGTTGCCCTTTGACTATTTTTTGTTCGGCGTTTTCATTTACAAAAGCAATGGCTTCTTCAGTCGTTACGTTTTCATGACCAAATGTTTGATCTTTTGCTTCAAGATAAACCTCAATTCTTCTGAAAAAATGTAGTGAGATTTCTTCGTTATTCGCCATCGCATTGAGTTTAATGGCCTTAACACTTAATTCCCTTAAGGCGCCTAGGTTCGCTCCTTCAAGCTCAGGAAATTCAAAAACAACGGGATCAACTGGAACATCTTTGCCATCTTCTTCATGGAGGGTCATATCAGCCAGTGATGAAGCGATATTACTAAAAATCGGGCCTACTAAAGAGACCGAATTTACCTGCTGAGTGATGTCTGGGATATCAATAGAAGAGATGGGAATAACCAGTTCAAGCTCTGTACCGGCCAAAGGTGCTGGCTCTACCAATGGTATCAGGCTCTCCTTGGCACTACAGGCGACAAGACAAAATAAGGCCATAAAATGGAGATAAAATCGAACTTTATTCATTGATGGAATATATACAATGAGACCAAGTAGCGCAATGCACCATATCCTTTTTACACATACAATATCAGGTACTTATATATGCATGTCTTTTTTACACGCGGCGCGCAAACTTCTTTAAAAGCACGCTCGTTTTCTATACAATTGCGCCATGCAGAAAACCTTCTTTAAATCTATAGCATTGGCTTTAAGTCTGACGGCCGTATCAAGTGTGGCATTTGGGGCTTATTACTCAACACTTCCAGAGGGTGTTCGAGTTGCTGTTTTTCGCCAGGTTATGACCAGTACGATTGATGAGGAATTTAACAGTAATTCTAAGCCAATTGGTTTTGATGTTAACGTTAATCTCAATGCTGCCGCTCTAAGAGAGTCTAGTTCTATTTCTGAATATATCTTTTCTGAGTTACAAAATATTTCTCAATCAGCCTATGACACATTTACGTTTGGTACTTATAAAATTGATGGACGCGCGGAAGTTAATGTCCAAGGTTATGCTTTTGGTTACGGCATCAACGATCGCATTACAACATATATGAGTGTTCCGATTTACAACGCTAATGTCGTTATGGATATGCAAAGAACCGGATCTGATACGCAACAACAAGTTTTACAAATTCTCAATGGTACAAACTCAAGCAATCAGTTTCAAACAACTTTTCAAGAGTTTTTATCTGGTCAAAATTTAGGTGTAACTGAAGGGCTTATTCAATCAGTGGTAACAAACCTCTACGGTTATAAGCCGCTAGGTTCTTGGCAAGCCAGAGGGCTTGGCGACGTTGATCTTATTACACTGATTCGTCTTACCGACTGGAAAGATGCAGGTCTGGCGGCAACTTATGGCATCACTTTTCCAACAGGAAGAATAGATGATCCCGATCTTTTACAAGACTTTGCCTTTGGTGATGGTCAAACAGATGTGTTTGCAGAGATCGGCGGCGGAGTAACAAAGGGTCAACTAGAGTTAGAATCTTCACTTAGATATACTTATCAGATTGCTTCAAATAAAGAGCTAAGAATTCCTGAAAGTGAGCAGTTTGTTCTATCAGATCGCAAAGGTACCTTTAGAGAAAAACTTGGTAATAAAATAGATTTTATGGCCGGCTCTGTTTGGAATTTTAATGATCAGTGGTCAATGCTAGGTCAGTACCTATTTAGTCACCTAGGTGAAGCGACATATGAATCTGAATATACAACAGCGAATAAAGTGCTAGCTAAAGATACTTCAGTTTTTGCTCATACAGCTCGTTTTGGTGTGAACTACAGTACTGTTGGACTCTATAACCGTGGAGCCTTTATGCTTCCACTTCAAGCAAGCCTTTCAGGACAATCGATTTTTGCTGGAACTAACACTCCGACATACACTCGATTTGATTTTGAAGTAAGATTTTTCTTCTAAAGAACGTAATTATAATTAAGTGCGCCGCTATCTTCTTGAACAGCATTGAAAGGGTCTTTAGATATTAAAAGACATCCATCAAGATCATAAAAATCGACATTATTTGCAATATTCATAGCACTGCTTATACCTAGACTTGTTTCGACCATACAACCAAGCATCGTTTTTAAGCCCAGTTCACGAGCGGTTCTCAGCTGCTTGAGACCACGCATATAACCACCAGCTTTCATCAATTTAACATTTACCCCATCAAATAAATCCTTAAACTCTGGAGTCACTTCACCACTAGTCAAAGATTCATCGGCAAAAATGAGAAAGCCTGATTTACCTTTAATCTCACGGTACATTTCAAAGTTTCTAGCAGCAAAAGGTTGTTCAATAAATTGAATAGGAGCATCTTTTAATTCATGCGTTAACTTTAAAAAAGCTGCCGGCTCTTCATAGGCTTCATTGGCATCAAGCCTTAAAGGTCCTTGATAATACTTTTGAACCTCACGAACAATATCTAATCCGCCTTCACTTCCAAGTTTAATTTTTAAAGCAGCAAAGCGAGACAGCTGATGCTCAGTAATAAAACTCTGTATTTTTGACGGATCCATGATGGGCAGAGAAAACGATGTGTGAATACCGTGAACCTGAGGAACACAGAGAAGTTGATGAATCGTTCGATCCGACATATGAGCATTAAGATGGGCCATGGCGGATTCAAGTCCAAAACTTAGTGAACTAGAAAGCTCTAGCTCACTGACTAAAGCGATGAGCTTCTCTAATGAAGAAATCTCTTCTGCGCCGTGGTCTAAAAATGTTTGAAACTGCTCTTCGATAAGATTTTCCGACTCGTTATATCGGACATTAAAGGCAACTTCGCCTTGTCCTTTGCTTCCATCACACTCGACAGTGACGATAAAGTTCGTTTTAGACAATGAAGTATTTCGGGCTATCTTCCAAGGAAACTTCAAAGGCAAATCAATTTTTTCAAGTGACCATTCTAGCATCCTATGATCATGCCATACTTCCTGCTAAAATGAATAGAATTTAGAAAATAATTTGTAGGTGTTCGTGAATATTGATCTTGCCATAAAAGCTTTGGCCATCATTGGGGTAATGTATATCATTGCCAAGATTGCAGCTCCATTTATCAACGATTTTTTTAATCCCTATAAATCTAAAAAAACATCTCATGATCTCGATTCAATGATTAAAAGAAAAGAAGAATATCTTCGAGTAACAGGAGCTGCGGGAACAGTTGCCAGCAGTACAACAAGTTCAGTTTCTAAAACAAAAAAAGAAATGAGAAAAGCCGACTATGTCGATCTCGTCAAAAGTGAATTTTCCTACCTTTCTCAAAAACAAAATAAAACAGATCTAGATAAAGATCAAATTGTCGACCTTAAGAAAATCATGAATTTACTCGATGCTCTTCAATGGGGGCAATCTGAGGAATTAACATCACTTCGCCGAAGGTTTGAAAAATATTTTGATTTTGCTGTTGATGAAAACGTTTTAATAAAGTCGCTTCGAAGCGCTCTCGTTAACGCCCAACTGGTTCATGAAATTAATGAAAAGCAAAAACCTTCAGGTTATGAAGATTTTGCAGAATCAGTGATTGTTATAAGTCTTCATGAAATTATCAAGAATACATTTGCCAACATAGAACATAAAGATGCTGTAACTCTCTCAAAGCGTTGGCATACGACAGTAATCATTTTACAAAAAGCATGGATATTGTGGATTTATGAAAAAACTAAAATTGGATCAAAAGACATTGTAGAAAAATTAGTAGAAATTAATGAGCCTCTAAGCGCCACTGATATCATGAGTCTCTTTGGGTTTGGCATTGACAGCCTACCATGGAAAGCCATTTTAAATGAATCGGATAAGACTAGAAAAACAAGTGATGTCATTGATTCCATCAAAGAAGAGCTTGCGACAATAAAGGCTATCAATAAATTGCCTGACAGTGAAAGTTTAAACCAAAAGATTGCCTTAGACCTTCTTGGGTTTGAAGCAATTCCAGCTCCAGGAATCCTCTCAAGAAGATATAAAAGACTAGCTCGCATTATGCATCCAGACAGAATTGCTTCAAAAGGTTTTCCAAGTGAAGTCATGCAACAGGTAAATGACAACTTTAGAACGATTAAAGCAGCCTATGAACTTTTAAAAGCCGATCAGGAATAAAACATGGTAATGAAAAAAGGTGAAGGAACGTTAAAAGAGCTTGAATCACTTCTCGTTCAAATCGTAAGTGAGACCAACGGGATATCACTTTCTGATACTTTAGAACTGCTTGCCCATTCGCTAGTGCTTAAAAAGAGTACTGCCCATGGAAAGCTTATTCAAGAATTCCAGCGTCTTCTTTCAGGATTTCAACAAGACGAAGTCGATATCGATACTCTATTGGGTCATCCTGTCAGTCATGCTTTTGCCAACTTCTTTAAACGCTTTCCTCTTACCTACCATGAAGAACATATCCATTTGACAGGTTCACTTACAGCGGAGTTTATCTGGCCAAGACTAAAAGTCCTCTTAGAAGGAAAACATGGAAAGGTCTATGAGGATAAAATTAAAGCGGTCTATGGAGACAAGTCTGTTCCAATAACTTGCGAAGAAGATGTTGATAACCTGATTCGATTGAAAGAGGGTGAACTCTTTAAAACATATCTTAAAATTTTATATCTTCCAAAACTTATTCTTAATTCAAAACAAGCTCATATTGATGCTGCTTACCATATGGCAAGTGAGCTTTATCATAAATATAACGTAGGAATGATAAGACTCAAGTTCACTTTGTCGCGAGCAAATCAAATGGACTCTGAGCAAATCCCTGGGCTTGAAGATGTCTCAGAAGAAGATGTTGTATTAGGTCTAAACGAAGGGTTTAAAAAGTTTAAGAATGAATACCCATTTTTCAATTATGTTTTATCTCCAAGTTTTAGAAAAGAATTAGATTTCTTTGATTCATTAAACTTTAAAACGAAGCGGGAACATTTTGATCAGCAAGTTGATACTATTTTACATCTTTTAGAAAAGTTTCCAGAGCTTAAAGGTGTTTTAAATGAAGTCGATACAGTTGGTGATGAAAAAGAACTTTATAGGAAAATTCATTTTAGTGAAATGAGATCGGGCTTAAGAAGACTTCAATATAACGGCTTTAGGATTCGATCTCACCACGGCGAAACATGGAGAATACTTAGAAAAGGAGTTCAATCGGTCGATAATGCTATGAATATTTGGCATATTGATACGTTAGAACATGGATTATCTTTAGGAATAAATCCTAATTTCTATTTTCATAGACTCTATCAACGAGTCATGGAGATGAATAAAGCAAAACACCCTATTCTAGTGGGAACCCAGGAATACGAAGAATTAGATGATATGGCTTGGCATGATGCCTCAGTCAAAGAAAAGCTTTTTAATGGAACTCCTCTTGAAGATTCTGAAGAAACATCATTTATTAAAACAAAGTTTCACACTGCTAGAGAGATTGAGCATTATCAACATGACGTTTTAAATAGAATGATTAACAAGCAAGTCTCATTAATTGCTCTTCCATCTTCGAACCTAAAACTAACCGGAATGTTCCCAGACTATAAGGATCATCCTTTTTCATGGTGGGAGAAAAAAGGCGTAAAGCTTGGAGTCGGTACTGATAATTACGTCACTTTATCTACTAACTATCTTCAAGAAATGCTTTTACTTCTCTTCTCAGATCCAGAGAATTTAAAAATCACAAAACTGCTTATGGTTACGACTAAAGAAAATAGAAGACCTTATATCAGTGCACTTCTGTGGGATATGAGAAAAAAATCTATTCAATCGATAAGCTGAACTATTTTTTGCTTAACTTGGCTTGGCGAAATATCAACCATACACTTTTGCCAAGTCGCTTGAACACACTTACCTCTTCCATCCTTAGAACACGGCTTGCAATCGAGTGTCTTCTCCATCACAACAGAGGACTCAAAACTTGGGTAACCAAAGGCGGTTGGTCCAATTAAGGCAATGACCGGAATTTCTTGAATATCAGCGACATGAAGTAAGCCAGTATCAGCTGAGACAACAAGTTTAGATATAGAAATAATGTAGCAACTTTCTACCAGTGACAAAGTTCCAGCCAAGTTTTCACAGTGATCAGAAACGGCTGCAAGTTCACTACAAAAATCATCCTCAGGACCACCTAAGATCAGCATAGGGCCATTCAAAGATTGAATTAAGCTCTTCCAATGCTCAAGCGGCCAGCGCTTCATTTCCCATGCCGCCGATGGAACCAAGCATATCCTATCTTTAAACTGATCTAAGATTTTTCGACGTTCTTCGACAATCAAATGATCAAATTTAAAACGCTGCGATCTTGGCTTGACGTTCACAGGCCCACAATAAGAAATCATCCCTTTGTATGGTGTGGGAAGAATTGATCGCTTTTTTAATTTAAAAAATAGAAACCTCTTTAAGCGTTCCTTCTGCCTTACATGAACTCTAGTTGACGTAAAAAAACTAACAATAAATCGGACAATCTTTGATCTTGGGTTCTCATGTGCATCATAGATAAAATGGTAATCATTTTTACGTAATTGAATCGCTAGTTTAATTAAGCCTAATAAACCTAAGTTTTTATCAAAGGAAATGACCTTAGTGATATCCGGATGAAGAGGAGGCAGCGCAGCAAACTGAGACTTCGTTAAAAAGTGAATATCATAGTCTTGCGCCAGATCCGACACACAAGCAAGACTTTGGATAATATCACCAAAGCTTGAAAATCTTATGATTAAGGCTTTTTGCTTCATTGAAATACAATAACCTATTCTATTCAGTTGAAGAAGCGCCTTGCGCATGGAAAAATATCTTTATGGGATTTAGTAAACAAAACCTTCAAAGCTTAGTTCAAGTTGCTGTCGATAATGGTGCCAGTGACGTTCATATAAGAATGGGGGAAGCTCCTGCCTTTAGAATACGTGGTGAACTTATTCCAGTACAAACAAAAGCTTTTGCTCAAGACGATATCCTTGATCTTTTAGGTATCCTGTTAAATGAAAATCTCACTGCTGAACATAGAGAAAAACTAGCTGAAACAGATGGATCTTATGAAATTGAAAATCTGTGCCGCTTAAGATTCAATTCTTTTCGCTTTAGTGGCAAAACGGGAATTGTTCTAAGAATTGTAAGCATGAAAATACCAAGTATTGCAGAACTTGGTCTTCCCGCTGTTATCAAAAGTATTGCAAACCGCCGACGTGGTCTAGTCTTAGTCACTGGGGCTACTGGTTCTGGTAAAAGTACGACACTTGCTTCAATGATTGATCATATCAATGAGACTCGTGGCTGCCATATTGTTACGATTGAAGATCCTGTTGAATATCTTCATCCCCAAAAAAAATCTAAGATAAGCCAACGTGAAGTCGGACGAGACACTGTCGATTTTAATTCCGCTTTAAGATCTGCTCTACGCCAAGACCCAGATGTGATTTTGATCGGAGAAATGAGAGATCCAGAGACCGTTGCCATTGCACTTAAAGCTGCTGAAACAGGTCATACGGTTTTCTCTACAGTTCATACAACTGATGCTATCAGTACTATCGGTAGGATCATTTCGATGTTTCCACCTGAAGAGCAAGACGAAGTTAGAAAAAGATTGTCAGAAAACTTAACGGCCATCGTTAGCCAAAGAATGCTTAAGGCTATTAATAAAAAGAAAGTTGTAATTGCCCAAGAGATTATGATCAATAATCAAGGGGTGAAAGAATGTATTATGGGCAAAGAGCCACTTGCTCGAATTAATACAATTATTGCTCAAGGTAGAACTCCTAATGGAGAAGGTTCACAGACCTTTGATCAACACATCATAAATCTGTACGAACGTGGAGTCATATCTAAAGAGACGGCCTTGTCTGCAGCGACATCACAAACTGATTTCATGAAAAAAATGGTTGTCGACTAGAGTTCGTCGTAAACGGTTGAGCCACAAATATAATCATGTAATGCTCTTCTGCTTGGGTTAGTAAAAATTAGCAAGACACCTACAATCGAAATGAAGCTCAGGGGTTTAACTAAGACTTCGCGAAAAAAAACAGCTTTCTTACTAATATTGCCATCTTCAAACTTGCTTCCAATACGAATGGAAACAAATTTTTTACCTAACGATTTTCTCGAAGTACACGTCGGAATAATATGAAAGAACAAAAGCAGTAAAAGAGGTAGAAGTGCTTCTAATACTATTTCCGGATAAGGTAATCCCGTCAGAATTCCAGCCGGAAGCTTTCTTTCAAGATCTTGTTGAATATAGGGAAACACAATCATCCCGCCAAAAACTAATACACCTTGAAAAATTACATCAATCAAAAATGCTTTAATTCTTCGACCTAGTGGCGCAGATTTAATCTCTGCAAACTTTTCAAGGGTATGAGATTTCTTAAAGTTTTCTAATCGTTCACGCCTTGGAACAGTTGCACCATGATCTAAAACTAATTCAGACGGGATTTCAGGTTCATCTGAGAATGCAGCTGCAATTTCCTCTAAGCTTTGCTTTTTAGCAATCCTAGCCTTGATATCAGCTTTTATATCTTGAGGTGCAACCCCACGATCTATCTTGAAATCCCAATCATCGTCTTTTTTATCACTCATTTATAATTCCTAATAATCCTTAATCTTACTAAGAACACTATCAAGTTCTTTTTTTGCGATATCGCATCTCTTCATCCACTCATCGTGACTTAAACTTGAGTCAGTATTCATGAGAAGTTGACCTAGAGTTTTTGACTTGGCATTAAACTCACGAAGAAGAGAGGCTGCCAAAACCTCATCTTCGATATCTTCTAACTTATTTAATAATTCTTCGATTTCACTATTATCAAACATTTGGCTATCACTTTGACATCATACTAAGAGAACTCTTAGAAACAGCATTAGTTAGATCTTCAGATATATAGAGAGCTTCTTCAAGAATCGCATCTTTTTGAAGCACTTCAATCCACTCATCGCCTCTTTGCTTAAGATCTTCTTTCCACTGTTTCTCATCACCTGGCTTAATCGCTTGATGAGACTTAATCGACGCTTCAAAAGCTGAGATTTTAATGTCTTTATTTGCTTCGTCGTACTTGAATTTTTTAGCTAACACATCATTCTTCTTGTCTTGTTCTAAAACTTTTTCCATTTTTAATGATGTTGTTGTTTCTTTATTTTTCTTTTCAAGAACTTTTGCATATTCAAGCATTGCATTAAGGCGATCATTCTTTTTAGTACGTTCAATGCTTAGCTTTTTAAGGTTTGGAATATCTGTCTTGAATTTATCCCATTTTTTATATGCTTGCGGGCTAATGGTGTCATATTCAAGAGCATTTTCTAAATCTTGTTCAAGAGACTTCGTGTAGCTAAAGACATCCGGCATAACGATATCAGGACGAATACCTTTAAACTGGGTTGACTCTCCATTTACACGGTAAAACTTTTGAATTGTAACCTTTAGAGCTCCCATCTGCGGAGCAAACATCGTCAATGGTCCTTGATTCAGACTTAGAAGAACTTGTACTGTTCCTTTGCCGTGAGTCTGTTCACTACCAACAATAACAGCTCTTCCATAGTCTTGCATTGCTCCTGCCAAAATCTCAGAGGCTGAAGCACTGAACCTATTCACCAGAACGATTAGAGGCCCATCCCATTCAACAGTAGGGTCTGTATCTTCTAAAACCGAGACATCATTTTCATGATCTCTCACTTGAACGATTGGACCTTTTTCAATAAATAATCCACTCATCTGACGAGCATCTTCAAGTGCCCCGCCACCATTATCTCTAAGATCGAGAATGATTGAGTCGACTTTCTCAGCTTTTAGGCGACGAAGTTCATCTCTAACATCATTGGTACAGTTTCTATCGACATCACCGAAGTCTCTATAGAACTTAGGTAGTTTGATATAACCTACTTTGCCTTTAAGTTTCGGATGCTCGATGACTGATGATCTGGCGTAAGAAGCATCAATTTGAACAACATCTCTAACAATTGGAATAATTTTACGACTTCCGTCAGCCTTTCGAACCGAAAGTTTTACTTCAGTTCCTTTTTTACCACGAATATATCTAACAGCATCATCAACACTCATATCAAGAAGAGATACCGGCTCACCATCCCCTTCCGAAACAGACATGATGACATCTTCAACTTCAAGTTCTTTTTGTCTCCAAGCGGCTCCACCTGGAACGATCTTAACAACTTTAATTTGTGAGCCGTCTTCTTGAAGAACTGCTCCAATCCCCTCGAGTTGACCAGAGATATCGATATCAAAGTCCTCTTTTCTTTTTGGTGGTAGATATGACGTATGTGGATCAAAGACTTCAGTAATCGAATTATAGAAGCTCTCTAGAGTGTCTTCACGATCTTGTTTTTTTAACCTAGAAAAAATCTTGTCGTATTTCTCTGATGTCGTTTTATGAGCTTTAGCTAACATTTCTTTATCGGTTAGCTTCTTTTCTTCTTTCTTCTTTTTAGCTTTTTTATCGTCTTTCTTTTTATCTTTATCTTCAGCTGTATCTCTTAATGCTAAGTAATTACCCAAAACTGAATTCTTAAAAATCTTTCTCCATAACTCTTTCAGTTGCTTATCGTTTTTAGTCCATTCACGTTTCTTAGGATCCATTTCTAGACTTTCATCATCTGAAAAATCAAAAGGCTTTTTAAAGTATTCATCTCTAAAGCCTTCAATCTGTGCAACACGCTTTTTAAGGATGGCCGCTGCTGCATTTGAGATCTCAACGTTACCACTGACCATTTCATCGTCTAGTTGTTTTCTATATTTTGAAAGACTATCGACATCAGTTCTGGTTAAAAATTGCTTACTGTAATCAATCTTTTCTAAAAACTTATCAAAGGCCATTGAAGAAAGACCGTCATTAATTTTGAGCTTCTTATAATGATATGTTTCAAGAGTGTTTTTTAAAATATTTCCAACAAGCTTATCTTTTTGAGCTTCTGATATAGATTGCTTGGGTGAACTACCTTGTCCAAACGAAAGAGCGGGAACAAGAAGAAGAAATAATAGCGATCGGGAAATAGACATTCAGAACTCCGATAATCTGAAGGAAAGAAAATAGTGATCTTATTTTAGGCCTTGAGGGCCCAAGGTAAAAGGACCAATTTATAGATACTTACTGCCTAGTATTTTTTTTTACTAGAGTATAACTGTCTAAGATTTAAACTGGTGTATGTTCGACACTCGATCAGGGCCAAACTAGTCTATTTATAGTTATGATTATTTCTTTAAAAGTCTCGTTAAAGAGCCTATAACCACCTGATTTTACTTCATAATATATGACTTCCACATTTTCAATTGATGTGAATTTTTTATATGTTTTTGGCATCTAGATTGCTTGAAGTAATGATAGAAGCTAAATTGTTGAGCATAAACACTCAGCATTATTTTTGGAGAAAAGAATGAAAAAAATTAAATTAATTGCAGCAGTTTTCTCAAGTTTAACTCTTGGCGCATCAGCATTTGCAGCAACTTCTGGAGTTCTACAATTAAGAGGAACAGTTCCTGCTCGTTTATCAATTGAAGTTAATGCTGAAGGAACTGCTTCTGCCCTTCCACTTGAAACAGATCAAGTTGATACTCTAGTGGCACAAACAGTTGAGAAATCTAACTCAAAAACTGGCTACAAAGTTGGTATTTCTTCAACAAACGAAGGTGAACTGGTTAGTGCTGAAGACTCAAGCTCTACTATCGCTTACACTCTTAAATACAACGGTAATACTGTTGATCTTTCTGGCGATGAATATTCATATAGCTTCCCAACTGGTGGCAGCAACACTAGAGATGTGACGATTAGTTATACAGGTGTTGCTTATGAAGACTTGATCGAAGGTATCTATGCTGATGATGTTACATTCACAATTTCAGCTAACTAGACCTATTTAAAGCTTTTTAGTCAAATAACCGATAAGCCCTATGATGAAAATTATAGGGCTTTTTTGTTTTTTATTGATATTCGGTTTCTCCAGTTTACATGGGGCGACACTACAATTAAGAGCAGTAGTCCCAAGTGTCTACCAGTTTTCTTGGAACGGTGACACCATCAATGTCACCTCAAATATTTCCAGTTCCAAGCACAATCTTAGACCGAAAATTTATCAAGAGAATGTAAAAAACGGAAGATTAATCACTATCGTACATCCTTAGTTCAAGCCTTAAGTTCCTTATGTTAAATTAATACCTGAGTTATAATAACCCAGGGTTTGGCAATGTTTAATAGATTACTGCTTCCATTGATCCTCCTTATATTTGCATCAGGATTTACTTTATCTCCGATGTCTCAATCAATTCATTTAAGTGAAAAACAAAAACAAGCTCAATTTTATCTTGAAAATAACTCAAGTGAGCCTATGCCCGTTATTATTAATGTCTATGCTCGTATTCAAAAGATTGATGGAAAAGAAGAAACACCCCAAACAAAAGACTTAGAAGTCTTTCCACCTCAACTCATTATTCCTCCAAAACAAAAAAGATCAGTTAGAGTTTCATGGAAAGGTTCAAAGCCAAATAAAGAGCTCTCCTTTCGACTAGTAGCTGAACAATTACCTTTAGACGTTAGTAAAAAGAAGAAAAGCGGCAGCGGTATTAAGATGTTATTAAAATATGTTGCTGCACTTTATGTCGATCCGGGTGAGACAAAATCTATACTCAAAGTTATCGATATAAAAAAGAATAAAAAAGAAATTTCAATAACGCTTAAAAATGAAGGAAGTAGGCACGCTCCACTCATTAATCCAATCCTGAGTTTAACGAATGGAAGTAATAAGATAAAGCTTCAAGGCGATCAACTCAGAGGTCTGGCTGGAGAAAATATTTTAGCTGAGACGACAAGAATATTTAATATACCTTTGAGTTCTCAAGTGAGTTCCGAAATGAAAGGAACTATTTCTGTTGATTAAATGTTTTAGTTTATTCATATCTCTAGCCTTAAGTTTTGAAGTCTTAGCAATTGAGGCTGTACTTCCACTTTTTCAAAAAACTAATAATTGTGGTGACATTAAAGTTGAAATAGATAATGAAGAGATTAAAAAAATATCGAAGAGATCACTCTTAGCTGCCTTATCAACTTGTACAAACTCTGATCTAAGCCAGATTTCAAATACCGAAGAATGGATTTCAATAAAGGATATTCCATTTGAGATCAAATACGATCCAGTGGAACTGTTGGTAAGATTAAGTCTTCAAGTTGAAGATGAACAAAAACAAGACTTTTACGCGTCAGATGAAGTCTCTCCAAGAATTAAAGCTCAGGCCATAACGCCAGCGGGTTTTAGTGGAGCCATCAACTATAGAATAGAGCAAGAATGGGCAGATACTAGACTTGGTGATGATCGTTTTGGTCTTTATCTAGATAATTTTATTAATATCAAAGGTGTCGTTCTTGAAAGTGAGATCAATTATAGAGATTCTAAAAATAGTCAAAGTGGCTGGTTTAGAGGTGACACAAGATTAATCAAGGATCTTCAAGACAAAGAAATTCGACTTCAAGCAGGTGATGTATACCCTCAAAGCTTTGGCTTCATGCAAGGAAGACCAATCGGTGGGATAAGTGCTGCAACAGACTTTACCTTAAACCCATATACGCTCCCCTTTCCTCAAGGACAAGGGAGTTTTATCTTACGATCTAGGTCGAATGTTAAAACCTGGGTAAATAATGTCTTGATTAAGGATGAAGTCTTACCTGCTGGTAATTATGATTTGCGAGAGATACCGCTAATCAACGGTCTGAACAAAGTTGTAGTTGAGGCAACCGATGAATCGGGGCAAAAGAAGATCTTTCAATTTAATCTGCCAACATCCTCTGAATTATTAAATCAAGATAAGTGGCGTTTTTCTCTTTCAAGTGGTGTTCCTTTTAGAGATACGTTTCTGAATAGAAATTATGATGACACAAATTTCATTCTAACCAGTGGATTTGTTCAGTATGGATTAACGAAAGTGCTAACTCTTGGTGCTTATTCTCAGCAACAAAGTGATTTTTATCTTCTGGGTTCTGAAGTTGGCCTCGCATCCAATTGGGGTAATTTTTTTATTGGAGTCGCTAATTCAAAGGATAATAATAAAAATGGCTCTGCGGCCCAACTGAGTTGGCAACTGCAAAGTATTGGCGCAGGCTTATTCAATACCTACTCATTTATTTTGCGACAACAATATTTGGGGCAAAATTTTTCAAATACAAATAATACTGTCTTAAATAGAATTGAGCACCGTACCCAAGGTTCTATTACTCTTCCAATAAAACAAAGAATGACACTCTCTCTTGGAGCAAACTTTGGAGTTCCAAGAGATCAACAATACTCAACGGCAATTGGATATGATTCGACCATAAGCCTAAGAGTCATGAGAAACCTTAATCTCAGTCTTTTTCTTTCAAAAACTAAAGATGAACTTAGAAATAAAAATGATTCGGCTTATTTATTCTTAACTTGGACTTTTGATGGCTCTGGTGACTTAGTGAATGGGTTCCATGATTTTCAAACAAATACGACTCGTGTAACTGCGATTAAGGATAATGTTAATAAGCTTTATGAGCCTCGATACACAGCGAACATTGAAAAAAGTGATACGACTAAAGGGGCTGAACTTGATGCCTTCATGCCGATGCCTTTTGCTGACATTGGTGCAAGCATAGAAGCAAACCACTCCAATACTTACGGCAAAACACTTAAGCGAGGCTCCGTTAGACTTGCTTCAGCTTTTACCTTTGCTAAAAATGAAGATGATTTTGCTTTTGAAATTTCAAGACCTGTGCCAAACAGTTTTGTTATATTTAAACCAGCAGATAATTTAAAAGATCAGACGTTAGCTCTGCGCTCAACTTCTCCATACAACGAAAGCTCGATGGGACCATTTGGACAACTGACCTATAATAACCTTCTTCCTTATCAGTACCGTGAGATTCAAATTGATCCAAGTGGATTAGAGGATGGCCTTACACTTGAGCAGGAACGATATGTCGTTTATCCAACTTATAAATCTACACATCTCATAAAGCTAAAAGACAAAGGGACATTGATTTTAAAAGGTCAGTTGGTTGACTCATCAGATAAACCATACAGTTTAAAAGTCGGTGAAGTTAACGGACAAATGTTCTTTACAGACAGATCTGGTTATTTTTTCATTCAAACGACTTCACCAGGCGAACAAATCATTTCTCTACGAGATAGTCCTAAAACTTTAAGCATCCAAGTTGAAGCTAACGAACGTGGTGTAAAAGATTTGGGCGTTATTAGATTTGATAACAAGGAAAAGAGGCAATGATGAAGAATATTCTATTTTTTTCGCTTTACCTTTTTTCATTTAATCTATTTGCACAAGACTGCGACTACAGTATCAATATTGATAGCTACTTTCCTGTTACGATTTCCGAAACAGAACAAACGTTGCCCTATTCATTGGATCTTACAAGAGGGCAAAATTCTTCAGGTCCAAATTGTGAAAACTATCGAATTTATTTTGGAAAAGGTAATGCTAACTCGTATCAGCGCCAAGCCTTCTCGGGATCAAACACGATAAATTATAATCTTTATAAAGAAATTAATCGTGGCACCATCCTAAAGGATTTTTCTGATGCTGGTACGAGTGAATTCATTTTAGGCTATGCTCCCAATAAATTCACTCCATATACTTCGACTTGGTATGTAGGTGTTCCCAGTATTTATGAAAATTTCTCTTCTTCACCGGCCGGAGTTTATACGGATGTCGTTCCAGTCAATATTTATCAAATTCGTAATAATGGTAATGTCGTCTTCCAAACGGCTCGTTATATAACCCTCTCTTTCACCGTCCCTCGTTTTGTTGAAATGAGTATTGTTGATCGCAATCAACCTCATAACTCGAGCTCAACTATTTATACAATGAATTTTGGTGAGATGGCTTCCAATCAAGAACTTCAAGCCGATCTTCGTGTGGTTGGAAATGTTGGTTATTCGGTGAGCATCACTTCTACTAATGGGGGGAAACTTAAAAATACCACTCCATCTTCGGCCACTGAAATACCCTACTCGATTAAGGTTGGTACACAGTCCTATTTTTCGCCAACAAATGCCAACAGTCCTTACTTTCTATTTGATACAAATACTCCAACCAACACAAGTGGTAGAAGATATGAAGTCTCAGTTAAGTTAGGAAATGTTCCAACCAATCCTGATACTGGTGATTATAGCGAGTCGCTTACATTTACCATTCAAGCTTATTAAAAAAAGGCGTCCCAAAAGGACGCCTTCTATTAAATTTCAATTTAGATTAACTATTAGTTCAATCTTCTAAGAACATACTGCAGAATTCCACCATTTTTAAAATAGTTGAGTTCATCTACAGTATCAATTCTTGATTCAGCTTTAATCGTCTCTTTTGATCCATCAGCGCGTGTGAAAGTCACTTCAACTTTTTGTTGAGGAGCTAAGCCACCAACGGGCTTGATATCAACAAGTTCTGTTCCATCAAGCTTAAGAGTTTTTCTATCAACGCCTTGTGGGAATTGTAGAGGCATTACACCCATACCGATAAGGTTTGATCTGTGAATACGCTCAAAGCTTTCAACCAGAACTGCTTTAACCCCTTGAAGGAATGTTCCTTTAGCTGCCCAGTCTCTTGAAGAACCTGTTCCGTACTCTTTACCACCAACGACCACAAGTTGGCGCTTCTCTTTAGCATATTCCATGGCCGCATCATAGATACTCATCTGCTTGCCACTTTCAATATGCTTAGTAAATCCGCCTTCAACTCCAGGAATCATTTCGTTTTTAATACGAATATTGGCAAAAGTTCCGCGCATCATAACTTCATGATTCCCACGACGTGAGCCGTAAGAGTTAAAGTCAATTGGTGCCACTCCGTGCTCAGTTAAATAAGCACCGGCCGGAGAATCTTTTTTGATATTACCTGCAGGGGAAATATGGTCAGTCGTAACAGAATCACCAAACAAAGCGAGTAAACGAGCTTGTTTAACTTCGAAAGTATCAACTGCTCCATCTTTAATATTTTCAAAGAAAGTCGGGTTTCTAATATAAGTTGATGACTCTTCCCAATCATAAAGCTGACCTTTAGAAGCTGGTACAGCCTGCCACTTCGAGTCCCCTTCAAATACGTTGGCATAACGTTTAGCGTACATCTGAGCTGATAAATGCTTTAAGATCACGCCAGCGATTTCATCATTTGATGGCCAAAGATCCTTCAAGTAAACATCTTTTCCGTTCTTATCTTTACCTAATGAATCTTTAGACACATCAACAGTCATTGATCCAGCAAGTGCATAGGCAACGACTAGAGGCGGAGAAGCAAGGTAGTTAGCTTTAACATCAGGGCTAATACGACCTTCGAAGTTTCTGTTTCCAGATAGAACTGAAACACCTAGAAGATCGTTTTCATTAATACATTTTGAAATTGGAGCTGGAAGAGGTCCAGTGTTGCCAATACAAGTCGTACAGCCGTAACCAACAAGGTTAAAGCCCATATCATCCAAGTGATGCTGAAGACCTGATTCAACAAGATAATCAGTCACAACTTGAGAGCCTGGAGCTAAAGATGTTTTCACCCAAGGCTTAACTTTCATGCCCATCTCATTAGCTTTTTTCGCCACTAAACCAGCAGCAATCAAAACAGATGGGTTTGATGTATTTGTACAAGAAGTAATAGCGGCCACCACGACGTGACCATTTTTCATTTTATAATCTTTTCCTTCAACGTCGTATTCTTTTTGAAAAACGTCGGCAGGATAATTAAAGCCAGATTGTGCAACTGACTCAAATGATGCTTTTGCATCTTTTAACAGAACTTTATCTTGTGGACGCTTAGGACCTGAAAGACATGGCTCAACTGTCCCAAGATCAAGTTCAAGAACAGAAGAGAAAACTGGATCTGCATCTCCTGCATTAGTCCAAAGACCCTGCTCTTTTGCATAAGATTCAACAAGAGCAACAGTTTCTTCTTCACGACCAGAGAATCTTAAATATTCAATTGTCTTGTCATCGATTGGGAAAAAGCCGCAAGTTGCGCCGTACTCTGGTGCCATGTTAGCAAGTGTTGCTCTATCAGCGAGTGGAAGATCACTCATCCCTGGGCCAAAGAACTCAACGAACTTTCCAACCACTCCGTGCTTACGAAGAGCTTGAGTCACAAATAAAACTAAGTCAGTCGCTGTGACGCCTTCTTTAAG
>CAYGRY010000030.1:0-30353 GCA_964352405.1 uncultured Halobacteriovorax sp.
GTTATTTGCAGCTGAACTTAAAGCGATCAATTTCACTCAACAGGGTGAAATTAGTCAGCTTGAATTGTTACTAGACACTAATGAAGCAAAGGCAGCAAAGTTTCAGATTAAAGAAGATAAGCAAATAATTATCGACTTAGAAGACGTCACAAGTACTGAGCGAGTCATGAGGTCTTTTGACGCGTCAGAGTTTAGCGGTGCCGTGGTATTTGTTTCTGCTTATAAAAAACCTGAAACTAAAAATGATTTGAGAATTGCAGTTCAGCTTAGAGATAACGTCAGGTCAGTTCTAAAAAGAAAAGAAAATGCCATTGTTTTACAAATTGAAAATAGATTTGGTGTATTCAATCAAAGAGTAATTGAGGAAAATAGTGCATTTGAAGAAAAAATTACTGGTGAAAAGACAAGAGCTTCAGAACTATTAGTTCCAAAAACAGAATCTATAGATGATATTTTAGAAAATCTGACACTGTCTGGTCAAAAGAAGTATATCGGTAAAAGAATATCAATTAACGTCAAAGCTGTTCCTGTAAGTGATATTTTAAAAATGATTTCAGATGTATCTGGATTCAATGTCATTTTAACCGATGATGTAAAGAAGACAGAGCCATTAACATTATCGCTTACAAATGTTCCTTGGGATCAAGCACTGGACACAATTCTAACATTGAATAAATTGGTGGCTAAAAAGAATGGAAAAATTCTTATTGTGCAAAGTTTGCTTCGAGCAACTGAAGATAAAAAACTTGAGGCTGAATCTAAGCTTCAAGCCTTAAGCAACGAACCACTTGTTACAAAAATCTTCCCGGTATCTTATGCAACGACAAAAGAGTTAACAGATATAATTAAAAGCTATACCACAAAAGAGCGAGGTTCAATTGCTGAAGATATCAGAACGAACTCTTTAATTGTTAAAGACACAACAGAAGTTATAGAAAAAATTAGAAAAATTATAGAAGTCCTCGATACTCAGACACCTCAAGTTCTTATTGAAAGTAAAATTGTCGAGGTATCTGAGTCTTACTCAAAAGAAATAGGCTTAAAAAATGGCTTTAACTTTGGCTATGATCCTATTGGTGCACCGGCATTAAGCGCTGGAGCCGTTGGGTCATCCGGATCTGGAGGATCAGATGTCGGCCCAGGCTTTTCATTTAGTTCCGCGCCAATAAATGGCGACTCAGCTAGAAATTTATTTTCACTATCAATTGGTCAGTTTGGAAGACTGATTGATTTAAATTTCGCACTACAGTTGATGGAAAATGAATCAAAGGGCAAAATTATTGCTAGTCCAAAAGTAATTACTCAAAATAAAAAAGCTGCGAACTTAACAACATCGGATACGACAAGCTTTGCTGTAACAACAGGTGCTGGAGATAATGCAACGTCCTCATTTCAGCAAATTTCTGCTAATTTAAGCTTAGATGTAACACCACAAGTTACCAATGAGGGTTCAATCGCTCTTGAAATCTCAATATCTAAATCTCAATTTGGAACAAGACCCTCTCCGGGCGCTCCTCCAAATCAGCAGACGAGAAGTGTGAAGACGAATGTTCTTGTCGATAATGGCTCTACAATTGTTTTGGGTGGAATTTATTCTTACACAAAAAGTGAATCTGTTTCAGGTATACCTTTCTTGAAAGATATACCTTTGATTGGTTGGTTATTTAGAACTCCTTATGCACCATCAACGACCAAAAACGAGATGATTATTTTCTTAACTCCAAGAATTATCAATCAGGAAGAAGCAGGACTCTCAGACAGAGGATAAGATGGAAGCAGCATTAGTCAAAAAATATGAAGATATGCTAGCGAATGATCCGTCTTCTCGCGCCTTTTCTCAATTAGGTGAACTTTATAGAAAGCTAGGTATGGTTGATAAGGCACTAGCGCTTTATAGAGAGGGTATAAAGAAGCATCCTTCTTATACGCTAGGTTATATGGGTCTGGCTTTTTGTTACTATGATCTTGATCAGTACCAATTATCATACGCAACCTTAAGGCCAATAGTAGAATCAGCTAGAGATAATATACGAATGCAAAAGTTGTTCGCACAGTGCTGTGAAAAACTAAATTATAAAGATGAAGCATTAACGACATGGAAATATCTACTTTTTATAAATCCAAAAGATGCTGAATATTCGGCAAGAGTAACAGCTTTAGAATCTGATCCAAATGAAACTGACCATGACACTAAGTATCCTCAATCGTTTGAAGTTGAAAAAATTCATGCTTCACCGATTGATGACGTAGATGACTGGATTAGAATGGATTTGTCTGAGGGATCTTCTTCTCAACCTCAATTAAATCTTATTGAAAATACTGAGCACGAAGAGCCTTCAGTGGAGGAGTCAGAATCTGAATCTCCATTAATGAGTTTAACTTTAGTCGATCTCTATATTGCTCAAGGACATATTGATAAAGCAAAAGAAGTACTGATTAAAATGTCAGAGCTAAATCCATCTGACGTAAGAATAGAAAAACGACTTTTAGAAATCAATCAAAATACAGAATCGGAGTTTGAAGCTGAAGGTTCTGAAGAAGATGCTCACTCTAAGCTATTAAAAATGGTAGAAGAAAAACAAAATACGTTTGTTGATGAAGAAGAAAATGAGGATTCACACTTTCAATCTGTGAACCTATTAGATAAATTCCTTGTGCAGATTAAGCAGCGCGCCGAGCAAAAAACATCTCAATCATAAATGACATGAAGAGGTTCAAATGAATATCCTTGTCCTAAATGGGCCCAATTTAAATCTTTTGGGTAAGCGCGAAACTGATATTTACGGCAATATGTCGTTAAAAGAAATTCAGGAGTACACAGAAGCTGCACTGCATTCGTTTAATGTTAAAATTGAATGGAAGCAAACAAATCATGAAGGCGAAATGATTGAAATTATTCATGACTTTGGCCAGTCAAAAAATGATGCATTGGTCATTAATCCTGGTGCCTACTCGCATACATCAATTGCGATATTAGATGCTTTAAGATCAGTAAAAAAATCAATAGTTGAAGTCCATTTATCCAATACAACAAAGAGAGAAGACTATAGGCGTACAAAGTTGACGGCCCAAGCAGCCGGGAGCATTATTGAGGGCCTAGGAAAGGACGTCTATCTCGTTGGAATATTATCATTGATAATAAATAAGGGTCTTTGGAAATGATTGATACAACTAATTTGAAAAAAGGTTTAAAAGTTGAAATGGAAGGCAAGCCATATGTGATCTTGCTAGCCAGCTTTACCAATCCTGGAAAAGGATCGGCCTTTTATAAATGCAGAATGAGAAACTTAGAAACAGGACAAGTTATTGAAAGAACTTTTAAGTCTGGTGTTTCAACTGGCTTAATTGCTCCAGATCTTCAAGAAAGAGATGTGGAATATACATACAGTGACCTTGATGGTTTTAATTTTATGGACCAATCAAACTTCGAAACAATTCACGTTGCTTCTGAATATGTAGAAGAAGAAAAAGGTTATTTGCAAGAAGGTATTAAGTTGAAACTAACTTATTACAACGGAAAGCCAATTGCGGTCGAATTGCCAAACTTTGTTGAATTGAAAGTGGTAGAAACAGACCCAGGTCTAAAAGGTGATACAGCATCTGGTGGTATGAAAAAAGCCATCATGGATACTGGATTACAGATCAACGTCCCTTTATTTATTAAAGAGGGTGAAGTTTTAAAAATTGATACACGTACTGGCGAATACATGGAACGTGTAAAAGGTTAATTTATGAGCTTTGGTAAACTGCAAGAATTTATTGAATTAGCTAAAAAAGCTGGCGTTACGAAACTAGAATACGAAAAAGCTGATGAAAAATTTGCAGTTTCTTTTGTTGGTGAAGCTGTAGCGCCAAGTTACTCGGTTCAGTCACAAGGAACACCTGCAACCAACGTGGTTGCAGCAGCTGCAAAGCCAGCGAGCAATTTAAAAGAAATTACTTCTCCATTTGTTGGAACTTTCTATAATTCAGCATCTCCCGATTCAGATGCTTATGTGAAAATTGGTGACTCAATCGCTCCTGGCAAGGTTCTTTGTATTGTGGAAGCGATGAAAATTATGAATGAAATCGAAGCTGACATTGCAGGTGAGATTGTTGAAATTTGTGCTGAAAATGAAACATACGTAGAGTTTGGACAAGTTTTATTCCGTGTAAAGCCAAACAAGGCATAAGTTGTGAAATTTAAAAAAGTCCTGATAGCAAACCGTGGCGAAATCGCTGTACGAGTTGTTAGAAGTTGCAAAGAATTAAATATAGCTACAGTAAGTGTTCATAGCACTGCTGATGAATCATCTCTTCATGTTAAACTTGCAGATGAATCTGTTTGTATTGGTCCTGCAAAAAGTTCTCAAAGTTATTTAAATATTCCCGCCATTTTATCAGCAGCTGAAATAACAGAAGCAGATGCGGTTCATCCGGGATTTGGCTTTCTCTCTGAAAATAGAGAGTTTGCAAAAATGTGTGAAAAGTGGGGAATTACCTTTATTGGGCCAAACTTAGAAGCTATTGAGCAAATGGGCGATAAAATTCTCTCTAAGAAAATCGCCGAAAAAGCAGGCTTACCGGTTTTAAAACCAATATTAGTAAACACAAGAACCGATGAACAAATTTCCGCAGACGCAAAGACGATGGGATTTCCTGTTCTCGTAAAAGCATCAGCTGGCGGTGGTGGTAGAGGAATGAAGCGAGTCGATGATATTGACGATCTCATCCCAACAATTAGAAGGCTTAAAACTGAAGCGCTTGCTGGTTTTGGCGACGACACTCTGTTCATTGAAAAATATATCGTTAATCCAAGACATGTTGAAGTCCAAATTCTTGGTGATAAGCACGGAAACGTTATTCATTTAGGTGAAAGAGATTGCACAATCCAAAGACGTTTTCAAAAACTTATTGAAGAGAGTCCGTGCCCTGTAATTTCTGATCAAAAAAGAAATGAAGTCTGTGAAGCGGCAGTAAATCTTGCAAAGCATGTAAATTATGACAGTGTTGGCACAGTTGAGTTTTTGTACGACCAAGACGAAGATAAGTTTTACTTCATGGAAATGAATACAAGAATTCAAGTTGAACATCCTGTTACGGAAGAGCGGACAGGTCTTGATCTTATTTCATGGCAAATACGTGTGGCCCAAGGTGAAAAACTGACAATTAAACAAAAAGATGTCAGCTTCAGGGGTCATACGATGGAATGCAGAATTAATGCTGAAGATCCTGAAACATCACTTCCAAGCCCTGGGCAAATTGATCACTATCACCGCCCAGCAGGAATTGGCGTCAGAATAGATGACTTTATTTATTCAGGATACAAAGTGCCCCCATTCTATGACTCTATGTTAGCGAAAATTATAGTTTCTGCCCCTACCAGAAATGAGTGTTTGGCCAGAATGAATCGCGCACTAAATGAGATGGTTATTGAGGGAATAAAGACAAATAAAAAGCTCCACCTTTCAATAATTAATCATCCAGATTTCGTCGGCAATAATTACGCCACACACTTTCTAGCAACCAAATTCAAGTAAAATTAGAGGGATAGCGTACTAAGTCCACGCTCGCGCGGAGTTATGATGTGAACGAATTCGTTCCTCTAAAAAAAGCATTTGAACAAAATCGCTATAAAGATGTAGTAAGCGGAGTCGTCCATTCAATAAAGACAAGTCCACTTAATGCATCTGAAATAATTCAATATGTTTCTCTTGCTCTAGATTCAATTAAACGTGACTCATCGATAAAAAATCTAGAAGAATTTTTATTAGAAAAAATAGCTAAGGCCTACCTCGAAACTCATTCACATGCGAAAGCAAAAGAGATTTATTTTAAACTAATTAGAATGAATCCAACTTGGGAAAATTTAAGTGGCCTTATTATAACGTTAGCAAATGAAGGGGAAATAGAAGAATTAAAAAAAATTGTTAATAAATATATAAATGAATATATCAACACAAAAAACACAGTAAAACTAAAAGCCACTGCCCAACTATTAAATGATCAAAACCTCTATAAAAACTTTAAAGAATTGATAGAGGAAAACCTTCACCAATTAGAAGGTAACTATAAAGAAATGGCAAAATATAAAGAAGTACAGATATCAGAAAACTTCTTTAGAGATGCAAGTTGGCAGAACGATCTTGAATGTTCAAAAAAAATCATAGAAAAACTCCTGAACTTAAATGAAATACCAAAGAAAATTCTCGTAAAGAAATTTTTTCAAATCTTTATAAATTTTGGCGAAGACAAATTAATTCTATCTCAATTACTAAAATATTTTGATAAAACTAATTCAAAACATATTGGATATTTATTTAAAGAAAATTCGGGATTAAGAGTAGAGTTAGATGATAATGACTGGATTAAAGATACATTTAAAAAGGCAATACTTGTAGATAAACCAGAAGAAATTGATGTTGAACTAGATTTGGCAGAAGACCTATTTGGTGATGAAAGTGGAAAAGAAGAAACAATATTTAGCAAAATCAAAACAACTGAAAACAGAATTAAGTTTCTATTAAAAAATGAAAAATTTGATGATGCAAAGAAATTATATAAATCTCTAAAAGATTTGGATCCAAGCAATTCTTCATTTAATGACGAGTTTGAAAGCAATACAAAGTATTATGAAGTTTATGAGCAACAACATGATTGGAAAAGTGTTCTTGAGACACTAGAAGAAATTGATGTCTTTGCAAAAAGTAGTGAGATCTCTAAGCAAGAGAATAATCTATCTTGGAAGTTGATAGAAGATAATGACTTAATAAAAAACTTTATTGAATATACTTACGCTTTAATAGTTGCCCATCAAGAACGAGATTGTATTGATATGCTCAATAAGGTCATTCGTTTGTCTGAGGAAAGCTTCAAAGAAGCCTCGTATTTAAAGGCAAGATGTTTTTTCATAATAGAGCATTTTAAACAAGCAAGAATTATCATTGAAAGCATCGTCGATTCATGTGTGTTGAGTGGCGATGAACTCAATGAGATGCTTTATGTTCAAGCAGAATGCTATGAAAATGAAGGTAGTTCAAAAAAAGCTCTAAAACTATATAAAGAAATATATCACAATAACAAATCTTATCGCCTAGTTCGAATGAAAATAGACTCTTTGGAGAGTCTATGAAAATTAATAGGTTTGCAATTTTATATTTGGTGATTGTAAGCATAGCCTTCATTAGCGTAAGAGAAGCATTGCATAGTCAATATTTCGCTTCATTTATCTCAAAGAAAGTAACATCCTGGGCTCAATCTAAAGTTAATGGCGAGATTAGTTTAGGCAAAATTAAAATAGAGATCTTTCCTTTTGGAATGGAGCTACAAGAGGTGAAGGTAGAGACAGATATTATTTCTGTGGATATCGCCTCGTTAAGTATTGTGTACGGGATTCAAAATATTTTTAAAAGCGTTGTCTATATTGATGAAGTAGTGCTTCGTGAAGGTATTGTGTTCGTAAAGCAAGATGAATCAACTACGAAAGAAAGTGACAGGAATATTGATCAGGTCTTAGAGGAAGTCAGACAGATTTGGCCATCAATTTTTTCAAAACTAGATGAGCTACCAGTAAAAGTCGAAAATTTAGTACTTAATAATATAAATCTCAATATTGGCGAAAATAGTTTGGCGATGCCATTCGCTCACTTGAATCTTTACCCAATCTTGGATTTAAAACTACTTGTAGAAAAAATATCTATCAAAAAATTCGAAAAGGATAAAGTTCTTTTACCAGATTTATTTGAAATAGATATAAAAGCTGATGATAGATTTTTGATGATTAATGAAATTAAAGTCCAGAAAGGATTAGCGAAACTATTTGTCCAAGGTAAAATAGCAATCAATGAAAATTTCGAATTACAAAATACAAAGTTAACTATAGATGGACCAGATCAAGCGTTTTTTGATGTTTTACCAAAACAAATTGAATTTGATAAAAGTCTAAGGGCATATTGTATTAGTGAGTTTGAGTTGTCAGGCAATATTCTTGAGCCTCATATTTTGGCTAAGATCAATTTAGCGGAAGTACAAAGTAAGTATGTTGATGCAAAAAAGATTTATTCAGAGATTGAATATAAACAAAAAAAAATAAAAGTTAAGACGATATCAATTTTTGATAAATCAGGAAAATTAGATATCTCATCAAGCGATACCTTTACAGAAGAAGATTTAAGAACTGGAAATCCTGTTGATGCGAAGTTAGTTTTCAATAATCTTGAAACTAAGACAATATTTCACTTTCTTGAAGGAAAACTAGATCCGTTTGATGCATCTTTAACAGGCGAAATAGATGCAAGCATATCCAAAGATAAATTGTCTCTAAAAAACACCGGTCTGATTCAATTGGGAAATTTTAATTTATTGCTAAACCCATCAGATCCATTGTTGACTATGGATAATCCAAATTTAAAGAACCTGGATCTTAGACTTAACTTTTCCCCTTTTACTTTAAAGTTACAATCTCAGTTAAATTTAGAAAAAAGTTATATAAATATTGAAGCATTAATAAATAGCGACGGAATAAATGCAAACTTAGCATCGCCTAAGTTTACGTTTGAAGACATTGATGAAATTTCTAATGTAGCTTTAAATGGTAGTGGGGCTTTAAATATCAAGGTTGCGGGGCCATGGGAAAATATAGTTTTCGATCTTGAGGGAAACTTTCAAGATACTATTGTTGCCGGCTATAAGCTAGGAGACTTAGATTTCTTAGCCGAACTTCCTTTACAACAGAAGCGATTAACCTTTAAAAAAATTAATGCACAAAAGGGAAGTACATTACTTGATGCAAAGGTTAATTTAGCTTTGTCTGCAAAGCCCTACCCTTTAACAATTGACTATAGAGCGACAAAGGCAACATATAATGATCTTATCGAGATACTTAATCCAATAATTCCAGATTCTTTAAAGAACTATAAAGATATTCAAGCAAGATTTAAAACTTCTGGGAAAGTACAAGTTGATTTCAATAATAGACCAGTTAAACTCGATTTAAATGTAGTAGGCAGTTCGTTGAGTTATCAAGGGGAATACTTTGATGGTTTTGGTGCTGAGGTACTAATGAACGCTGGCAGATTAAATATTCGCAACTTGAAATTAATCAGGGAAGAGTCTACTGGTCTTGGAGTTTTAATTCTTGATACAGATACAAACTATCTTGAATATGAATTTTTAATGAAAAATTTATCTTTAAGATCCTTTAGTTTTTATCGATTAACCCCCCTTTCATTAGATGGAAATTTAACATTTGATATTTACGGAAGTGGAATATTAGATAATGACCATTCTTTGAGAGCTACTGTAACTTTGGATGACTCTAAGATTAAAAGAACAATGGTTCCGAATTCGAGACTTGATGCCTATTACTCAAAAGGCGAATGGACTGTTCAGGCTGAGTTAATGGAAGGACTTGCTAGAGCAGAAGCATTTTTTCCAAGTCAAAACTCCTTTAAAAAGAATGCTTTAATCCGATTAGATGTATCTTCAGCTGATATTAAGCCATTAGTGGGGCTATTATCACCTGATCGAATGAATGATGAATCTTTATCCGGTAGAATGTTTAGCCAAGTTCAAGCATCATTCCCAATTAATAAGCCCGAACATGCCGATATAAAATTGGATATAAGAGATATAGAGCTAAAATATAAAAATAAAAAATTTAGGCTAGCTAAATCAAATACACAGTCTGTTAAAAAAGGTATTTTTAAAGACTGGGTTTTTACCACAACAGACACAAGTGACTTACGCGTGATGAGTAATGCAAGTGGAGATTTAGGAGGAAATTTTACTTTTAATTCAAACTACAACATTCCAGCTGAATTCTTTGAACTCGCAAGTGATAAACTTATTGATATGACGGGGATGCTTAGTGGTTCTACAAATATCGATTGGGATGAAACGGGATTTAAAGCTTATGTAAGCCACAAGGCTTCTGATTTGCAAATGCGAATAAGAGATGTTCCTGGAAAATTTAGCGATCTATTGTTTGAGGCAAGTTTCGAGAATGAGAATTTTAGGATATCTAAGTTCACTGGAAAATATGGAAGGGGAGAATTTGCTGTTCAAGGCGATATTAAGGCCAAGTTTCCCTATCCGAATATTAATTTAAAACTTTCTTCTTCCAACGTTACAGTTCCATTTTTTAATAAGTCGGAAGTTACATTTGACAATAGATTTACTCTTGTAGGTTCAAAGCCACCATATCTTTTAAGTGGATCTGTCATGTTGCAGAAAGTTTTATTGCTTGAAGATGTTGGTACATACCTAGGTAAGGTAAGTAGTAGCAGTAATTTTGAAAAGTTTATTCCAAATACGACACAAAGTTTTATGAATCAGTTTTTTGAATTAGATGCAACGGTTATTGCTAACAATTCAATAAAAGTATTGAATCCTTTAATGAATTTAAATTTAAATGCAAACTTAAGACTTACAGGTCCAATAACTTCGCCTCAAATCATCGGAAGGGTTGCAGGTGTACCATCACAAAGTAAAATTGCATTTAAAGGGCATGAGTTTATTTTATCAAAATCAACTGTAGAGTTTGATACTGATTCTGGTGCTTCTAAAGCGAGTATAGATCTAAATGGTAAAACGCTCGTTGCTGGATATAATATTGATCTCAACGTTAATGGTGCCGTTGATCAAATGAATATACTATTAAACTCTGATCCGCCATTACCACAAGACGAAATCGTTTCTTTGCTAACACTCGGAATAACTTCCGATATTTCAAAAAATTTAAATGAACAAGATCGAAGAAGTATTACAACGATGTCTTTAGGCGGTTTCCTCTTTGATCAACTTCAATTGACAAAAGGTCTGGACGACAACCTTGGTTTGAAGGTCTCTTTAGCACCTGAGTTTTCGGGGGAAGAGGGAAATCTTATTGAGGAGGCAAGCTCCGATACTTCAACAGCGAGACGGTTAAAAACTGGAACAAAACTTAGAGTGCAAAGTCAGCTCGGCAAGAAAACATCTGTTTCTTTTTCAAGTACCCTTGGCGGAGAAGTGGAGCAAAAGCAAGAAATGAATGTTAATTATGATTTTAATCGTGCCTGGTCACTCGAGGGTGTTTATGAATTAAAATCATCCACCGAAGAAAATCAAGTGGAAACACAGTCAATAGGAGCTGACGTTAAATATAAATGGTCATTTTAAGTAAAAGCCTATTAATTCTTTGTTTGGCAATTTATGCAATTGCTTCGTGGAGTACCATCTCTAGTGTTCAAGTTTCTTGCCCAGATCAAAGTTTATGTAAAGAATTTGAAACAAAGGCACGTGGATTACTTCTTAATAAAAAAACAAGAGAAGATATTGAAAAAGCTCTTGAGTTTATTTTATTAGATACATCTATAGATAAATTAAGTTACGAATTATTTGAACTTAAAGACAAATCTTGGCTGGTCAAAGTTTATGCAACACCAAAACTAAAAATTAATGATATCACTTATGTTATTGATAAAAGTGATTTAGAGGTTGGCGCAATCACCTCAATTATTCCGATTAAGGTCAATGGGTTCTTTGATAATGATCTCGTCGACGAAAGCTTGAAAATAATTAAAGATCAGTTAAATGAGCGCGGCTATCCTGATGCTAAAGTTAGCTCAACTATCGTTCAGGACTCTAAGGCCTTAAATGTTTTGATTGATATCAAGGCTGGTCAAGGTATTAAGGTTTCTGAAGTTGAGATCAAAACTGATAATACTTCTATTGAAAATGATGTTCGCCACGCATTCGAACCTTTACTTGAAAGTACTTGGAATATTAATCAATCGCGCGAAATTGTTGAATCTCTTGAAAAAATATATTTTGAACAGGGATTTTGGAGTGCAGACCTAAATGCAAGCCTTATCAAGGTCGGTAATGAAAATAGTCTAGTTGTAGATGCTGTTTTAGGTCATCAATATTTATTTGATTTTAAAGGTAATCAAAACGCTTCAAGAACTGATTTGCTCAATGCGATTAAGTCTAGTTCAAAAGGTTTGGCGTTAGCACAACTTCAAGAGTCAATACAAACTTCAATATCAAAGTTTTATGAAGAATTTGGGCTTTACGATGTGATTGTTGCCACTAGAACAAAATCATCCTCAGATAAAAAGGGTACAAAAAGATTTGAGTTTTTTGTACAAATTGAAGAGGGGATTAAGACACCTCTTGCTAAAGTTATTATCGAGGGTAATCAGTTTTTTTCCAATGAATTCTTCGACGGTTTAATTTTAGAAAAATGTTCAGTGCTAGTGTGTCGTGGATATTTTGATCAAAAATTCTTTAACGATTTTTCTAATGATATTCGTACAAACTACCTTAAGAACGGTTTTGTTATGGCATCGATAAGTAAGCCTGACTTTAAAAAGGATGAAGATGGAAAGATTAATGTTCGTTTTACTACAATTGAAAATCAAAGAGTAGAGCTTACTTCTATTGATCTACCTGGATTAACTCCAGAGCTTAAGAATCAAATTATTGGTAGGATGAAATCTCAGGTTGGTAAGCCACTTGATGTAACTGTTATTGAAGAAGACATGTCTAGCGCTTTAAGCTTGCTAAGAGAAGAGGGTTACTTTTTTGCAAGATTAACACAGCTACGTAATGAAAAAATTGTTCAATATGGTAGATCTCTTCAAACAGCGCAACTGACAATTCCTTTTGAGTTAGGCCGAAAAACTTTCTTCGATGGTATTTTAGTAAGTGGCAATATTGCAACTAAATCATCTGTTATTGAGAGAGAGTTTGAGCTACGAAAAGGTGATTTGGTAACGAGTAAGGAAATTAATCGCTTTAGGGATAGGCTTACGGCTCTTGGACTATTTGCTAATATTAATATAACTCCGTTCTTAACCCAATCTTCTGAAGAAAATGAATACTGGCTTAGCCTTTTGGTTGAGGTGAAGGAGAGAAATTTTGGTCTTGGAGAAATAGCACCTGGTTATCGAACCGACTTGGGTCCAAAAGCAAGTTTTCAATTAGCTTATAACAATTTAAACGGGATGAATCGCACGGTCAGCCTTAGAGTGCAGACCAATATTCGTCTAGATAGTAGTGAATTTGATACCAGGCGAGATGCTGAAAATCACCGAAGGCCTGAATTTTCAACAGAGCTTAGCTTTAGAGAGCCGTGGTTAATGCCGGACCTTCTAGGTTCAAAGTGGGATCTAGAATTCTCAACTTCATTTAAAAGACAACGATTCTTTAGTTTTGATGCTGATATTTTTAGAATTGGTCCTAAGTTAACAAAACAATTTGGTGATCATGTAACAACCTCAGTGAAGTATCAATTCGAAGATATTCGCCAGTTTGATGCGACTGAAACTAAAGACGGTGATCGCTTTCAAATTGGCGGTATTACTCCTTCGATTTCACTTGATTTTAGAGATAGTCCTATAATACCAACCAAGGGAGCCTTATTTGGCCTGTCTTGGGAGTTTGCGAACCCTTATTTTGCTTCTCAAAAGAAAAAGAATCTTGAAATTAATTTCAACAAGCTAACATCCAGAAATAGATTCTATTATCCTGTAGGTAATCTAGTTTTTGCACTATCAATCAGTGGTGGCTTGCAAACAAACTTCGCAAATGATCTCCAGCGTGATGCTAATGGAAATGTAGTCCTAGGAACTGACGGAACTCCTCTTACTGTTGGATATATCCCATCAATAAAAGTTTTCAGATTGGATGGTATCGATAATGTACGAGGTTTTGGAGATGATGAAATTAATAGACTGCCAATCGGATTAGATATTGGTGAACTCAGAATTCAAGATACTGTGACCTACATAAACTATAAGTTTGAGCCAAGGTACTATTTCTCAGATTTAGTCGCTTTAGGAGTCTTTTTTGATGCAGCGGGTCTCTATGTTAACCATTTTTCACCCCTTAAAGTTCGCACCGCTGTGGGTCTAAGTGCAAAGCTAGTAACTCCTGTGGGCTCTTTGGACTTCGATTATGGTGTAAAGCTGCATAGACAACGTTATGCGTCAGGGCAAAGAGAGAGTTTTGGTCGTTTTCATTTAAGTATTGGTTCATTTTAAGCTTTATTCGATCTTGACTTGCGGCCCAATAATCTAGTACAAGGATTGCCACGTGTTTTTTTGGCCAAGTTATTGGTCTAACCGTCCCTTTATTTTTTGTGGAAAAGGTTTTTTATGTTTACTCAAAAATCATTTGTTCTAAAACCCGCTGATGCTGACAAAAAATGGTTTGTTGTCGATGCCCAAGACATGGTTGTTGGTCGTCTAGCAAGCAAAATTGCTCATATCATCCGTGGCAAACACAACCCAAAGTATACACCTCATACTGACTCTGGTGATTTCGTTGTCGTAATCAATGCTGAGAAAGTTAAGTTTACTGGTAATAAGTTAGATAATAAGACTTATAACTGGCATACTGGATTTGTTGGTGGAATTAAATCTCGTACAGCTCGTGAGCAGCTTGAGCGTCGTCCAGATCTTATTCTTTTGGATGCGGTTCAAGGCATGCTTCCAAAAAATACACTTGGTCGTGCACAACTTACAAAGTTAAAAGTGTATGCAGGTGAGAAGCACCCACACGAAGCACAAAACCCACAAAAGATTGAACTTTAGAAGGAATATAAGTTATGGCAGCAAAAGGTAAACAATACGATGCTCAATCAGTAGGAAGACGTAAAACTTCGGTTGCACGTGTTTATGTATCTGCTGGTACTGGAAAGATCACGATCAACAAGCGTGAATTTTCAGAATATTTTCCAAAAGCAACTAACCGTTATGTTGTTAATCAACCGATGAGCCTTCTTAAAGTTGCTGATCGTTATGATGTAAACGTTAACGTTTATGGTGGTGGTACTACAGGTCAAGCTGGTGCTATCCGTCTTGGTGTTACAAGAGCTCTTGTAAAACTAGATCCAACTATCCGCGCTGAACTTAAGAAAGCAGGATTCTTAACTCGTGACCCACGTAAAGTTGAACGTAAGAAAGCAGGTCTTTCTGGTGCACGTAAGAAATTCCAGTTCTCTAAACGTTAATCGGTTGGACAACTACTATTCAGAATTTGACAGGGCCCACGAAAGTGGGCCTTTTTATTGGTAATGAAAAATAAATTTTCCCATATTCAAATTCGTGGCGCAAAAACCCACAATCTTAAAAATATTGATATCGATATCGCTCTTGGCAAACTAACTTGCTTGGCTGGGCCTTCGGGTTCAGGAAAAACAAGTCTAGCTTTCCATACAATTTTTCAAGAATCTAAAAGAAGACTCATCAATTCCTTTCCATCAGATATTAAGTTCTTTTGGGATATTCCCCAAACTGCTGATGTTGATAAGATTGAACCTGTCCTTCCTGTTTGGTCATTGCCTCAACACAATCCAGTTGTTGGTGCTAGACCCAGTATGGGCGATCTTATGGGTCTAACAGAAAAGCTTCAGCAGTTATTCTTCTTTTTGGGAATGAATTATTGTCCCGAACATCTTCTGCCTTATAAAAAAAGTAAACATTGGATGAAATTTGCCTCTAATTTAAAAGCTCAAGATACAGTTCTTCATATCTTCTTAGATCAAACAGACTACAAGACTCATTTAAAGACTTCTATTATGCCTGTAAGAAGCTTTGATGATGAAAATGAGGTTATCACTGGATTTAAGTCTGAGGATAAATGGTGGGAGATTACCAGGATTAAGAGCAAAGACTTTCAAGACAAAGTTGAAATGAAGCTCAATGAAATGGAACTCAATCATTTTCATGGTGACTTTAGAATTATTTCATCCGATGGAAAAATTGATACGATCTTAAGTGCTGCGAGCGAAAGATCGTGCCCTAAATGCCATGAAGTCGAAGCTCAAGAAATCACACACTTTAATCATCTTTCACCTTACAACGGCATTGGTGCCTGTAAGGAGTGTGATGGTCATGGAATGATTCTAAAATATGATCGTGATAAGTTAGTTAAAGATCCAAGCCTTACAACCAAAGAAGGCGCCGTTAGTGTCATGAATTATAAAAGCTTTTTGGCTTGGCGAAATGACATGTTTAAGGCTTTCAAAAGTGAAGGTTTAGACCTTGATAAGCCGTTCAAGCAATTACCAGATAAAAAGTGGAAGCTTCTTTATGAAGGAGCCGGCGCCTATCCTGGTTTCAATGATTTTTTCGAATACTTAGAATCAAAACGCTATAAGACTCATGTTCGAATTCTAATAAGAAGTTTAAAAAGTGAGTTCCTTTGTCCAAATTGTAGCGGTTCCAGGTTATCTACTGATCTTAATGGCTATGCCATTGATGCTAAAGGTTTAATCTTTTGGCATCAAGTTATAGGAATGAATCTTGGGGCCCTATTAGAGCAGCTTAAAATAATTGATAAAAATTGTAAAAAACATCCCCACTTCAATAAGGTTTCCAAAGTTTTAGCTGATCTTATTGAAACTGCTCAAACAGCGGTTTCACTTGGTATAGAAAATTTAAACTTATCAAAGAAAGTAAAGCATCTGGCCGCTGGTCAATATCAGAGAGTTCTCTTAACAAAGCTTTTATCCTTTAGAGGTTCAGGGTCATTGTTTGTTCTTGATGAACCAACGCTTGGTTTAGATGAAGCTGAAATCCAAAAGGTTATAGATTGTTTAAAAGACTTAAGAGACCAAGGAAACACCGTTCTAGTTGTTGAACATGCTCCAGATTTTATAAAAGCATGTGATGAAATTATAGAAATGGGCCCAGGTGCTGGTGTTGCTGGTGGCAATATCATCTATCAAGGTAAGCCTAAAGTTACAGAAAAATATAAGTTCGATATAGTTAAGAAAAAAAACTTTTCAAAGTTTATAAAAGTTAAAGCTGCTCCAGGACCATTAGATTGGTGCTTTGATTATGAAATTCCGATTGAGGGGATAACTGTAGTAACAGGTCCATCCGAAGGTGGAAAACGACAAGCTGTTTTAGAGCTTTTGGAAAACTGGTCAGTTGATAAAGATTCAGTCACGGCCGAAATTGAAGTGAAGCAAGAGTTTGATAAAGTAGTTAGCTTTGCTGCAGAAGCTTCAAAGGTGACTGCAAGATCTACAGTGGGAACATTCTTGGGACTTTCAACTTATATTAGAAAGCATTTTTCTGAACTTCCTGTTAGTAAGGCTATGGGCTTAAAGGAAGGGCATTTCTCCTATAATTCAGAACTTGGTAAGTGTCCGACTTGTGAAGGCAGAGGTATCATTCAGATTGATATGAACTTTATGGAAGATGTTTTGCTGACCTGCGAAGACTGCAAAGGGATGAAGCTTCGAACTTACTATGCGCAAATTCGCGATGGTCATCAGAGCTATCATGAAGCCTTGAATAGACCTGTTTTAGAAGCCTTTAGCCAGGTTCCAACAACTGCCAAGGCTAAGAGAATACTGGCTGCGATGGAGACCTTAAAGTTAGGTCATCTAAGCTTAGATCGATCACTACAAAGCTTGTCCGGTGGGGAAAGACAGCGAATAAAGCTTTTGGCGCAAACCTTGGTACGAATGAAGCCATCACTATTGATGTTTGAGAACATTAGCTTTGGGCTTTCTCCAATTGATCTAGAGGCAGTTTATAAGTATCTGCAAAGACTTAGAGAACAAGCACATACTCTAATATTGGTCGATCAACATCCGTATTTAAGAGAGATGGCAGATATCAGCTTGGAAATTCAATAACTTATAGAATCTCTATAAACCTGATAAAATCAGTTAAGAATTCAATAAAAATAACCGACTAGTTACATACACCTTTGGTTTTTGAACGGGGAATGTATGCATTTTACTAGGAAACTATTCATTATTTTGAGCATTTCAATATGTTCCAGCTCGCTGACGGCGACAACATTCATTCCTTTGCCCGTTGAAGATCAAATCGATGCTACAGACAGTGTTGTCTGGGCAACGAATGAAGGAAAAGCCTACAAGAAATTACCTTCAGGAGAAGTCGTAACTGAATATAGTTTTAAACTTTTGCAATCAAGTGGATTATCAGAACATAAAATTGTATCACCAAATGCGTTCAAAATTTTGGCTCCCGGTGGTCTTTGGCAAGGCCGTTTTTATCAAGTTCATGGAGTTGCAGAATTTAAAAAAGGTGAGTCAGCATTATTATTCTTAAAACAAACTCCACATGGATGGTTTGTTAATAATTTATCAATGGGTAAATATAATATTATAGAAGATACCGAGGGCACTTGGTTTAAGAATACAGTTTTTCCAGACCATCCCAAGCTAGGCTTAATTTCTCTTAAACAAATGAATCAAATGTTAGAGCATAAATTCGAAACTCCGCTTGTTGGAATTGATATTGATAAATATGTTCATAAGACAATAGAAAACAAATTCAAAGACTCTAAAAACTCAAACTCTTCCTCAAGAAGACCAGCTTCTATTGAAGAAGCATTGGAGCCTAGTGAGTCTGGTTATGGAATCATGTGGATGATGTTCTTTTTGGGAATCCTTGGTTTCATTTATAGAGTAAGAGCTAAAAAACTAAATTGAGGAAACGTTGATAAAAAAAATTATCATTTTATCAATATTGAATATGCTCTTTTTAGATCAAGCTTCTGCCTATACTAAAAATCGTGGTCAAAGTGGAAATGTTATTAAGTGGAAAGATGCTACGACAAACGTAAGTTTTGTCTTTCATCCAAGCTCAGGTTCTATTAACGAACAAAATGCATTCACGTCTTCATTATCTGAATGGTCTAATGCTCAGGCTATGACTCTGACACCGCTCATTGGCGGAGGTACACCTAGTGAAGATGTAAATGATGTTTACTTTAGTAGCAATGCTTCATTGTTTGGCGGTGGAGGTGTTGCAGCTGTAACGAATGTTACCTACGATTTTGATACTGGTGAAATTCTTGAATCAGATATTATCGTCAATAGCTCTATGGGCTTAAGTGAAACTGTTGGATCAAGTAATTATGTGGGTGATGTTCTTGGTCATGAAATTGGTCATGCCATTGGTCTTGGTCACTCTGAAGTAAAGCATTCATCCATGTTTTACTGGTTAACTCGTGGTCAAAATTCAATGTCACAAGATGATCTTGCAGGTGCACATGCACTTTATCCAATTGGTAGTAGCTCAAAAGGTAAATTTACTGGTCGTGTTGCTGGCGGGGCCAATGTTGGTGTTTTTGGTGCACATGTTCAAGCGATCTCAGAAAAAACAGGAAAAGTCGTTGCTTCAAACTTTAGTGAATCAAATGGTTCATTTGAAATTGATGGTTTGCCTTTGGATGACAACTATTTATTTTATGTTTCTCCAACGAAAAATAAAAGCACCTTGCCTGAGTTTTACTCAGATATTAGATCGGACTTTTGTCCTTCTGGTTCAAGTTACAGAGGATCATTCTATCAAAGCTGTCAAAGTTCAAAGCGAGGATACCCCCAAGCTTTAACTCTAAGTGCATCTGCACCCTCGATAGACTTGGGAACGGTTAGTATTCGTTGCGACTTAGATGTTCCACAAAATTATCTGGCAGACAAAGAGATTCTTTTTGATATTCCATCTGTCGATTTATCAGGAAATCCTGGAAATAATATGGTCGGCTACATTACACCAGACCAATTTAACTCTGGTGCGGCAGATCGTTTAAGAATAGATTTAACGAATTATGCGATGGGTGGTGCTTCAAATCTATATCTAGAATTTAAAGTAACATATCAATCCCTATATTCAGTCATGCACTTAACCGCTCAAGCCGAAAGAGCAAGTGTCGCTCAAGGTATTATTGATCCATTTAATGCTTCCTTTGCTACACTTGGCTCAGTCTCTGTTAATGACACTGATGGAAATCCAAATATGGAGCTTGTTGGTAAAATTCCTCTTTCAGTTTCAGCCGCTAATAATGATTTCGAAATCATTTTAACTCCGCAAACATTTGATGACTGGGAAGCTTCTGTTGGATCTTTTGGATCAGAAGATTTTTATTCAAGAAGAACACAATTTGCAGACTCTCTTACTTTTTACCTACTGACTTATAGAATCGTACAAAACGTTTCTGGTAACTATGTTCATTACGCAGGCCCTGCACATACTAGTGCAAGTTCAAATGTCTCTTGCTTAGATGCAGCTTCAACTTACACAATAGTTGGCAATGTCCAGCAGTCATCTGAAACTTCAGGAAGTAAAAGAAAGTCAAAGCAAGATGATGGTGGTTTCGCTTGTGGCAGTGTGAATATTTCATCCGATGGCGGTGGATCTGATGGAGGCGGTGGATTTATTAGTTTTTTAATTGGTTTAATTGCGATTTGTGTCATTAGCTCAAGTCAAAAGAAGGAAATCACTTGGTTTAGCGCATCATAGAGGTCATAATAAATATAAGTTTGACTTATGTTTTAGGTGGTCTCGATGTCCAATAAAATTAAAAATTTATACATTTTAATATTACTGTCTTTATGTGTAATACCAATTGTTGCATCAGCCCAAAATCTTGTTGAAGAAAGAATCAGAAGAATTAGTGATCGAAAAAAATCAGTGTTTTTAAATAGAGGGATCTTCCACAATGGTGGACCAAGTAATCCCTCAAGTCTTAAAGCAGTGCGCCACTCGTATAATCAAAAACTTGGCTACGAAAGACTTGTCATGGACTTTGAAACAGCTAAAGTTCCAAGAATCTATGGCCATATTGCAACGGGTGATAAGAAGCTCTATTTAGACTTATTCGACACACAAATTAAAGGTGCTATTGGATCTTTTGGTAGCAGCAAATATGTTGAAACTATTAACTTTTTTCCAATCTCATCAGATACACTTTCAGTAGAAATTCACTTTAAACAAAGTGTCAGCGTTGATATCTTCTATCTAGAATCACCGGGGCGTTTTGTGATAGACGTCAAGGGTTAGATCACTAGAATTCGACCTCGGTCTTTTTATCAATCTCTTACAGGAGCATGAACCCATGTCTGACATGGATAATGATTATCAAGTGCAAATAAAACCAGAAGCTGCGGAGTTAACAAAACTTCCAGAAACAGTGGTCGTTATACCGATCATGAATAGTCCAATTTTTCCGGGAATGATTGCACCTATCATTTTATCGGAAGATAAATTCACACCAGAACTAGATCAACAATTGCTACGTTCAGGCTATGTTGCTCTTAACTTGGTTAAGCAAGATTTAAAAAATGAAGATGGTGAGATGATTCCTGAAGAGGAAATTGATCTTGAAAGTCGTGAGATCAGAACACGTGACATTTATAAAGTCGGTGTTTTGTGTAAGGTTGTTAAAAAATTAAAACTTCCAGATGGATCAGTAAACGTACTTGTTCATGGTGTGAAGAGATATAGAATTTCAGAGTTTGTAAAAGAAGAGCCAATCATTCAAGCTAAATTTGAAGTCTTCGAAGATATTATTGAAACCGATGAAGAGTTGGATGCCTACACACGTTCAGTTATCAATCAGGTTAAACGCCTTTCCGAAATCAATCCTTATTTTAATGAAGAGATGAAATTAGCAATGCTAAACTCACCTTCTCCAGGAGCGTTGGCAGACTTAGTGGCCTTTGCTCTTTCTCTTGATATTCCAGAGGCTCAAGACTTCTTAGAGTCACTCGTTGTAAAAAAACGTTTTGGTAAACTTTTGATTTATCTTAAGCGTGAAAAAGACGTTGCAGATATCCAAAAGAAAATTTCTGATGAAGTAAATGATAAGGTTAATAAATATCAAAGAGAATATTTCCTACGTGAACAATTAAAAGTTATTCGTAGTGAACTTGGCATGGAAGAAGACGAGAAATCTCGTGATTTGAAAATTATTAAAGAAAAACTTAGTAAAATGGAAATGCCAGAGCAGGCTAAAAAAGCTGCTCTCGAAGAGCTTGAAAGACTTGAAGCCATTCCAGATTCATCACCCGAATATAACGTAGCTAGAACATATCTTAATTGGATGGTTGATCTTCCTTGGGATACTTCAACAGAAGATAAAATTGATATTCCTGCTGCAAAAAAGATTTTAGAAAAAGATCACTATGGTCTTGAGAAAGCAAAAGAGCGGATTTTAGAGTTTTTAGCTGTACGCAAACTTAAGCCTAACTATGATGGAACTATCCTATGTCTTTCAGGACCTCCCGGTGTTGGTAAAACTTCTCTTGGTAAGAGTATTGCTGAGAGTTTAGGTCGTAAGTTCTATCGATTCTCGCTCGGTGGGATGCGCGATGAAGCTGAGATCAAAGGGCACAGAAGAACATATGTCGGTGCGATGCCTGGCCGTATTATTCAAGCCCTAAAACGTGTTGAAGTGAATAACCCAGTCATCATGCTCGATGAAATTGATAAGCTTGGAAATAGTTATCAAGGTGATCCAGCATCGGCTTTACTTGAAGTTCTTGATCCTGAGCAAAATTCTACTTTTATTGATAACTACTTAGATCTTCCATTTGATTTATCTAAAGTTCTTTTTATTGCAACGGCTAACTATATTGGCGAAATACCAGAGCCTTTACTAGATCGTATGGAAGTATTAGAGCTCTCTGGATACACGATTGAAGAGAAAGTGAATATTGCTATTAAATGGGTTATTCCAAAGCAACTAAAAAAACATGGTTTAGCAAAAAGCGACTTTTCACTTGGCGCACCCGTTTTGAAAAAACTTGTTAGTGATTATGCTCGAGAACCTGGTGTTCGTGTGATGGAACAAATGATTGCTAAGCTTTGTCGAAAAGCAGCGCTTGATAAAGTTTCATCGAAAAGAGCTAAAAAGTTTGTACCGAAACTTTCGGATCTTGAGTCACTACTTGGATCTGCAAGATACGAAACAGAAAAAGCAGACAAGGTACAAAGACCAGGCGTAGTGACAGGCCTTGCGTGGACTGCCTACGGCGGTGATATTCTTTCTATTGAAACATTACCGTTAAAAGGTAAAGGTGGATTTAGACTAACGGGTCAGCTTGGCGACGTTATGAATGAATCGGCTAGCCTTGCTTACAGCTATGTTCGTAAGCTCTTACAAGAAGAGCTGGATCACTTAGAAGCGAAGAAGGTAGCTGGTAAGGGCAAGAAAAAATCTGGCAAAAAACCTGTTGCTCCAAAAACAGAAGAAACCAAAGAAGTGATTGAAGAAGCCGATGACTTTTTATCAACTCATGAAGTTCACCTTCACCTACCTGCAGGAGCGACACCTAAAGACGGACCATCTGCTGGTATAACGATGGCGCTTGCTCTTTATAGTCTTGCAACGAACAAAAGACTTAAAGCTGGCCTTGCTATGACTGGTGAGTTGTCGTTAACGGGCAAAGTTCTACCTGTTGGCGGTATTAAAGAGAAAGTCTTGGCCGCGAAGCGAGCAGGGATTAGAACAATCATTTTACCAAAGCAAAATGAAAAGGATCTGAAAGAGGTTCCTGAGCGTCACCGCAAAGGAATGAAATTCTATCCTGTGGCTCATTTTGATGAGGTTTTAAAGGTTGCTCTAGGTAAATAATGAGTAGACTGATTAATTCATTGGCTAGAAGAAGATGGTTAAAAAGAATAATCCATCCTCTTCTTCCCGCCATGAATTCTTTAGAAATTAGCGGTAAAGGCAATTTCTTTTACTGTACCAAAGACTTTACCGGTCCCTCATTTTACGTCATGTATGACGGTGAAAAAGCATTCTATCAGTATGAAAAAATCAACAAAGATAGTATCGAAAAGAGTCTCGATAATTCGAAGGTATTCTTTGATATCGGCTCAAACATCGGTTTGTTTAGTATCTATTTCAAGCTCAAGTTTCCAGAGTTAGAGGTTCATGCTTTCGAGCCTGAGCCTTTAAATATTCGATGTTTAGAATCCAGCATTGAAAGCTTTAAACTCAGTAACTTTAAGCTGAATAAAATTGGTCTGTCAGATGAAGAATGTGAAACAAAACTCTATGTCGATCCTGTTAATATGGGAGGAGCTTCGGTCTCTCAAAGTAGTGGAGATAGAGTTGCTATAACTATTAATATTTCTACTTTAGATAAATATGTAGAAAGCCATCATATTCAAAACATAGACGTTATTAAAATTGACGTTGAAGGTTTGGAGGAAAAAATTATTGATGGCGCAGCTGAGAGCTTAAAAAAGTACAAACCTTTAATCATATTTGAATGCATTCATAATGAGTTGAAATCAAATAATGTCGTTCGTGCGATTAAAAAAATTGGTAAAAATTTTTCTATTGAACAAGTTAAAACACAAAAAATGATTAACCCTGATGACTTCGAAAGTTTTGCTGAAGATGAGTTCAAAAATGGCTTAGTAGGCACTGAGTATTTAATTAGGTTCCAATAAAAAAAGGCTCCCAAAAGGAGCCTTTTCTTTATCTATTAAAAATTAAAATCTAGAATTCGTCAGAGTCATACTCGCTCATAGGAGCATGTTTAACTTTTCCAGCAGCAATTTCACGAAGTGCTGTTACTACTTCTTTGTTCTTGCTTTTAACAAGTTGGTCAGCACCATCACGTAATTGTTTTACACGCTTAGTTGCCAAATGAACCAATTCATAACGGTTTTCAACTTTTTCAAGACAGTCTTCAATCGTTACACGAGCCATATTTCACCTATCTTTGGGTAGTTAGAACGAAACACTTTTATAATCTTGTGCCAGACGTTTGTCAAAAAGCACTTTCTGATAATTTAACTTAATAAATTCAAATACATACAAGGTGAATTAAGGAGTGAGTTTTGTAATCATCAAGCTAAGAGAGGGCAGCATGGATATAATCGTTCTTGGGCAGTGCAGGAAAATTTTCACAGATTTTGCTGTTTTCAATTTTAATGGTTATTGGCACAGCAATAAAATTTCACAAATAAGAGTTTGCTCTGAATTTGATTGGATTAAAAATGATGATTATATCCTCCAACTTAAAGTCGACTGTGTCGAGGATAAGATACTTTGGACCAAACTCGTTAGGGCCAAAACACTTTCAGCAATTAGTCGACTTTAACTGAAACTAAATCGCCAATCATTGGAGCTTCAATATCAACCATTGGTGCGTCGACATTATTTTCAAAGCTCTGCAAAGTTGCAATAGAAGCATTGTCTTCTGAGTGAATAACTTTAAGCTCACCGATTTTGATTTTATAGTTATATCGCTTCTTTGAAGCATAAGGATCTAACTGAGAAATTTGACGATAGATACTTAGGACGTTTCCACTCTCAAGGCCTTGAGTTGACCCCATATTGACGTAAAAATTCTTTTTAATGACCTGATTCTCATATCCCATCGGAAGATCATGGCCAATAGAATAAATAATATAGTCTTTTGCGATGGCCATGCTAGCCGTGAATAAAAAACTCACAATCAGCATAAAAGGTAAAAAATGTTGCAGGCGTTTCATAAGCTCCCTCGGTTGCAGGCGGGGTGTGCCTACAATCCATATCGGAAACTTTTCTAAGACGATGAAGTTGCTCAAGTTATTGCATGGACCTAGGCAATCTTTACCTAGGTCAATAAATAAGCTTATTGAACTTTTAAGTACTTAAAGTAGTTAAAAATAAGATCAGAATGTCTAAAGTTTTTTAGTCGGCCTTGGTGAAGAATATAGTTTCTAGCGTAATACTGCATTACCCATGGAAGCTCTTTATGTACGATTTCTTCCATTTCCTCCATTAAGGCCCACTTGTCAGGTCCTTCATTCATCATTTTTAACTGTTCAAAATATTTATCAAATTTTGCATTCGAAAAATATGATGAGTTCGGTCCTGGAGGGTGATTACGAGTAACTAAGAGCTGCAGACAATTCTCAGCATCTGGATAGTCCATTGCCCATCCACCTTGCCAGAATTGAAGCTTTCCACTTCTGGCTTTTTCTAAAAAGGCAGGGAAGGTATTCATAATAACTTCAACTTGAATTCCAATCTTCGAAAGTTCCGTTTTGATAAACTGACTTTCTTGACGATTTCTAGCTGAAGTTCCTCGAACATCAAATTTAAGAACCGGAAGGCCTTTACCTTCTGGATGACCTGCTTTGGCTAGAATCTCTTTTGCTTTATCAATATCATAAGAATAAGGCAGTCTTTTAGCTGGATCATAGCCAGGTATGCTTGGAGGATAAATCGAATTAGCTTTTTGACCAACATTATTTGTGAAAACAGAAATATATTTATCAAAATCGATGGCGTGTGAAATAGCTTGTCTCAGAGCAAGATTTTTAGTTCCTCCAACAATAGAGTCTGTCATATTAAACTCTAACCACCAGTATGTTAACGTTGGACCGATAATTAACTGAACGTTATCTTTTTTTAACTCATCAGATAAGCCACCGTCCGCGGAAACAGCTGTTGAGAAGTTATCCTTTGGAACAACTAGTAAATCAATTTTACCCGCTCTAAAGTTTAACCATCTTGTTTGATCTTCTTTGATGATTTTAAAATCGATGACATCAAGAAAGGGCAATTGTTTGCCTGCATCGGCCAGCATATCGTTACCATGGGCAACACGATCACCCTTAGTTGGATAAGTTGAGTTTTTATAGTCTTCAAATTTTTTAATACGCACACCTGATAGTGGCTTTACCTCATCGAGGTAAAATGGACCAGTTCCTACCATGTGTCGACTAAGGTCATTGCCATATTCTTCAAGAACCTCAATTGGCATAGGTGAAGTAAAACCCATCGCCAATGCATACATCATTTGTGGGTAGGCTTCAGTTAGATTAATAACGAGAGTGTATTCGTCTTTTGCATTAAGGCCGGAAATAGAAAGTTTTTTGAAACGATCAAAATCATCACCAGCCTCATCTCTAAACTTGTTTAAACCAACAATCTTACCATCGAAAAGCCACCAACCATTTGAATTTGTAGGCTTCCAGGCAAGCCGCTTGATTTGAGTAATAAAATCCTGAGCTTTTAAATAACGAACTTTATCCTTGAATGCTGGATCTGAGTGATATGGAACATTTTGTTTGATCTTAATAGTATAAGTCAGTCCATCGTCACTTACTTGGGGAAGTTCTGCTGCAAGTAGTGGTTGAAGTTGGTAAGGGCGACGTAAATAGTGATAATCAAATAATTGCTCATAAACTTGATAGACGATTGTATTACTAACGGTATCGTAAGAGTTAGCAGGATCAAGTGTCGATATCTCACCTGTTAATGGAACATTCATGACATTTTCACTTTCACCTTTTCTTGTACATGAAAGTGCGAACAGAGAAAGACAGATGATTAAGTGACTTACAATTTTTTTCATAAAATCCTACTTGTCTAAATATTGAGGTATAGCTTTCTTTGCATGAGTAAAAAACATCTGCGCATCATAGGAGTCGGCTGATCCTTGTGCCATATCCGGTCTTCCGCCGCCACGACCACCAAGAGGTGTGAGTGCATCTTTTAAGACGTTTGAACAATGAAGCTTTACCGCTTTCGAGCTTCGAACCATAGCTGCAAGCTTACCGTCTTTTTTAGCTGTCATAAGAAGAATACCTTTCGGGTACTTACTAACGAAATCATCAGAAAGAGACTTGAGGTCTGATCCTTCTGGAGCCTCAACACACACAAGGTCATAACCTGCAATCTTTTCTGAATTTGCGAATAAATCACTAGATTGTAGGTTTTGTAGCTCAAGCTTCAGCTTAGTTATCTCTTTTTGTTTTTCTTTAATTTCCTCAAACATAGCATCTATTCTAAAAACCGCTTTTGTTCCTTTCTCTTTAAGATTGGACTCAATTTGATCTAAAATATTAGAACGTTCAATTAACCAATCGAATGCTTTTATACTAGTTGTCGCTTCAATTCTTCGTACACCTGTAGACAATGAACTCTCGTTTAAAATCTTAAACAACCCAATATCAGAAGTGTTGTTAACATGAGTGCCACCACAAAGTTCAGTTGAATGATCACCCATTTGAAGCACTCGAACTTTGTCTCCGTATTTATCACCGAAGAAGGCCAGAGCACCTCTAGATATAGCCTGATCCATACTCATTTCACTTGCATCGACTGGTGAATTAGATTGAATCCATTCATTTACGAGTTTCTCAACTTCTTCAATTTCTGTGGCGGTCATAGCCTGAAGATGCGTAAAATCAAACCTCAGTTTTTCCGCACCAACTTGTGAACCAGCTTGTTTTACATGATCACCAAGTACTTTAATTAAAGCTGCTTGAAGGAGGTGCGTGGCAGAGTGATTTGATTTTGTTTGCTCTCTTTTTGATTTATTAACGACAAGATCATACTTTTGACCAACTTCTAAGCCGTCAGCATCTTTAGAAAAATGAATAAAAAGACCATCGACTGGTTTTTGAGTATCAAAGACATTGGCGATAGTTTTTCCATTTTGCTTAATAGTCCCCCTATCACCAGCCTGACCACCGCCTTCAGCATAGAAAGAAGATGTATTAAAGACTAAACCGCTCATATCATCACCCATATCAAGAACATGGAGAAGTTTAGCTTTTTGAGTAAGGGTTTCATAACCAGTGAACTTAGTGACGCCGAACTTATCTTTAAGATCAAAAAAGATTTTATTATCAACCGATGTACCAGATTTCCAAGACTTTCTTGATCTAGCTTTACTTTCGCTCATTTGTGTATCAAAGCCTGATATATCGGCTAAATGATTTCTTTCTTTTAAGATAAGTTCAGTGAGATCGACTGGAAAACCATACGTATCATAGAGTTTGAAAATGGCTGAACCTGGAAGAGTATTGTTAACAAGCTCTTTATCAATAGCATCGTCTAAAAACTTAAGTCCTTGCTCAAGCGTTTCGAAGAATTTTTTCTCTTCAAGTGCTAAAAACTTTTGAGCTAAAGAAGCATTGGCTTCATTTTGTGGATACTCTTTTCCAAGACTTTCAAAAACACATGGAACAAGAAGCTGTGATGTACCAGCACCTAAGCCAAGTTCCTTTAAATTACGTACCATACGTCTGATTATTCGACGTAAGACATAACCGCGACCGTCGTTTGAAGGTATAACTCCATCAGTAATAAGCATTGTGGATGAGCGGATGTGATCAGCAATAATTCTCATCGCATTTTGCGCTTTAGGATCTTTAGAATATGATTTTCCAGATAATGACTCTAGTTTATTTAGAATTGGTGCGAATAAGTCGGTATCATAGTTCCAGTAAACTCCTTGCATCGCTGAGGCAACACGCTCTAATCCAGCTCCTGTATCTATAGATGGCTTTGGAAGTGGAAACTGACCGTCTTTAGTTTTTTCAAATTGCATAAAGACTAGATTCCAAATTTCTACATAACGAAGTTCATCATCTAAAATATCTCCACCTTCTTTCATGACGAAATTGGGAGTGGTATATTTTTCGCCGTGATCATAAAAAATTTCAGAGCATGGCCCGCAAGGACCAAATTCACCCATTTCCCAAAAATTGTCTTTATCACCCTTTTTGAAAATTCGATCTAGTGGAATGCCAATATTCTTGTTCCAAATATTGATGGCTTCATTATCGGAGTAATGAACGGTCACAAAAAGTTTATCTTTTGGAAGTTTTAACTCTTCAGTCAAAAACTTCCAAGCAAAGTCGATTGCTTCTTCTTTAAAATAATCACCGAACGAGAAGTTTCCTAGCATTTCAAAAAATGTGTGATGTCTTGCTGTGAAGCCTACGTTTTCAAGATCATTATGCTTTCCACCAGCTCTTACACATTTTTGAATTGTGACAGCTCGTGGATTTTTAGCTTTTGCACGACCAGTAAAATAATCTTTAAATTGGTTCATCCCGGCATTTGCAAAAAGCAAAGTATCGTCACCTTGAGGAATTAATGGCGATGAACTTATTTTTTCATGGTTATACTTTTGGAAAAAATTTGAAAAACGTTCGCGGATTTCTTGCGCTTTCATATCAACCTTCTAAGGAGGATTAATTAACCATTCTTGATAGCATTGATAGAAGAAATAGAAAATGAATGCGGCGAGTTATTTGCTGCGAAAGTAAGAATTTACGGCAGAAATCCCATCGTTTAACGAGTAGCCCTTCGCCGTTATGTCCCTGATCAGCTTTGCCTTAATCTTAAGCTGTTCTTCATGCTCAATTTCGCTCCAACTTGACTGGAACCTTTGTGCTTTTTTATCTAATAAGTTTTGAATGGCACTAGATTCGTCTTGATTGAACTGGGTAAAGACTGAATCAATGGTGTCGAGCTCAACTTCAAGAGATTCATAAGAAAGTCTTTGTTGGATATGCATTTTTGAATACCCCTTTCTCATCATATTCTTGATTTTAGCCTCGATATACCAATCTTCCTTGAGTAGACCAAGGCTATGTAGCTTATCCGCCGCGAGATTCGAATCTTCAGGGCTAAATCCACTGGCAATGAGTTTTTCCTCAAGCTTAGGTCTTGAGTACTCTTTTTTTGTGAGGAGCCTTACAGCTTTTTGATAACAGTCTTTATTCATAAGCTAAAAAAAAGGGGGGCTTTTGCCCCCCTTAAGTACGCCAAAATTACTGGAGAGTCTTTTTGGACTTTTTAGTTTTCTTCGT
>CAYGRY010000031.1:0-30127 GCA_964352405.1 uncultured Halobacteriovorax sp.
CTTTATATTTTGTACTATAAACATCTACCAATTTATTAATAAAACGATTTTCAATATCAAGACTTCTTTCACGCATCTCATCCATATAAGTGATTTGATTAGCGATACCCATACTATCAATTTTACGAATAAGTCTTTCAAGGTTTCCTTGAAGGAGTAGAGCAGCAGAAGCCAAATACATTGTTTCTGCTCCAGCAACTGATAGCTGTCTTTTTGCCTGATCACCCACACGCGCTGCTGAAGTTAAACCTAAAACCTGATCAACTATATTTTGTTCTTGCTCTACAATTTGAGCAAGTGCATCGTAACGACCCGCCATTGAAATGAGGCGAGGGTAGAGTGCCATCTTTGTTAAATCGGTTGCGTAAAATGCTCTATCAAATAGTTCTAGGCGATTTAGTTTTGCAACAAGTGCTTGCGCATTTCTCTCTTGCAAATATGGAGCAAAAAGCTTCATCGATTCGTCCATGACCCAAGCTAGCTCTGCTTTATCGACAGCAGCAAGATTTCCTATTGTCTGTAGATCAACACCCATTCTCTGTTTTTGTTGATTTAATGTTAAACCCAATGCTTTACCATTGTGGATATGACCTTGAAGCAACTTAACATCAAAAGCTACACCCATCATATGAGGGTTTAATTGTATTAGAAGCTCCTCATCGTGGACTAAAATTTTTGCATACATATTTAGATGCACACCACCAAGGACAGTGTTTCCATTTTTATTGGCATCTTTTTCATTTAGGTAACCGGCAGCAAATTTAAGAATAATTTTTTTAAGTTTTCTAGCAATGGTTGAGCTACCAAAATTCAGGCCACCAACTAAGTTAACGGCGCGATCAAGAACTGAAAGATCTCCGTTGGCATTTGCTTTAACTTCTCTTAAATCAAATCTTAAAAGCTCATCTCCTAAGAAGACTTCGTTCGGTGATAATTTAATTTGGTCTTTATACTTACTAACTGCTTCAACAGAAAGTGCCATTTGAGCTGATAGAGATAAAGTCTTTCTATCAATTGGCCATGTATCACCAAACCATCTTGAAGGATTATACCAAGAACGTTTAGACTTTTTAACATGAGTTAATGTGATATTAACGCCAAGAACTCCATCTCTTACAACGCTTAAGCCCATATCTCTAACAAGGTAGCTTTCAAATTCTTCATCAGCTTTAAGTTGGTCTTCTACTTCTTTGTTTTGATTAGAAGCTGCATCAGACAAGATTTTATTAGTTAGTTTCTCAAAACTCTTTAAATCAATTTCGATTCCAAGATCTCTTGGAGCGCGAGCTTTTGTTTCATCGATACCAGTAAAGTTTTGACCGTCTTTATATTCATCACGAGAAAATAGTGATCTGACATAGTTTTGTGAACGAGTTCCAAAGCCGAGACTTAAGTCTAGAAAAGTATTATTTAGTTTTTTGTCGTACACAGCTTCTATATTCCAAACTTGTACATTGTTTTCAGTAGCAACTATCGTCTCTGATACAACACGTGGGTCTAGCTTAAGCATTAAAAGATCGCTTTCAGGGTCATGCTTAACTAAGTTTTTAAACAGTAACTCAGTTTTACCTGCGACATACTCTCTACCAGCCACTAGGAACGGGTTTTTATCAATATCAATCCTTGCAACATCAACCAGAGACTTTAGAATTTGTTCAGGAGTCTCACCAATTCTTGCGCTGGCATAGATAGCAGTTTGACCTTGAATATTATGTATTACTCGTTGATGAGCATTTTCGACTTCAACTGCAGGTGCTTCATCAGATGGTTGATCAATCAAAGTTGTGATAAGTGTTTGTGCCACTGCCATTTTGATATAGTTAGCCAGTTGCGCGCCATGAGAATTCGAATGATCCATCCAAATTCGTTGTGAACCTTCAAATAATGATATTTTATCTAGGTCAAGTCCAAGCCAGCTATTATCCATCATATGAAGTCTAATAGTAGCTTCAAAAGGAACTCCAGCCCCCCATGTTTTTTCATCGATGCGCATTCGTTCATTTGGCCATTTGATATCTTCGCCCTCAAGACCAATGGCCATTAGGACATTAATATCAATATTCATTCTTCCACGAATAACAAGTCCTGGTACTTGGGGTGCGATAACAAGATGAATATCAGAAAAGAGTTTTTCACCTTCAAAGTCTACATCTCTAAAGAATCGTACGGCCTGATTAAGAGCATCTTGTGAGATTCGCTTTTCTAAAAAAGGTTTGTCATTTCCAGCAACTCCACCATTTTGAAGACTCATGGTGATTAAGTTTCTGCGTTTGATTTCTGTCATGGCAGATACAACGTGCTCATACGCTTCTCTTACGAAAAGTGCGTGTGTATTTTCAGGATCTGCTTTAAAGATTGGATTACTTAATGACAGTTCTTCCCTTGCTCTTCTCATAAGAGTAGGGAAGATATCATTATATTCAGCTTCAAGACGTGGCTCAAGTTGAGTTAGTCTAAAGTCAGCTCTTGTTGATTGAATCATCTCTTTAAATTGAGCTTCTAACTTAGAGACATCAGATAATGATGAATAAAACTGAGATCGAACTTGTTCTAATGATGAAGCATCATGATCTAGTCTTTCTTTAAGTGCAACAAACCAACTTGAATCTGGCTTATTTAAACCAGCTTCAACTCGGAGCATGACTCGATCTTGTGTTCCTTTAAAAACTACAGGACCAACGAACCATAGTCTTAGATCTTCGATGCCTGCGTAAGCTGAAAGACCAGCCATCTTTTCTAGGTCTAGTTTAAAGCTAACTGTACGTTCTCTAAAGCGTAGATCTTTTCTTTCAATATATCTTTTGAGTTGAAGAGCAATATTTTCATCTTCATTATCAGCAATTTCTGGTTTGACATCCATGGCCCAATTCATAAAGCTTGTGTTCATCATGATATTGGCAGCAAAGTTTCCAAGAGCATGAACTGCACCGAGATAACTCATTTCGCCAATCTTTAATTCTAAGAATTCTATTTGAAAATATTTTGTTAGAGCTAACATTCGTGCACTTGGTAATTTGAAAGCAGTTCTAAAGTGGTGCATTTGTGGAACTGCAGTAGAGCCAGCAATGTCCTGGAGATCAGAAAGGATATCACTTGGAATCTCGATTTCACCCTCAAGTACGACGATGTTTTGCATAGGATCGAATTCAATACGAGGAAGTGATTTAATAGGTGAGCCATCCGCGAGTAAGGCTTGTCGCATTTGCTGCTTAATAAGCTCAATTGGAAGATTTAGAGTTACCAGTGATTCTTCAGTAATATCTGGATTTTCATAGACTCTTTCTTGTCTAAGATCTGGGGTAGATACATCGTATACAACTCTAGCCATGGCCGAATTTGTGCCAATGATTAAAAGAGTAAAGAGGATTAGCCAGTTTTTTACTGTCTTCATATATTTGCTCCAAAAGCGATTTGAAGCTTAAATTTGCAAATTTTAGGCCGATGTTTGTATTGCTATATCAAGGGTTTAGGCTGCTATGGCCGTCTACTCTTTAGTCACCCTATCGTTGGTATTTATAGATACTTAGGTTGCCTGAAACAAGATAAGAGATAAAACAGGCGATAAAGGCAAAGGGGAGTATTTGAAGTCCAAAAAGCTCGCAAGCCATCACTGTGCAAGACAGTGGTGTTTTTGAAGAGCAGCCAAAGAGTGCTGAAAAGCCAACGGCGGCAAATAAAGATGTCGAAACAGCAAAGTAACCGGCAAACGAACTTCCAATCGTAGCACCAATAAAGGCCAACGGAGTAAACTCCCCACCTTTAAAACCTGCGCCCAAACTAAACAGCGTGAAGAAGATCTTTTTGATTGGAACTAACCACGAGAGATTTGTTTCAAATGACTGTTGTATTGTTTGTATACCTAGACCGTTATAAATTGTTGTACCTTCAAGTTTGAAAACGAGCACTAATAAAGATGAAGCTATAAGCATTTTAAGATAGGAATTCATTTTTATTTGTTCACCTAGTTTCTCTATTAAATGGGAACTCTTAATAAAGACTCTAGCCGTAATACCCCAAATTAGAGCGCATAAAATTAGGTAATATAGAGTCTGCCATGAAAAATAAATATCAACTTGAGGGTAGTGCGAATGTGAAGCTTTACAAAGAAGAGTTACGACATAGGCTACGAAGCTTGCACTCGTCGACTGAACTATTCCCGTGAGTTTAAAACGACCTAGATGCAGAACTTCAAGACCAAAAATAGCGCCTGCAAATGGAACACCTAAAGCTGCACTAAAACCCGCTCCCATTCCAGCAATCAGAAAACTTTTTCTTCTAAGTGGATCAATATTAATTTTTTTACCAATGGCTTCAGCAATACTTCCACCCATTTGAATTGCAGTGCCTTCTCGACCGACACTTGCTCCAAAAAGATGGCTTAAGATTGTCGTTAAAAATATTAAAGGCGCCATAATGAGCGGGATATGTTTTTTGGGCGAGTGTATTTCATCAATGATTAAATAATTGCCTAAAGAGGAATGCTCCCCAAAGCGCTTATAGATCCAAAGCGTAAATAGTCCACATACGGGTAGCATATAAAGTAAATTAGGATTTTGTTGGAATAAAATGGAGCTTTTGGCTAGTAAGCTTAAAAAGGCAAAACATAGCAAACCGACTAACAATCCAATGATGGATCCATCTATTATGCCTAATGCTATGCTTTTAAGAACTTTCATTGAGTTTAAGTTTAGAATGCTTTTTCATGAAATGACTAATATTCAATGGTTAACGCTGCGAAGAAATTACATTGCTAGTGTTTTCTCCCTTCTAGGTGCTAAAAAACCTTATCAATATCATTTGGGGGAACTTGATGAAAAAACTACTAAGTCTAACAATGATTTCATTGCTAAGTGTATCTGCTTTTGCCAACGAAATTGCACTTGATGCCAAAGAAATCGATCTAGGTAATATATCAGATTCAGAAAATAATATGGCTGTGATTAAAGAGTTCAGCTTCAAAAGAACTGCTGATACTCCTAAAAAAGTAACTCTTAAATATGAGCTAAACTTTTTGAAAGACGACTGTACAGAGTATGAAGTTAAAACTGAAGAAATTCCTGAGTTTAAGAAAACTGTTTGTGAAGTTTCAAATGGCGGAGCTTTTCTTTGTGAAGAAAAAATCTTTAGCGGCTTATTTAATGCAAAAACTGAATGTATTGCTAAAGGTCAAATTCGTGAAACATCAAAAGGTGAGTTAACATTAAACTTTTCTAAAGCTGTTAAGCTTGCACCAACTGCTACTGAAACTTTTGGAGTTAATTTAACTCAAAAATCAATGAAAGAAGATAATGCGAGTACTTTAGGAAGAGTGATTGAATCTCATTCTTTATATAAAGTAAAAAATAGCAGAATTGGAAAAGAGCAGATAATCTTTAAAGCTCTTTAATTCGTAACAGATTTTATAAATTCGTTGGCAAGGCGCTCATTTGAGCGCCTTTTTTCATTGGAGAACTTGGCTAACGTTTTCGTGGCAAAAGCCATACGATATTGCTTTGAAAAGAAATCTTTGTGTTTATCGATAAATTGCCAATATAGAGCATCTAAGATTTCGTCACTATCGCTTTTGGGCCAGCCCATTTTCTTTATATAGTTTGATCCACAAATGTAGGGCTTCGTTGCAAAGATACCACCGTCAGAAAACTGAGACATTCCAAAAACGTTGGGCCCCATGACCCAATCGGAGCTATCACTAAACATTTCCATAAACCATCTATAAACTTCTTTAGGATCAATATGGCATAGAAGCATTGTATTCCCTAAAACCATAAGTCGTTCAATATGATGGGCATAGGAAAGGCGGTCAACCTTTTGAATGGCAAAGTCTAGAACGTTTAATCCTGTCGAACCATCATACCAATTTTGATTTAGAGTATTTGTCGCCTTAAAAAAATTGGAGCCTTGTTGAATATGATCAAAGTTTTGATAAATACCTCTGACAAACTCCCTCCAACCTATGATTTGTCTAATAAAGCCTTCGTGAGAAGCAAGAGTTGTCTTATTAGAGTCATAGGCTTTTGTGGCAAGGTCAACGACTTCATGAGGAAGAAGAAGACCAATATTAAGCATTGGTGCGATAGTTGAATGAAAAAGCTGATCACCTCTGGGGCATAGTGCATCTTCGTAGGGGCCAAAACCAGCGTAGCGTAATTCGAGAAAAGTCTTAAGCCAGTCCTTTGCCATTGAACGGGTATAAGGAATCCAATAGTACTTTAGATCACCTGGATGGTTGGGAAATAGATTATCTATCGTTTGTTTTAATTCTTTGATTGCAGGGTCGCTATCAAAACTCAATGATTTTATATCATTTGGCAGTGCCAGATCTTTAGGAATCTTATTTCTATTTTCTTCATCATAACTCCATCTACCACCAACAGGTGTTCCGTCTTTTTCAAGCAGAAGTCCTAAATTCTTTCGTTGGTTTTCATAGAACACCTTCATAAAAGGTTTTTTAGTAGAATCTAAGTATGTTTTGAATTCATCTCTAGAAGTGATGAATAAAGGGGAGTTGTGGATTTTTAGTTTAATGTTTTTAGAAGTACAAAAGGCAATGATATCTTTTTCAAAAAACTTATCTTCAATCTCATAGCAATGTAATATTGTTATTTTTTTTGAATGGCACCATTGTGTAAGATTTTCAAAAAAGGAAATCTTAGAAATCTTATGATAGTCAACGTGAATATTCTTTAAACTTAGTTCTTCTTTAAATTTTCTCATACTTAAAAAGAAAAACATGATTTTTATTTTATGATAACGAAAATGAGTCGCTAATCCGTTGTCTTCACTCATGAAAACGGGTGCATTAAACCTCGAGTAAAACTCCGGTGGAAATAATTGATTGCCTAATGCGAGCGCGCCTTCCACGTTTTCTCCAAAAGTTTATAAAAAGGAATCCACCAAATAAAATCATTAAAAACTAGGATGATTCCAAACTCTAAAGGTAAGGTCTTTAAGTAAAGTGCTTGAGCAAAACCTATGGGACCAAAGATCTTACCCAAAAAGCCTACCAGAACGATTGGCCAGTGGCGTTTATAATCGTAACTTGCAAACCAATAACCTAAACCGTAAACGCCAACAATCATTCCAACACATTGCCATATTTCAGGATAAATAGGCCTTGTCATCTGTAGCTGATCAAAGACAAAAAACGGGAAGAAAATAATAAAGCTTCCCCATAAAATATTATAAATTGCTGCAAGTTTTAGTGTTGTTGATTCAGTATTCAAATTTTTGCTCTTGATATTAAGTAGATGAGGAGGACACTATTTAACGTCCAAGAGATGGTTCTTATCCAATTTGTGAGGATGAGAGATTCGATTAGTGAAGAGTCAAAAAACTCTGCTATTTTATTATGAATCGGAACACTAATGAAAGCAGTCGCGATAAAGACAACACAGACTAGAGCGAGGTTTATAATGAGAAGAAATTTATAGTTTAAGAATAAAGGGGAGAATAATAATGTAATGCTACTTAAAAGCTGAGCCATCATTAATGGTGCTACAACTAGGGTAATGGACCCAGTATGAAAGGTATGAAATTGTGGCCAGGCTTTCATCTCCACGTAACGAAAACTAGGATAATGAGTGAGCTGGATCAACCAAATGATTCCAGTCATCGCAAAGGCTGAAAATAGATTAATTAAAAGCACATAAGACATAATTGGATCATAGATGTAATCACAATTTAGCGTCTCTTTTGTCAAAGTATTGTCTATCGGATATTCTCTTTCTCGTGTTAAAAGAAGATATGAGTAATTTACATCTTTGGGATTTAGAAACTATTAAGCAAATGGATCAGCGCTATCGAGCTCAATTCATTAATTCTTTGCCAGGCTATAAAACTCCATTTTTACTTGGAACACAAAATAGTTCTTCTCAAACAAATTTATCAATTATTTCGTCTGTAACTCATTTAGCTTCTCATCCACCACTTATGTCTTTAATTATGCGACCAAATTCAGTGCCAAGACATTCGATTGAAAACATAAAAGAAACTGGCGTTTTTACCTTAAATGCAGTTTCTGCAGATCGATTTAAGGATGCTCATCAAACTTCAGCTCGATATGAGCGAGATGTTTCTGAATTTGATGCCTGTGGATTTACTGTTCTTTATGAAAAAGACTTTGCAGCCCCATTTGTATCTGAGAGCTCCCTTCAAATTGGGTTATCATTGGCGCAGATCATTCATCTCGATATCAATGGCTGCGATATGGTTATTGGTAAGATTGAAATGGTTAAAGTTCCATTTAGTGTAGTTGGCGACGATGGAGCAATAAAACTTGAGCAACTTGATCTGTGCTCAGTCTCAGGCTTGGATTGCTACCATACACAAGCAAAATTAGGTCGTTTATCCTATGCCAAAACCGATAAAAAGCCTTCCGTTATTGACTAAACCTTCATGTTGCTTTGCCGCTTGGTATTAATGTACTTAAGCATTAAAATAGGTGCTTATGGCCAAAGATCAGATCATCCCATTAACTGAGCTCTTAGAGAAAATTGGAAAAGAAGATACTTCTAATCCAAGGCCTCTTATCGATTTAGTCAATTGGCTTCGTGCTGGTGGAGAGGCTAAGGCAGCAGATCGTCTTCGTCTTTTAACAATTGAATTGCAGAAAAAGAGTTGGCACTCTCATGCCTTAACAGATCTTATGGGGCGAGTCGTTGGTAAGCATTCATTTTTAAGACTATTTACTGAATCAGGCCTTATGAATGAAGATCCATTTTTAACTCAGGCGAAGAATCGTTTGTTTAATCATCTTCTTCCTGCAGTTTATGATGATAATGATGCCGTAAACTTATTTAATCTTTTATTCTCCAGAAAAACAGATTGGAAATGGGTTCACTCAATTCCAGATGAAGATTGGCAAGCTTTTCTAGCTCAACTTGAAGTAAAAGAAATCTTCCAGTTACCAAGAAATCATCCGTTAGTTCTTCAGCTATTGAACTCTATTCAAATTTTGTCTCTTCGAATTACCGCTTTAGGTATAAAAAGAGAGATACTTGAAAAGCTTCCACAGCTTGAGGAGTTCGATTCTCCTTTCATGGCACAAAACTCTGAAACGACCATTTATCTTCAAAAATATCAGCAAGATTCGCAATTTGATCAGTCTATGGAGAATAGAGACTTTTTACATATTCAAGTCATGCTAGATCAGTGTGAAGAGTATATTGAAGTTATCAGAAGAAACAAAACCACTTGGGGAGTAACTTTAAAGCTTACCAATTTTGTTATTCGCTTACGTCAACATTTGCAACGCTTAAGACTTCTTTATCACTTGATTACTACCCATGATGAAGAACCACCCTTTGAAACAGAAATTAAATTTCTAAGAGAGCTAGTTCAGGCTGAAAATGAAAAGAATAGCTTAAGTCTCTTATTAAAAGATAATTTTAGTTTATTAGCTTACCAAGTGACTGAGCATGCCAGTCAAACGGGTGAAGAGTATATTACAACCACACCTAAAGAATATTTCACGATGTTCAAAAAGGCTTTCGGTGGCGGTATCATCGTTGCCTATTTGGTTATTTTTAAAATTGCAATTAGTTCGTGGAAGCTTCCACTTTTATTTGAAGCACTCGTTTATAGTATTAATTACTCGATAGGCTTTGTTCTTATTCATATTACACATTCAAAACTAGCAACTAAGCAACCCGCCATGATCGCTTCTCACTTAGCTAGAATTTTAGACGAGGAAAAAGATGGCCACGTCGCGGCTAAAAGACTTGCACCGTTAATCGTTCAGATTTCAAGATCTCAGTTTGTGGCCTTGCTTGGAAATATTTCCGCAGGTATTCCACTCGGATTCTTTCTAGCATGGCTGTGGCAGCTAGGTACTGGAACAAGTTATATCTCTGACACTAAAGCGTTGGGAATGATAAATGAAATCCATCCATGGCAAAGTTTAGCACTTTGGTTCGGCGGCCTTACAGGCATCTGGCTTTATATTTCAGGCTTGATATCAGGATATTTCGACAATCTTTGTATTTACGCCCGAATCCCAGAGCGTATTCGAAGAATTGAGTTTCTAAGAAATCGCATGCCGCCTAAGATGCTTATTAAGTTTTCAAACTATATTGAAGAAAATCTTGGTCCACTTGCAGATAATATTTACTTCGGATTTTTCTTAGGTTGTACGACTGCTATTGGAATTATGCTTGGACTACCTATTGATACATTACACGTGACGTTCTCAGCTGCAGGGTTTGGGGTTGCTGCGATGACAACAATGGATACGATTACACTAAACGCAGTTGCAATCTCTCTTGCTGGAATTGTCGGTATCGGATTGATGAACTTTTCTGTGAGTTTTGGTCTTTCTATTATTACGGCGATTCGATCTAGGCAGGTAAAGTTTAGACTTTGGAGACAGCTGTTTAAAGAAGTTCTACTTTTATTCTTACGTAACCCAATTGCTTTTTTCATCCCAGGTGGAGGAGGACGATTTATCTTTAAGCGTCCCCCTGAAAAAAAACAATCTTAAAATTATTTTCCGCGATTGACTGAAGTTGTTAAGTGAGTTGGCTTAACATTAACTTCTTTTTTTGCCACTGGCTTATTCTTTTTTGGAGCAGCTTTCTTCTTAGTCGTTTTCTTTGCGACTACTTTTTTCTTTGTAGCTTTTTTCGCAGTAGATTTCTTAGTAGCTTTTTTCTTAGCTGAAGTTCCAGTTTTCTTCGCTTCTTTTACATACTTATCAATTGTCTTTTGTAGCTTTTCTAGATCTTTTTTGTGCTCTTTTAAGAATTTTTTTGCTTTGCCAATTTCAGTTTGAACTGATTTCTCAAGCGTTTTTTCTAAAGACTTTCTTTCTTTTTGAAACTTAGTAACTAAGCTATGAAGGTCTTTTTCAACTAGTCCTTTAATATCTTTTTCAGCATTATCAATAAACTTCTTAACACTACCTTGAACATCTTTAAGTTGAGTTGATTTTACAACTTTTTCAACTTCACCTTTGATTTCTTTAAAAGACTTTAACAACATATCCGCTGGGTTTTTCATTTGAAGCTCCTGAAATTATTTTTTACAAATCGGTACTCTATATCCAAAACCAAAACTTTTAGCTTTAACTTTTATAATTGGGCAAAACTGGCGCCTCTTATACTCTGAGTTTTGCCAGAGATTATGAACTTTTACAACCTCTTCCGGATCAAAACCGTAACTATGCAATTCTTTCACGCTCATTCGGTAAGAGAGTAGCCCTTCTAAGATAGCATCAAGTCTCTCGTACGGTGGAAGACTTTGTTGATCAGTTTGTCCCTCTCTTAGTTCTGCTGAAGGTGGGCGATCGATGATTCCTGAGGGAATAAGATGATTAAAGCGTCGGTTGATATGATTACTTAAGGCAAAGACTTCACTTTTATACAAATCTCCAAGTAAAGAAATTGCTCCAACTGAGTCTCCGTACTGGGTTGAATACCCTACGGCAAGTTCTGATTTGTTGGATGTATTGATCACCATCGCGTTAGTTTGGTTACTTCTAGTGTAAAGAAGCATGCCACGCAATCGACTTTGGATATTTTCGTCACTTAAACCTGTCAGTTCTTGACCGAAGATATCCTTAAATTGATTTCTAAGAGAAGAATGAGTGAACTTAATCGGCAGATGCCTCATCGGTACATCTAAATTGTCACAAAGCTGAGCGCTAAAGTCATAGCTTTCACTGGCAGAGTAAAAACCCGGCATATAGATGGCTTCGATTGTTTGATCAGGTAAAAGTGCTAATTTGGCCAAGGCAAGGACTAAGGCAGAGTCAATCCCACCGGAAACCGCAACAAGATAGCTCTTAAAACGACACTTGCTTGCATACTCTCTTAGGCCAAAGATCAGCGCATGAGTTAGCTCGTCAAGTTTCTCCTCACTAAGAGTTGAAAGCTGAGCTGGTTTTACTTTAAGTTCCAAGTCAGGTGTAAACAACGACTCCCAAGTGTTAGCAATCGTTGATGGTGCATTCAAAGGCAGATAGCTTCTTGTGGCAACCTGGTCCAACTCAATAGAATTGCTGTCTTCTAACCACATTTTTCCGCGCCAAATAATGCCATCACCATCGGTTAGAAAACTGTCTCCATCAAAGAGAATTTCGTCTTCACCGCCGACGCGATTAACATAAGCGAAGGGAGCCTTAAATAAGTGAGAGATTTCTCGACCGCGAGCTAAGCGTTTTTCGCATTTACCTAAATGGTAGGGAGATGCTGACAAGTTTACGACTAAATCTAAGTCAGGATTACTTTGCCATAATTCCTTAACAGGATCTTGAGTGTGATGAGTTGAATGCCACATATCTTCACAGATAAGTAAGCCAATGCGTTTATCTTTCCATTCTAAAAAGCCCGGCTCTTCACCAGGGGTGAAATATTTCTCTTCATCAAAGATGTCGTAATTGGGCAGAAGCTTTTTGGCATAAATTCGCTTCATACCGCTTCCATCAACTGCCCAAATCACATTATAGATATCTGCCGGTAGACCTTGATCATCAAACTTATAGTCTAAGCCGCCCATAAGAAGCATAGCATCGTTTTTAGCGAGGTTTTTCTTAGCCCAAGTGTCTAATTTTTTATGTAATTCTAAGACTTTTTCAATAAAACCTTTTTGCAAACAGAGGTCTAGAAGGGGATATCCCGTTAGGAAAAGCTCTGGAAAAAGGTGCAAGCCAGACTTTATCGGAGCTTGGTCTTGGATATAGTCGAAAACACCGTTAAAATCGCCGATTGTATGATGAGTTTGGTGGAGATGAAGTTGCATTGACGCGCTCGCTCAAGTAGATTGCCCATAATCTGTCACAACTTTAACATAAAGATGATCGCCTATGGAAACAAGTTCAAGAGTTTTAATTATTGGAGCTGGATTAGCGGGTACTGATGCCGCTTGGTACTTAGCAAGTCATGGTGTTCCTGTCGTACTGGCCGAAGTTAAAAGACTTAAACTTGGACCGGCTCAAAAAATAACAACCGATGCGGAACTGGTTTGTACAAACTCATTAAAGTCTCTTCAACCAGATTCATCTCACGGCATGCTAAAGCATGAAATGAATGGACTTGGTTCTCTTATTTTAAAAGTAGGAAAAGAAACGGCCGTTCCCGCAGGTGATGCCCTTGCTGTTGATAGAGAAATTTTTTCTAGAAGAATTACAGAAGTGTTAAGTGATCACGCATTAATTACAAAAATTGACGCTGACGTTGGTGATCCTGTCGCGTTTATGAAAGAGCACGGTTGTGATTATTGTCTTATAGGAACAGGACCTTTAACCACTGAGCCGCTTACAAATTGGATTAAAGCTGAAATTACCGGTCAAGATGATTTTTATTTCTATGATGCGATTGCCCCTGTGGTCGATGCTGACAGCCTCGATATGGATAAGCTTTATTTTAAAGATCGTCACAAGCCAGTAGGCGAAGATGGTGAAGAAGCTGATTACCTGAATGCTCCAATGAATAAAACTCAGTATGAAGAGTTTGTGAATGCACTTATTTCAGCAGAGCGTGTCGCCCCAAAAGACTTTGAAGAACTTAAGTGGTTTGAGTCTTGTTTACCTATCGATACCATGGCAGATCGCGGAATCGATACACCAAGATTCTCATGTATGAAGCCGATTGGACTTGAGATGAGTGATGGCAAACGTCCTTGGGCCTGTGTTCAGCTAAGAAAAGAAAACTTACTAGGCTCTGCTTATAACTTGGTTGGCTTTCAAACACGCCTAACTTATCCAGAACAAAAACGTGTTTTTAAAATGATCCCTGGCTTTGAAAACGCTCAGTTTATTCATTTAGGTTCAGTTCATAGAAACTGCTTTTTAAATTCAAGAAAGATTTTAGATTTCGACTTATCTTGTAAGAAAATGCCAAATCTCTTTTTTGCCGGTCAAATTACTGGGGTTGAAGGCTATACTGAATCAGCAAGTATGGGACTTTATGTCGCTTCTCAAATCCTAAGAAGAATTAAGAATCAACCTGCCATTAAGTGGCCGGTTGAAACGGCTATTGGCGCTCTTATTAATTACGTCATGACATGTGAAAAACCAGTGCCTTCCAATATCAATTTTGGTCTTATGCCTCCGGTGACTTTGACCAAAGAGCAAAGAAAAGACAAAAAAAGAAAGAGTATTAAAAAGAGTCTTGCCGCTGAACGCGCGAGAGAAGTTTTTGATAGCTTCGTTGTTGAGGTTCACGGGTGAAAGGCTTTTTATTTATTGTAGCAGCCTGCCTGCTTTGGGCGCTTGATACTTTAATACGCTATCCACTTTTATTCTCGGGCCCATCTGCTCAAAGAATTGTTTTTACTGAGCATTTGCTGCTGGTTCTTTTTCTACTTCCGTTTGCATGGAAGGCGAGAGCTGTTTTTTGGCGAGCTCAAGTTTCACATCTGTTTTGGTTTTTGATTATCGGGGGGCTAGGCTCAGCCTACGCGACATTGGCTTTTACTAAGGCGTTCTCTTTAATCAATCCCTCTCTTGTAATTCTTTTACAAAAGCTTCAGCCGTTGGTTGCGATCAGCTTGGCGCATTTTTTATTAGGCGAGCGCATCAAGGTTTCATTTTTATTTTGGGCCCTACTTGCTTTGTTTGGCGCCTTCTTAATTTCTTCTCCAGACATACTTCCGGGCCTTAGTGATATTGGAACAATTTCTAAAAAAGCCCTATTTGGATATGGTTTAACTTTGTTTGCCGTCACTGCTTGGGGCGCTTCAACTGTCTTTGGTAAGAAGCTTTCAAGCGCTGGTTATGATGAAAAACAAATAATGTTTGGGCGTTTCTTCACCGGCCTTCTAGCACTACTTCCACTTTTTGCAACAATTGGTATTGAGCTCGATTTTAATTTCGCCATTAATATAAGAATTTTGGCCATGGTCTTAATTTCTGGTCTGGCCGGAATGTGGCTTTATTATATGGGGCTTAAGCGAGTCTCTGCCAGAATTAGCGCTCTTGCGGAAATGTTTTTTCCCCTATGTGCTGTGAGTATTAATTGGATTTTTCTTGATAAAGCACTGGAGCCAATTCAAATTTTTGGCGCTGTGCTACTCATACTTAGTTCAACTATGATACAACTACTTAAGCTTTAGTCTTAATTTCGATTGTTAAGGAATAAATATGTCTCAGCGCGTCGTCTTGCCTACATCACTGGAAGGAAAAACAATTTTAGTTGCTGGTGCAGCCGGCTTCGTTCCATCAACTCTCGCTGAGTTTTATCTTAATCTTGGGGCCAAAGTTATTGGCCTTGATAATTATATTACTGGCAGTAAGTCTAATATCGAATTGCTTTCTAAGTACGACAACTTTGACTTTCATGAATGTAATATTTACGAATCGCTACCAGACTTTAAAAGCTTAGATATCGATTATATTTTTTCATTGGCTTCACCAGCATCACCAATAGATTTTTCTGAAATCCCACTTGAGATTATGCGTGTGAACTCTGAAGGTACGTTAAAACTTTTAGAACTTACGAAAGAAAAGAAAGCTCGCTTCTTAGAAGCTTCAACATCTGAAGTTTACGGCGATCCAGAGATTCATCCTCAAGTTGAAGAGTACGTTGGCTGTGTAAACCCAATCGGTCCTCGCTCTTGTTATGATGAATCAAAGAGATTTGCTGAAGCGATGACGATGAGTTTTCACCGCCGCTACGGCCTAGACACAAGAATTATTCGTATCTTTAATACTTATGGCCCACGTATGCGTCCAAATGATGGACGAGTGATTCCAAACTTTATCAACCAAGCCATGGCAGGGGATGATATTACAGTTTATGGTGATGGCACTCAAACAAGATCATTTTGTTACGTCACCGATTTAGTTAATGCTATTCATAACGTGATGTTCTCTAATGTTCACACACCTTTTAACTGCGGTAATCCTGATGAGTATTCTATTGAAGAGTGCGCTAAAGAGATTATTAAAGTTCTAGGCTCAAGTTCAAAAATCGTCTATAAAGCGCTTCCTGAAGATGATCCTAAAAAACGTCGCCCTAATCTTAATAAACTTCAGTCGATCTGTGACTACAAACCAGTTGTTGGATTTGAAGAAGGTATTAAACGTACGGCTGAATACTTTAAGTCACTAAAATGAAAGTAGCTCTTTCAACCGATTGGATTTTTGAGCGTGACCACAGTATTGAAATGCTTGATATGCTTGCTGAACTCTATAGAGAGGCTCCGCTTTATACTTTAGCATTTAAAGAGAACTCTATTTTAGGTCCCGTTGTTGAAAGGTCTATTCACTCAACCTTTCTTTCCAATAAAGCCAACTCAATTTCAGATATCTTTAAATGGACTTTTAGTTTACCAAGTTTAGCTAAGGGATTATTTATTCCTTGCTCGACAGATGTCATTATTAATATTTCCCATGGCTTTTCTCAGGGGATAAAAAAATGCGACAAAACCCCATTGTATACATACGTCTATGATCTCTTTTGGTTGCACAGAAAACCCAATGGATTTAAGCAGAAAATATTCTGGTCGCAGATGGTTTCTTTTGCCATTAAAGAATTTAAAAAAGCTAAGAAAATATGGTCAGCTAATCAAAATATTCACGATGAACTTTTAAAACATGGAATCGTCAGCGAAGTTCTTGAGCCATTTTTTAAAGTTGAAGAGTTTCCCCTATTTCCTGCCAATGTCTTTAAAAGAGAAGTTGTTCTGATTCATCCAGAGACTCTTAGTAATGTTGAACTTGAGCAATTACTTGTTTCATTAGAAGGAGAAAAAGTTCGACTTCTTGGCAATGCTAGAGAAGGTTTTGATCCGGGATTTTTCCTGGGCAATCCTTGTGCAGGAGAGTTGGCGCCAATTTTTGCAAGTGCAAAAGTTCTTATAGATTTTGAACAATGTCTCTTTCCAAAAAATGCTTTAGCTATGCTATCTTGTGGCGGAAACGTGATCTGTGAAGATCAATCTAAAAAAATCTATCTCGATTCCGATGGTGTTAAATTTCTTGATCGTGAAGAAATTCTAAATCCAACTCAAAGAGAAAGACTGTTCTGGGAAAGTGATTCCAAAAAACTTCATGCCCACGCTAATCGTTTTCATGGAACTCGATTTAAAAGAAAAGTAGAAACTACGGTTCAATTGAAATGAAATTTGAAAAGCAAGAAAAACCAAGACTGTTAAGTCTTAAAACATTTATTTTTGGAATTATTGCTATTGTAAAAAGTCCATCATTCTTAATTTTGTCTCTCATTGGCAATCTTTCGATCTGTCTTATTAGTATTCTTTTTTATTATGTTGAAGTCATGGAAAACCCAAAAATTGTGACTTATATGGATGCATTATGGTGGGGTTTTGCGACAGCAACGACGACAGGCTACGGGGATATTACGCCTGTGACTCTTTCAGGAAAAGTCATTAGTATCTTTTTAATGCTGACAGGACTTGCTCTGTTTGGAATGTTTACAGCTCTTTTTGCTGAAGTTGTTTTAATTAGAACTAAAAAGTCTAACGAACTTTAGCCTTCGCAATAACTTTAACAAATACATTTGGAAGAAAGCGCTTTAAATAAACACCAAATGTTTCTTTGCCACCAATTAAAGCTTCATATTCTTTATTTTGAATGACTTCAACCGCCTTTATGGCAAATTGCTTTGGCGTTAATCCTTTGGCATTACTATCATCAAACTCTTGAGTTGAAACACCAGTTCCACTTAAGGCATTAAAGGAAATATTAGTGCTTACAAATCCAGGACAAATAATGGTCACATCAATGTTTTTATTCTCCATCATGAGTTCTGCACGAAGTGAATCGAAATGTCCGTGAAGGGCATGTTTGCTGGCCGAATAACCTGAACGATAAGGTGTTCCAAATTTACCAACTAAAGAAGTGATCACAATAAAATGACCGTTATTGTTTTCTATAAAATGGGGAAGTAGGGCGTGGGCGAGAGAAATATTTCCGAAGTAGTTTACTTCCATGAGGTTGCGATAAACTTCTAATTTTGTTTCATTGACTAAAGATCGCTGTGAAATACCCGCATTTAAAATAAGCTTGTCTATTTTACCGAAACATTTTTTTGCTTGATCAATAATGCTAGCAGGGTTTTCAAGTTTAGATAAATCCAGAGGTAAAACTGCAACGTTGTTTGGATTAGGCAAACTGGCTTTAAGTTCATTAAGCTTTTTATCATTTCTTGCTGACAAGATAAGCTTATGACCTTTAATGGCCAATTCCTCTGCTAAAGCCTCTCCAATTCCCGAAGAAGCACCTGTAATCCATACTATTTCCATAACTTAGCTCTTTGTTAAATCCTTAACCTACAAGACAAAATGATAAGTTATTGTTAGCATTTTAGGAAATATGGAGTTTATGATGCGTCATTTAATTGTCTTATTCTTAGCTTTCTCTGTCTCTTTTGCCAGCTTTGCCAGTGATGAAAAGCTAAAGGTCGGCTGGTTTTCTAAAGATCAAATGAGAGAAATTATTGGCGATTATCCAGCTCCTGGCAGTGTAGAGGAAGCATATGACTTTCAAGTTTTGCTTGAGTATCAAAAGACTAGAACCGATGCTGAATGTGAGGAAGCTGCTGCTGAAAAAACACCTACACTTAAATCAATGTTTGGTTCTTTATTAACAAAAAAAGAAATGAGACGTGTGTGGCCTCACTTTATCGAAGCCTATGCTACTGTCGGTCTAAATAGTGCCATTTCAAAAAAACTGTTTGATCGTCCACGCCCATTTAATGCGAACCCTGATATCGTTCCATGTATTCCACTGGCAACTTCAAAGGCTTATCCAAGTGGTCATACGATGATCGCAAGAGTTTTCGCCAGAATGCTTTCCGACTTCTACCCAGATCGTGAAAATGAATTTATGCATAGAGCGGATGAAGTCGCTCTTAATCGCATCATTGGTGGTGTTCACCATCCAAGTGATATCGTAGCCGGCAAAAAGCTTGGTGATGCTATCTATGAATCTATTATTAAAAGTAAGTTAAATACTTTTTAAATAAGCCACCAAATTAGCAACCGCCTGACCAGATCCGCCTTTTTGAACTAAGGCGGGCTGGTTGCTTGTTGTCCATGCAAAGATATCTAAATGTGCCCAAGGTATGTCTCTGACAAATTTTTGCAAGAATAGAGCAGCCGTTATACTTCCGCCATATCCGCTTGAAGATGAATTCGTGCAATCAGCAAATGATGAACTTAGCTCTTTGGCATAGTCTTGATGCAGCGGCATTCTCCAACAAAGATCTCCTGAAGCATCTCCAGCATCTTGAATCATTTTGGCGAGCTTATCATCATTACTAAAAAGTGACGCGATATCTTGGCCTAATGAAACTTTACCGGCACCAGTAAGCGTAGCTGCATCGATAATAAGGTCAGGTTTTTGATCACAAGCCACATCAATTGCGTCAGCAAGAACAAGTCGTCCTTCAGCGTCTGTATTATCAATCTCAACTTTAAGTCCATTTCGAGCAATATGAATATCACTTGGTCTTGTGGCATTTTTATCTATGCCATTTTCAGCAAGGGCCAGGTAGCCTTCGACATCAACAGCGAGCCCACTATGTTCAAGCCAATTGAAAATACCAGAGATCGCAGCAGCTCCCCCCATATCTTTTTTCATCAATCTCATTCCGGCAGAAGGCTTAATATCTAATCCACCAGTATCAAAGGTAATACCTTTGCCAATTAACGCAATTTTCTTTTTAGCTTTCTTGCCTGATTTATAGCTGATTTTTACTAGTCTTGGAGGATGGGCCGAAGCGGCTCCAACTCCAAGATGGAGACCACACTTTTCTTTTGCTAATCTTTTTTCATCCCACACTTCAACTTTAATCGTTTTTGAGCCTCTAAAGCCTTTTTGAATCATGGCTGCAAAGTTCACAGGATGAAGTTCATTTGGAGGCAGATTGACCAAATGTCTAGCTAAGTTTATCGATGATGAAAGTTCTGATGCTTGTTCAAGAACTTTGGCAGGTAACTTTTTATCCTCAGTAAAAAAATGAAGGTGACCAAGAGCCTGAGACTTGGATTCATCAAAACGATAGGCAGCAAGATCTAGTCCAACTAAACAACCTTGAATACTTTCGTCCGCTAATCCTACAAAGTGAACATCGCATGATTTTGGATTACCATCGATGAAAAGATTAATTTTAGATCCAATTTGATCTCGCGCCTTAGCATAGAGTTGTTTTTTGTTCGTAGGCTTGTCGATGAGAATTAAACTTATCTGAGACTGGTCATTGAAAAAAGAAACGGTTTTCTTTTGTTCAAAGCTTTTTTGTAGAGCCTCAGGTAATTCAAGCTTTTCTTTTTTTATGAGGGTGTGAATCTTTTTTGCATCGTAAGCAATATAGACAAGACTTTTATTCCAAAGTGATTCCGTCTTTGCATTTTTTGCAAAGCTATTCTTCATAAAACCCACAAGAACTCCTCTTAAGCACTGTATCTGTAAGATTCAAACATTCGACAAAGAATGTCATGAAATGATCTGATTTGTGAAGCCTCTGGCGTCTCAAAATGATCCATGACTTTAACTTCTGATAGCGCCAAAATTTCATCCCTATAAGGACTAATTAACTCCCAGCTAGAAAGCCAGATGTCTAAATGTCCAACTTCCTCATAGCTAATAAAAAGGAGTTCTAATAATGTTTGATGAAAAACATCAAACTGATGTCCTTTGCCTGGCAAGGGGAGAGGAGACTTCATAAAAAAATTATTTTTAAGATGATTGATTCCTGCCTGATCTTTTTCTTTGTAATTAAGCCTAAAGAGTAGAGGGATCACATTATCGTTATTAGATATCGATATGAGTAATTCTTTAGCTTTTGTATAATTAACCTCTACACCAATACCTTCTTCGTAACATCTCGCTAAATGAATCTTGCTATCTTCTTGGCCAAGTAACATTCCTCGATAAAAGGCCGTACTTGCGCTATGTTCATAGGCAGGGTCATGAGTTAGCCAATGAGTTCCAAGTTGTTTCAGATTGATACTAGACTCAGCAATATAATTTGCTTTTTGAGGCAGGTTCTTTAAGAGTTCATCTTCAAGAAAATCGTTGCCTTCAAAATGTCTGTCGACCGCCAACCAGTTATCAATATAAGAAACGAGTTGAGAAAGCTGTGCTTGATAGACTTTTGGAATAGTAAAGGCCAAACCCATGCCTATAAGACTTGAATGTAATTGGTCTAATAGCTCATGACTGCTCAGGTTTTGGCCACTTAAAGGCCAAATGGCCAAGGCTTGATGAGTATCCGTAAAACCAGCAGGCAATTTATCTCGCGGATCAAAATTTATTTTGATCAATGGCGCACTGGCCAGCTGACAGGGAGAGATATATATAAAGCCTTGATTTTTAAGCATTTATTAAGTCCTTTTGGGGTTCTAATCTTATCGGCACAATTTAAAAGTATTTTAGTCAAATATTATCCCTCTCCACAGATTTTGAGGGTTTATGTACAATAAAAATGAATTTTGGAGGACAAATGGCTAAATCACTTAAAGATGCTTTATTGAATGCAGGTTTACACGCTACGAAGAATGCTAATGAACGCCAGCATATTAAAGGTCGTCCAGTTAAAAAGAGTGAAGTCCATCAACACGCTCGAACGTTTTGTGAAGTGTGTGAGAGAGATCTTCCAGATGTTGAACGCTATCAACATCCATCTTTTGATAAAGATTGGATTTGTATTGCTTGCGCTGATAGAAATATGATCGATGATAAATTTCGTCGTACTCATCAAAGTGAAATGACGGACAAGAGTATGTTTAAAAGATTTTACGGGGCGACAAGACCTGCCAGTGACTTTAAACCGGCGCGTGCCCAGGACGATAAATCAAAACAAAATCGCCGCTAATAATTAATGTTGCAATAAAAAGATGTAAAGGTTGAGCAAAGGCTGGCATCGAAAAATAGGCTAGAATAATGCCTGATAGTGGTGCCAGTAACGTTACTAAGAAGACGGCAAGAATAAATTTACGGGCCATAGGATAAGGTTCTTCTTTCCATAATTGGCCAATCCACAGTCCAAAAACAATGAGATAGAAAATAGAAAATGATCGATGGATGATAAAAAGTAAGCTTTCTTGATCAAGCCATTCACTTCGAAGAGTCACGCCAGCATTAGTGACAGCATCAACACCTTCGCGCACTTCAGTTCCAAGAATGAGTTGAATGAGAGCAAGTCCTAAAACAATCAAGCCTAATCGATTTGATCTAATCGTAAGTTTTTTTCTGACTTCTAGTGAATGGATATAAAGCCCAATAGCGATTAATAAAATCACTACTGCTAAAAACATATGAAAAGTAATCAAGTGAGGAGCTAGATGCGAGCTCACAACCTTGGCACCTATGCCTCCTTGAATACAGGTTAAAATAAAGACGAACACAGAGCCTTTATACAAAGCGGGATGAACTTTGCGATGAGGCCAAGCTGTTAGCATTAACCAAATCATTTCAAACCCGACTAAAACACCTAGTAGACGATTGATATATTCAATCCAGGTTTTAGTGGCGTCAAAATCAGCAATCTGCTTTCCGGCTACTGCAAACTTTTCTTTATAGTCGATTGGCAACTGAGAAATATCAGTAGGCGGAATCCACTGACCAAAACAATGAGGCCAATCGGGACAACCTAAGCCACTCCCCGTGGTTCTAACGATGCTTCCAGCTAGAATCAAAAGAAAAAGACTAATTATAGTGGTGACGATCGCCCATCTAAATTTGTTCAGATTCATTCGTCATCAACTCGACGAAATTCAGCATCGACGACATTGTCTTGTACCGTTTGATGTCTTCGCGATTGTTGTTGATATTGTCCGCCATTACCAAAGGTTCTACCGGCAACATTAATATGGATTTTTTGCTTAAAGCCCCATTTTTCGGCACTCTCTCCGCTAATTGCAATAAACCAAGAAAGGACAACTAAGACAGGATTTGTTTCCCAATAACCTACGGTTGCAAGGCAGGCGACAAGTAGTCTTGGGGCAAAAAAGAATCCAAGCCACCAAAGCAGTCCACCAAATGGAATTGATGAACAAAAAAGAGTCAGTCTTGGAAATAAAGTTAAAAATATAAGTAAGAAAACTCCGTGATTATTCCAGTAGTCGATGCTACCAAAATCAACATTACCATAACCGACGAGTATAGATGCGGCGCCAGTTAATGCTAAAAAGAGAATCAAAAGTTGGACGAATAATTTCATACTCTGGACATATCATCTCGAAGACGTTTTGCTAAGTAATATGAGTTGGATGAAACAAAATTTATTACCTTTTGATGGAGAAGTTTATCTTCTTGAAAATGCTTTCAAAGAGGAGCAGCTAAGCCCTTTAATTGAGGAATTAGCATGGCGTCAGGACCAAATTACTCTTTGGGGTAAAACACATCCTGTACCTAGGCTTCAAGCGTGGTATGCCGATAATGGACTTAGTTATACTTATTCAAAAATTCGTATGGAAGCCGAAGTTTGGAATGAAAAACTGCTAACAATTAAAAATGAAGTGGTCACACTCACTGGTCATCACTTTAATTCGGTTTTATGTAATCTCTATCGTAGTGGTGCTGATAAAAATGGCTGGCATCGAGATAATGAGCCTGAGCTTGGAGTTAATCCCGCCATTGCTTCAATTAGTTTCGGAGCTGTTAGAAAATTTTCACTTAGACACAGAAAAACAAAAAGAAAAATAGATATTGAACTTCCAAGTTGCTCTTTACTCTTAATGAAAGGGGAGAGTCAGCATGCTTGGGAACACCAGTTGGCAGCGACTAAGAAAGTGATCTCGAGTAGACTCAATCTAACTTTTCGCTACCGAAAAAGCGACGATAGACCGGAGCTCTAACTAGGAATTGGGCCAAGAGCGCAGGGTACATCAAAAGCTCAATTACTTTGCCACCAAAACATGAATAACTAATATCATCGATAATCTTCGTTTCATTGGCAGAAATTTTTTGAACAATATGACGATGCTGCCAAGACTTAAGTGGGAAAGGTATTTTAAAACCTTCGTCGATAAAAAAACATTCATGTTCGTCTTCATGGTGACTGGTTATATGAGAGATCCAATCTCGACCAAGACCTAAGAGTCCAACTTTAAGATGAACTTCATCGCCTTTTTTGCAACCGTCAAAACGAGTAACCTCAAGATCCATTAGAGGAGGCTTAAGTGCTTTAAAAAGTTTTAAGTCAAAACCAGCAAAAACTATTTTGTAATTATTTTTGACGTTAGTTGCTAGATATAATTTTTTCATTTTTCACCGTGGTAACGTTTCATAAAATTAAGACTACCTTGCACGACTCCTACAATTCCTTGTCCTGGAAAAGATGTATCACCGTGATGAAAGAAGTTTGTAAGTGGAGTGACATTTTTTGGCCATTTCCAAGGCATAAAATTGACTGAGTGTGGTATGCCTCCGACTCGACCCTGAAAACGACTGGTGTACTTGACGAAGGTTAAAGGAGTGCCAATTGTTTCAAACTTTGTTTCCTCAATATCATCAAAATATTCACTTAAATGATTTTTAATTTCAATAAGGATTTGTTTTTTTAATTCTTTATAAACATCATTTCTTTGGTTGGGAAAATCACTTGGCAAAGCATGGGTTGAGATTGTCATCGTCTGCCAGCCTTCAGGAGCTCTTGTGAGATCACTTGGATCAGACAAAGAGATAAACAGGCTATGGCTTTTGGCCGCGCTTAAAGGCTCATTTAAATGTATCTGGTGATAGAGGTCAGTCTTGGGCGTTTTAAACTTAACAGCAAGATTAGCAGTTATAGCACTCCAGTATTCGCCTTTAGCACTGGCTTGTGAATTGACCCAGTCAGACAACTTAGGATTAAGTTCTTTAAGATTCCAAATTGGAAGTGTTGATATCACATGGTTGCTTTTGTATTGATGATCTTTTGTCGAGACGACTAAATCATCACTTATCGAATCAACCTTAGATTTTAAAAGAACTTCACCACCATTCTCGCAGATAAAGTCCTTGAGCGATAAAGCCAGAGAGCTAATACCGCCATATGGATAATACATATCACTGGGGTAGGTGAGGCCTAGGGCTCCCATTAAAATGGGAACATCCTCGCTAGTCGTTTGAGTACTAATTAGGAGTTGTTCATCAATAAAGTTTTTAAGAACACTATTTTGATAGTCTTTAGGCAAAATAGATTTTAAAGGTTGAAGTAAATAGAGTCCTAAGTCAGCTTCTTTTAAGAGAGAAGGCTTTAAAAGATTAAAGACTTCACTTAAATTTTGCGGAGGAAAACTCCAAGTGTCAGCCAGTAACCCCCAAGCTCTAGTTGAAATATCTTCTAGTTTGCTCCAAAAAGTTCTGTGATCAATATTAGGGAATTTTTCTTCAAGCTCATCGATCCATAATTCAAAATCAGCAAATCTATTAAGTACGATTCCATTAGCCAGTTTAATTTTCATTGGTTGGGCTAATTTTTTATACTCACTTTTCAAACTAAGTTTGTTGATCAATATTTTTAATGGCATTCCCTCGGCTAGACCTGACAATGTTGTGGCACCGACATCGAAATGAAAATGCTGTCGCTTATAATAACTTGCACAGCCTCCAACGAGGTCGTGCGCCTCTAGAACAAGAACCTTTCTAGATCGTTTTGTAAGAAGTGCCGCCAGACTTAGTCCTGCGTAGCCAGCCCCAATGATAATGTCGTCAAATGTTTTTTTATCCATCATATTATTTTACAACAATTAACAAAACTTAAGCGGTATTTGATAGCTTGGTCTAAGTCTTGTATATATACTAAGGTAGACTATGGTTAAAAACTTGGACAAATTCTTTGACCCTGCCACGTTTCCTACAACTTCAACTGTTGAAGTTGATATTTCATACTTTAAAGCCGTTAGAAGTAAATTAAAGACCTCTTTTGCAATTCCAAATGATGCCACAAAAATTTACGACTGGGATTATCCATTAGCAGAAAAGCTGATTAATGATTCAATTCAATCTGGTATAGAGTTTGTTCTCATTGAAAAAGAAATTTACGAGCAAAAAGTAAAAGAGCTCGCTAACTTATAATTTAAGCTCAGATTTTACACAACGAACAAGTTTCTTAGCTTCTTCATCACTTAATCTATTTTTACAGTCAAAGAGAACATTTTGCGTGTAGGCATTGCAATCAGCTTCATCTTTAAAGCGTGAGTCTTTACGATTGAGCATGCAAAAAAATGATAAATTTTGTCCAACTTCACGGTCAATGGCTTCACGTTCTTCAGGTGTTAATGGTCTTGGTGTTGGGCGAGGTTTTGGCTTTCTAGCTGGTCTCGCAACATATGGCTTAGGTTTTACGGTTGTAGGTCTTGTGTTAGGAACATCAGGGTTACCACGCTCTCTTAATTGCCTGTAATAATCTAGCACTCTAGAGCGTTCTATCTCATCAAAAGTACTCTCGGTATCAACCGAGTAGCTAGGCTGAGTTGGCTTATTATTTGTAGTGGCACAAGATGCTAGAAGAAAGAAACTAAAAATCGTTAACCAATTCAACCAATTCTGGTGCATCAATAAATGGATTTCTGTTTTTTTGAACTTCATAAACTTTCTCATTGCGACTTCTTTCTTCATCATCGACAGGATCTTGCCAATGCCATTTCTTTAAAAATTCTTCTTCAAGAGAGCCAATTGGATGATTATATCTTACAGAAAAATAAAAGAGAGCTCTAGCAACATTTCCTCTGTGTTCAGGAGGTGGCTCAAAGGCAGTTTCACTTGAACCGTAAGCTGTTCCACGGTGAGAGCTTGTGCACTGGTCATTAATAACGCCACCGTTAACTTCAGCAAAGATCAAATTACCTCTAGAACTGTTGGCACGTGAATTTGATGGGAAGAGGTGGTGAAGATCGGTGAGCTGGGCATTTTTACTTTCATTTGGATTAAAACGACTTTGTGGCCATGTATGCTCACAATTGACTTGAGTGTGATCAGGAATCTGGCCACGACCTACACCGTCGTCTTCGTTAATTGTTTGTCTACAATAGACTTCATTTAAGTAATAGCCGTCTTCGTCTGAGCGTAAATGAATCTTACCAAAGAGAATTTCACGGGCCTGGCGATATGTTAGCGTTGTTAGCTGTTCTTCACATTCACTCTGTTCAGGACATGAGTCTTTGACAAGATCACGGCCAACAGTCTTAACGTGAATTTTGGCTAAGATTTTTTGTAGAGAATTCTTTAATAAAGTATTTTTAAGCGTTCCTTGATCAATCTTTTGAACAAAGTCTTGCGAGTAGTATGGGGGGAGGTCTGCGAAGTCTGCGTAAGCAGAATTAAGGGATGCCATAATGGCAAATATAAAGCTAAGTCTGAAAGCCTTAGACATGATGACTCCTTCCTTGGGTCAATTGATTAAATAAATGCTAGCACGCGAGAATCATATGGCCAATGATTCTTGGGATTTTTTTATTAGCGTTTTGTTAGTTGAATGTTTTACTCGGTTATAATGTATTTAATAACAGGCTAATACTTGAAACTAAAAGAGCTGTGAATGTTAAGGCAACCCCAAGAGCTCTTGGAGCGCTCGTACCAATGGATAAAAGTAATCCAATTGGATGAAGTACACGTCCTATTAAAAGAGATCCTCCAATAACATGAAGCACAAGGTCAGAGCTGCCTGAAATTTCAGCTAAGGCCAGTAGCAAAAGGATTGTTGGCACATACTCGGTAAAGTTGGCGTGCATTCTAATACCTGTTCTAAGTTCTTTATTATCCTTTCCTTCACCAATGCCGACTTTATGTTTCCAGCGAAGACTAATCACATAGACAGACAAGATAAAAAGAAGAATCCCAAGACACGCGGCGTAGATTGTAGTGATATTAAGAATGTTGAGCATTTCCATGGCCGCCTCTTTTAAGTTAAGATTATTCCTTATTAATGATCGGAGGAATTAAGTATGGGCGTCAACCCTAACATTAGCAGTCGTATTTCTGGTGTAGGAGCCTTTGTTCCTGAAAAAATCATGACAAATCATGATCTAGAAAAAATGATGGATACCTCTGATGAATGGATTGTTCAACGAACCGGTATTAATCAACGTCATTGGGTTGAACAAAATGTTTCAACTTCAGATTTGGGATATAAAGCTTCATTAGACGCTATCGCTGATGCAGGTCTTAAAAAAGAAGATATCGATATGATTATCTTCGCCACGTTGTCTCCCGACCATGACTTTCCTGGCAGTGCTTGTTTTCTTCAAGACAAATTAGGACTCGCGGGTATTGCTGCGCTTGATATTCGCCAGCAATGTTCAGGTTTCATTTACGGCTTATCAATTGCCGATAAGTTTATACAATCTGGATCACATAAAAATATTTTATTAGTAGGTGGAGAAATCCACTCTAAGGGATTAGATAAAACTCCTAATGGTAGGGCCGTTTCGGTTTTATTTGGGGATGGTGCTGGTGCGGTCATTGTCTCAGCCACCGAAGTCAAAGATGCTTCAAAAGACGGACATATCATTGCCACCAATCTTCATGCGGATGGAGCTTTTGCTAAAGAGCTTTGGCTACCAGGTCCAGGAACTGGTTTTGATGATCCAAAGCGTGTTCCAGACAGTATGATTCAAGAAGGCTGGCATTATCCACAAATGAATGGAAAAACAGTTTTCGTTCATGCCGTTAAAAGAATGTGTGAAACTCTTGTTCATACTTGTACAAGCTCAGGTGTAAAGCTTGAAGATGTGGACCTTTTCTTATTTCACCAAGCCAATCTTAGAATTAATGACAAGGTTGGAGAAATGCTTCAGATTCCAGCGGATAAAGTTTTCAATACAATTCAAAATTACGGCAATACAACAGCGGCAACCATTCCTCTTGGAATGAGAGATGCAATCAAGGCCGGAAAACTTAAACGTGGAATGCTTGTGGCAAGTGCTGCTTTTGGTTCAGGATTTACATGGGCATCAGGATTATGGCGCTATTAAGATGAAAAGACTCTTAACCTCACTAAGTCTTATCTCTTTATTTTTTTCATGTGTTCCAGATAAAGAGACGTCGACACTTTCATATTTTGAAGTTGATCAAGCTGCTTATCAAAAATATGTGAATGAAAAGTCGATGCCAAGTGAGCCGAACCTAGCCACTGATAAATCAATTGTGAATAACGATTACCCGATTGAGCTAGCTCTTTATGAGGATGGGAAATTTTATTATAACCTTCCCAATCTTGGTGATGGAACAGGTTCCTGGACCATTAATGGCGGCAAAATAAAGCTTTTCTCATCAAGAACATTATTTGACATGTATATTGATATCTTCGCTGCGGATCAATCAGCAAGTACTCTCATTTTGAAGTTTAGAGACCGTCACGGTCCTCAAGTTTTAAAAATGATCAATGAAAATTTAGATTAAGATTTTTTGAGTTTCTTCAGTAATTTTTTCAAGTAGAGTGAATACCAAAAAATACTGATGATCATGAAAAGGGAAGGTAGAAACCACATCTGCCAAAAGGTTCCCATTCTATTATTGTTTTTATTCTCTTTATCAAGATACACATCGACAGTGTTTCCAACCATATCGCCGCAGGTTAAAAAGAATTTAGGCTGACCAATCATCCCTTCAACAACCTCACCATTTTCGGTTTGAGCTTTAGGAACATGATGATTGATTGGTTTTCCGCTTGAACTTGTTTTTGTAAAACATGACTGAATAGTGGCTTGAGTTTTTTCTAAATTAAAAACACTCCAAACTGCATCGTAGGTGAAGTAAGTCGCTATCGCGAAAGGAAGAATAATAATGATTATTAATAGTAAAGAGCGAACAATTTTTTTCATGAACTAAGACTAGAAAAATTTCTTTTCAGCGTATTCAAAAATATTTTGTCTAAGTTGTAGAACATTATCGTGACCTAAATGGCCAATCAAACGAGGCTCATTAGGAATATGTTCATAGAGTAATTGCTCCATACCAAATTGAATTGTTTTCATGCCAACATAAAGACCACAAAAGAAATCATACTCTTTATTATTCCATGGCTCTAAAAGCTCATTAACATCTTGGTGATTGTCGCAAAAGGCGCAGCCTTTGCATGTTCCATTATTTAAAACATATTGAACGTGATGATGAGCTTGGATGGCGATGACGCGCTCTCGTGCTTCCATATCAGCTGCAAATTCATTAATCAGCTTTGCTGCGGCTTCAGAGTTATGTTTTAAAGCGACTAAGATTGTTTCGTAAAAAGTCGCATAGAGC
>CAYGRY010000032.1:0-29990 GCA_964352405.1 uncultured Halobacteriovorax sp.
TTGATCTCGTTTTTAAAGTGATCAAAGACACTTTAGCTCGCGGTGAAAAAGTTAAAATTTCTGGTTTTGGTAATTTCTCTATCCGCGACAAAGCAACGCGAATTGGACGAAATCCTCAAACAGGTGATGCGATGGAAATCTCAGCACGACGTGTTCTAACTTTTAAACCATCCCAGGTATTAAAAGAAGACGTGACGGCAAGATACTCACATCGTCTAGATGATAAGGGTGGTGAGAATACTTCACTTCCTGCTAAAGAAGGCACTAACCGCGCCCTTAGCTCATTTATGTCTAACTCTGAAGATGGCTATGCCTCTGACGATGACGACAACGATGATTATTAATCATGCTTGAAACGATTGGAGCGCCCATGATCCAACTTCCAAATAAATCACATTTTAAAGCGGATGAAGTTTGTGGCTTCACAGGTGTTAAGCCTTACGTTTTAAGATTTTGGGAAACTGAGTTCGATTCTATTTCTCCCGTTGTTTCTTCTTCAGGTCAAAAGCTCTATGAGCAAAGCGACGTTGAAGCTATTCTAGAAATTAAAAGACTTCTTTTTGATGACAAAATGACTGTCGAGCAAGCTCGCCACGAAATGTCGCTTAGAAAAGAATCACCAAGTGTTTCTGATTTTACAGAAAATGAAATCTCGTCTGCAAGAACTGAGCTGCAAGGGTTTGGGGCGAATGATCTTAAAAAGCTTGGGGATGCAAAAATTCTACTTCAAGAACTAGTTGGTCTGACTCAAAATATTCAACAGAGACATAACTGGCTCTAGCTGGTTATTGTCTCTGATATGATTCTCAATATTCTTTTTGCCTTTCACTGCTGTTTCTAATGTTTTCTTATAATACAACGCCAATTCATTCTTAATATTCTTTGTCGCCATGGCATCAACACTTTTTAATAGAAGTTGAGTTTGATTTGAGCACTTCGCTGCTAATTTAAGCCATGGATTGATATCTTTCTCATGCTGACTAAGTGTCTCATCACAAAGCTCAAGCAAATCATCTAGTAGTTGAAAAGAAACACCAACCGCATATCCTAAGCGCCACAGATTCTTCAAAGACTTTGTTTCGATAGGAGTTGAAGCAAGTAAAGCCCCGCCAACTAATGACAATTGAATCAGTCTCGCCGTTTTAAGTTCATGGGTTTTAAGAAGGTTTTCAAAAGAAAGATTCATCTCTTGCGACAGATCAAGTGCCTGACCTTGTATCAAACCCTTTGGGCCTAGGGCGTGGGCGCTTATTTGACTCAATAATTGTGAGTTTGGGTGAGAGATTCGGCTTAAGAGTCTAAAGCTAGCAATGGATAAACCGTCTCCAGCGAGAATGGCTTGCCATTGACCAAATTTTTTATGAGTGGAGAGTTGTCCTCTACGCATATCATCATCATCCATAGCGGGAAGATCATCATGAATTAATGTATAGGCGTGATGAATTTCTAAAGCTGTACACAACTTCCAAAGATCTTCGCTATAAGGCTCTAGATTACGGTTAGAATCGTTATAAGAGGCGAGGGCTAACTTAGGTCTAAAGAGTTTTCCTGCTGGCAATACGCCGTATTTGTAGACGTCTGCGAATGAATGCCGAGGGAGACATTGATTTAGATAAAATTCAATTTTTTGATCAAGCTGATTATTCATAGAAAATTAGGGCGAGTTTGCCCTAAAGGACCTTTCAATTCAAGCTTATAAAAGCCATCGGTCGGCTCTTTGCCCTGCAATAAAAGTTTGACCAAAGGGATCGCTTCAAAAAATTCATCTGAAAAACGAATTTCCCCAGTCAAATCAGCATTTGAATAAAGCATATTATAGCGATTAAGAGTCAGGCTTCCTTTAAAGTTTGCAGCAAGGGTTGAGCTTGGTGCACCTAGAGTCAGTTTTTCAATAAAGAGTTTTCCACCAGCATCCATTTCAGAAAGTAGGACAAGCGAGCCAAGATTCATGGGTGGAAGTAAAAAACCAGCGATATTGGCCTGTTTTGTCTTAAGACTTTGTGATTCGATTTTTAATTTTGCGCTACTAATTTGATTTTCAGCTATTTCAACCAGCCCATCAACCGAAAGTTCGCCTGCGATAAGATCCATACCAGTTAAGGTTGAAAGAATATCTGCACCAATTTTTGTGTCAGTTATCCTAACCACGCGACCAGTTATTCCAACGGCAGGGTACGCTTCGATATGACTTTCATCAGTCGTGGCAAGAATCTTCAAACGAACACCAAAGGGAGAAAAGTTTGGACCTGCAAAAGTGATCGCTAATTGATCAAGGGCAAGGTCACTGCCAGGCTTTTGAAAACATGCTCCAGCGATCACTGGATTTTTAAAATTAATCCCAGGAAAGAAATAAGAGAGCTCAATTTTATCGTAGGAGATTGGGCAAGCACGTTGAGAACGGATGATCTTCTCGGTCATACCAATGAGAGTTTTTTCAAAAGGGAAAGTGAAGATAAAGGTCACAAGAAAAAGAAGACCAACTAATAACCAACGCTTAAAACCTTTGCCAGTTTCACTAACATAGATTTCTGGTTGGAGATGATTTTCAGGCATTTTCTTCATAACTATCTTTGGCTAGAAACAAATAACAAGTTAATCTTACCTTTCAAAATACTTTGATCGATACGATTTTCGATTCTCATCCCACTGACTTTAATTCGTTCTCTTTCTTCAAGGTTTTTAACCAGTTCTGTGAATTGTTCAGTCGAAAGTTTATCAAAACTAATGGCAGCGTCGTATGACTTAAGACTGCCGGCGGATTTGCCTTCTTGAAAGCTTGTTACAGAGACGAAACTTGTTGGGATACGAATTCGTCCAAGAACGTTAGCGATACGAGTTTGAAGCTCTGATTGAGCAGAGATAGGGGCTTGTAAGACAATCTCACGGCCTTTGTTATCACTTTCAATTCTTTTGCTATTAAACAATTCGATCTGACTTAGAATTTCATTTTTGTTTTCGATATTTGAACGTAATGATGAGTTCATTAACCAGACAACCATTAAAAGTAGAACTGGAATAAATAGTAAAAGATAAGACATCGTCAGATTCGCAATTTTTTGTTGCTGATCTGATAGCTTTCCAATCACCGATTGAAATTGGCCATAGAAGGCTTGGTTCTTAAATTGGTCAACGAGCTTAAAGAGCGCTTCATCTAGTTGCTGGAATGGAGATTTCTTATTCATAACAGTCTCAATACTTAAAAGTAATTGTTACTTCTTTACTAGTACTACCAGGTCCTGCTGCGTAATCAGTTAAGTTTGCACTTGAAAGAGCGGCTTGGGCCTTAGTCAGATCATCATTGTTATCAGAAGTTAATATCAATCTGGCTTGACCATTCTCAGCTTCAAAGAAAGCAACTTTTGTCGTTCCTGCTTGAGCAAGAGCTTGGCTAACTTCAACTAATGGAGCAATGGCTTTTTCTTTGATAGCTGATTGTACCAAAGAAACTTCTTGGCTCATTTCGAGATTTTTCTTTCTCAAGGCCGCTAGGATACGTTTCGGTTGTGAAGGGTAGTATCTTCTTTCCGTAACAGGAATACCAAGTGTAGGAGTTTTTAAAGATCTAATGACTTCAGCATCAACGAGTTTATTTTCACGTTCAAGAAAGACAAATCTTTCAACCATCATGAAGGTAATAAGCAATAAGCAAATAGCGGCCGTTCTAACTGCTAAAAAGCTAATCGAATATAACGGTAGCTGACCAGACATAGTGTTTGCAAAAGCACCTGATAAAAAATTTGGAATAATTTCTTTATCAAGCTGAGAGATGGCCATCATGTTAACACTAGACATACTTAATGAGGCGTCTTCGAACGAATCATCACTGCCTTGAACCCATGGTGAGTAATCTAAAAGTTCAACTCTTACACCAATCGCTTGAGATAAGAAGTTCGCAATATTATTAATTCTTGAAGAGCCACCGCAAAGATAAATTGTTTCGACTGATTGACCATACTTAACTCTAAAACCAAGTTCCCAGCGCTTAATTTCTGAAATCAACGGCCACATAGTTTGCTTCATAATATTGGCAAACTCACGTTGTTCGGCTGAAACTTCGTTGTATTGAGCATCAGTTAGGAAAAAGGCATTAGCCTGCTTGTAAGCAACAGCTTCGGCTAAAGGTATCGCGTAAGTTTTAGAAATAACATCGTCAATAATTCTGCCCGCTGTGTGGGAGATATGATTGGAGACGACTTCGGCGCCATTGATAAAATAACCCTTCGTTGTGGTGTGACCAATATCAATAATGGCATAAGGCTGGTTTGTCGCATGAACTCTAGCAAACGAGTCGAAAAAATTAAGCTCTGAAGCTAAAAGTCCAGGAAGGATTTCACTCTTTTCTAGTTTTTCATGAAAAGCTTCAAAGTCATCAACTTTAGAAATTGAAACTAAAGCATCGAAGCTATCGTTTCTTTTTCTCATTGAAGTTGTGTAATGAGCTTTCGAAATCAAAAAGGGAAGGTTCTCATCTAATTGAAATGGAACCATCAGTTCAGCTTTCTTTTTATTAACAATTGGAAGATGCAAATAACGAGAGGTCACCATTTGAGATGGCACCTGCATTATGACTTTGCTTTCTGTGCCGTCTTCCAGGTAGCTTTTGATAATGGAAAGTTGGACATCTTGTATCGTGTCTTCTGGGCCAAATTGGCTTAGAACTTTTTGCAGAGGAATTTCTCTATGATTAATAAGAGAAAAATTCTTTTTGCTTGGATTACATTCAAGAAACTTAATAGAGTAAGTTCCGATGTCTATACAAAGCACGCTCAAAAAAAGACCTCCTGTCTAACCCCGTCTTAGAAAACTAGTGTCTTCCATAAAATGATACGGGAAAAGTCAGATAAGTGAAAGAATTGTATGTCTGACTAACTTGGACGGATTTCAATTACTCGAGGCTCAAGCAGTTGCGTAGGGGCAGGAGTTGGAGTTGGTGTTGCTTGCGGGGGAGGTTGCAACTCGTCTGGATCGGGCGTTGGAGTCGGCTTAGGCTTAACTGGTTCAGGTGCTGTAGGAAGATCAATCCAAGCCGTGATTTCATATTCAGAGCGATTATAAATACCTTTGCTGACGACCTTAAATAATTTTCCCGCCACACCAAGTTTTATACCAAGATCAGCAAACTCTTTGATACGAGTTTCATAATCAGCTTCACTGGTAATCGCCAATCTTCCTGTCACCAGCGACTTGAATTCATCAACAGCTTTGAAAGGGTGGGGTTCATCGCCAAGTTCAGCGTTGCCATCACGCCATTTAAAGAATTCTTCAGCTTGTTCCGGCGTAATCTCAGGAAAGAGTAGTTGTAATTGATCTTTAGTCATTTCATTGAGTGGAATGACACTGACCTCATGAACGGTTAAACGATCTTTCACCAAATCAACAATGGCATCATTCCAGCCCTGAAGAGTGTAAAGCTCATCAATTGAGGTGAATGGAGCATGTCTTGGAGTGACATTTTTATCTGAATACAAGGCCGCAATATTTCCAACTAACGGATCGTCCATAGAGTCTGGCGGATTGACGACATACTTAAGCTCTTTTACTAAAAGTTCAGGATCAGCTTCGCCGTACATAAGGTCAAAGTTTTCATTTGTTTCACGCTCATCTTGTAGTTCTTTTTCAAACATTTCAGTGAACTTTTTCTCGATAATATTATGCGGAGCTTTTTCTGGATCAGGTTGTTGAGCAGATTGACCGGACTGAGAATCAGGATCGACAGTAGGCTGGATTAAGGTATTTGGATTCAAAAAGCCCGAGACGGCTTGAATACTTAAACTGATCTGGCCTTGAATTAAACTATCATCAACAAATTTAGTTAAAGCCTCTTTTTGAATGGCAGAGGAGTTTCCTGGGATAGGAATTGGGAAAATAAATGGTTGAGTGACAACACCTTCAAGCATCGAAGGCTTAATAATATCTTTGACCGAAGGATTTGTTTCCAATGTATTTAAAGCTTGGCGATAAATTCTAAGCTTTGTTAGCGCAAGAGTTATACCTGCTTCAGCGTTTAATCTAGCTTGTTCTCTTTCTTGAAAGTTATAAATCTTAATCTTATTAAGTTTAGTTTCAAAGGTGAAGTCGGCCAACAGATAAGACAAGATCGCAATGGTACTAATGACCATTAAAATAGCGACGCCTTGTTGGTTTTTAACTGGCTTCATTCGTCACCATCATCAGGAGGAGGAACAACTCCGCCAGAACCGCCACCGCTGCCCGAGCCAGATGCGTTGGTTTTTCTAAAGATTTGTTTTTCTTCTTCATCTTTTTTTGTATCAAACTTTGGCCAAAGCGGACGCATAATACGTTCAAAGACTTGCTCTTGGCCGTCAGTATCAATCCAAGTCACTTTTGCCTTAACAATCTTCAAAATATCTTTTTCACTGCTATCGTTTAATCGATCAACAAACTTTTCACCACGTTGATCCCAAAAGAAAAATTCTAACGCTTTTACACTTCGAAGGAGAACTTGTGGGGCACTTTCATCAAAATTAAATTGGTCTTCCCATAAATCGCTATTTTGAATAGTTCTTATCCATTCAAATTCACCTTCAGGAGTCGTGTCGTCAGAACTGACCACTTTGTCTTTCTTTCTAAGAGAGTGCTTTACCCAGGCATAGCGAGATTGTTTAGAGTCCTGAAGCTTTCTTCTATTCGCCGCCGTAAAAAAGATAAGTTCTGATTTTTCTTCAGAAATCACGGCAGGTGCAGCACGGCCAGTAACAGATTCAAAAGGAAAGCGTTCTGTCGCTTTAAATTTAGATGGCTTAAATTCTCGTTGTTCTTGTTGGGCTTGTTCGCGCGCTATTGTGGCATTGTATTTGGCATGGGCATAAAGCGGTGACCAAGCTTGAGCGAGATCTGATTGTAAGCGATCAAGCGAGCGCATGACTTGCACAAAAGATTTGTCTTCACTAAGAACTCGATCTTTGGTTTCGATACTATTTGTTACGATAGTGTAAACTCCAACCATTAAGAACGCCAAAATGGTAATCGCAATCAAAACTTCGATGAGGGTAAAGCCGCTCTGTGATTTCAACAGATTTTTCATCAGTATTGAAACCTCACGGTTGCTTTATCGTTTTGTAGCCATGTTGATAGACTTGATGTTTGTCCCGTCTCTTTATTTTTAACAGTGACTCGAACCTGCCAAAGCATTTTTTCAAGATTTTCTTTTATTCGAGAATATATCCTACTTTGAGTTTCTTGTTCCGCAGGGACTTCTTCTTGTCCTGAGGCAGCTGCAAACTCTGGAATTTCAAATTTCTTAAACTCCACACTCCATTCATAGTTTTGTTCTTCTTCAAAAGTTTTTGTATCGACATTTGAAGTCAATGATTCTGAAAACTCAGGAGGATTGTTGATTATTTCGGAGAGTTTATTATTGGCCAGGGTAAACATACGTTGCTCTTCACGCATACTTGTCGAGTCGAGAATATTGCCACCTTGGCCGGATACGAAAGCAACGATAAAGACACCAAAAATAGCTAATGCAATCATGACTTCAATGAGTGTGAATCCTTTTTGATTACCTCTCATTGAGCCATTCCTTAAAAAGATCGTTGGCTTTTTCTAAACGGTTGGCAAAAGACGAGTTGTTTTCAACTTTATAATAATTAAGATCGATTTGATCGGTAAATGCTTCACTCGTTAGGACGGCGATTTCTTGTTCTGTTGAGATGGCAATAAAAGCGGCGTCACGTTCACCCGTTGGGTAAACATAAATAGATGCGTTTCCTTCAGGAATAAATTTACCTGTCACTTTTGTGCCAACACCTAGAACACGAACAGGTTCTTCAATTTTTAAAGTGTCTTCAGAGAGTTCTTTAATACGATTAAAGTCTTTATCTACTTTTTTACTGGCTTCAAGGCGAGCTTCTTGTTCCGCCAAGCTTTCAACCAAATCTATTTTTACTAAGGCCGTAGGAATAACAAAGTCAGCATCAGGACCAAATTCAACAGCAAACTCTTGGACTTCACCATCGAGCTTGAAATTGACACGAGTAATGACATTTCGAAGTGCTGCTTCATCAACACTAAGTCTAAGACTTCGTTCGACTAGTGAAGTGGACTCTTCAAGTTTACTTCGAGAGGAAAATCCGTCGCCGACGACGACGGTTAAGACTAAAGAAACCAGGGCCAAAGCGACGAGAATTTCGATTAAGCTAAAGCCCTTTTGCGATTGATGAATTCTTTGAATCAGAATTCAGCTCCCTCTGCAGAATCACCTTGTTGCTCGGATCCAGCAGGTGGTCTAAACCAAATATCAAGTCCTTCATCTTCGCCGCCCTCGGCTAGGTCGGAACCATAAGAGACGATATTAAATTTATTACCTTCGTTAACGTAGCCATAGAAATTATCCCATGGATCATTTGGAACTGTACCTGTTCCACCGATGAATCCATCTGGTGGATAGTTTTTGCATTCACGACCAACAGTTGGTTTAGAAGATAGAGCTTCTAAGCCTTGCTCAGTCTCAGGATAATAACCACATTTTCTTCTAAACTCTTGAAGTCTTTCAGCGAGCTGATTCATTTGAATTTTAGTTGCAGAAACTTTTCCTTCATGAAGACTTTGAAAGATTTTACCAGCAACGAAAGTACCAGCAATACCTAAAAGAGTTAACGCCACTAAGATTTCAACCAATGAGAAACCGCGCTGTGAACGAAGAGCAGTTTTAAAAGTTTTATGAGAATTTGATAAGCGCGCAAGCAACATGAAGTCTCCTTAACATTAAATACAAATATTAGATTATCGTATGGTGTTGAGTTCCATCATCGGTACAACAACGGAGAACACAACAAAAGCTACGACTACACCCATTACGACCATCATTATAGGCTCTAGGGTTGATGTGAGTCCACTAAGTTTCGAATCAACTTGTTCTTCATAATTTTCTGCAACAATTTGCAGCATCGTTTCAAGTTCGCCAGACTTCTCGCCAAGACGCACCATATGAGTCACCATTGGTGGAAATAATCCCGAGCGAAGTAGTGGCCCAGACAGCGAAGCACCTTCCTTGACGGCATCTCTTGAATCAGCCACAGCTTTTTGCATGTGGACGTTTCCGATCAAGTTTTTAACAATATTCATTGAGACGAGAATCGGCACACCAGAGTTGAGCAGTGTGGCAAGTGTCGAACAAAATCTTGAAACATTAATCATCATGACAATTTCAGAGATAATTGGTGCTTTAAGTAAAAACATATCCCATTTAGCTCTGCCCTTAACACTCGCTTTCCACTTATTGAAAAGATTCCATGCCACAAAAAAGGCAATGATAACGGCCCACCACCAATTTGTTAAAAAATTTGAAATCCAAATACAGATTTCAGTTTGAAGTGGTAAGGCTTTTTTCATCGAAACAAAGATTTTAGTTATCTTTGGAATAACAAAAATGAAGATAATGGAAATCATGATAGTACCAACGGCCATCATAATCACAGGGTAAGTCATGGAGCCTTTGATTTTTCTAGCGAGCTTTACTTGAGCTTCAGTGAACTCGGCTAGTCTAATCAAAACAACTTCAAGTGTGCCCGAAGCTTCGCCGGCCTCAACCATGTTCACATAAACATTGTTAAATGTTTTTGGGTAATCGGCCAAGGCTTGAGCAAGAGAGAAACCTTCATTCACTTTTTGTCTGATTTCAGACAGGATAATTTGGAATTTTGGATTTTCAGTTTGATCCATCAAAGCGTTGAAGGCTTCAACAATCTGAACTTTTGCTTTGATGAGTGTCGCAAGCTGCCTGGTCATAAGAGCAAGCTCTTCAGTTGAGACGGCTTGACCAAAACTAAATGAACTCGAACTCGCTTTCTTTTTGCCAGCTGATTTTTGTTCTTCAATTTCAATCAGCATGATGCCTAAGGTTTTTAGACGTTGTTTAGCCTGCGAAAGACCTTCGGCAGTAACATTGTCTTTAACTTCTTTTCCAGCAGAAGTTAGTCCTTTATAAGCATAAATTGGCATATCTAATTTTCTTCTGTCATTTCATCTTGGTTAACAACACGAACCATCTCATCGACTGAAGTCACGCCGGTGCAAACTTTAAAGAAGGCATCTTCTTTTAACGTTTTCATTCCAAGCGACATGGCTAGTTTTTTTAATGTTGATGCGTCAGCTTTTTCTAAAATCAAAGGACGAATTTCATCCGAGACAATGAGGAGCTCTGAAATTACGGATCGTCCTGCGTATCCTCTAAAATTACATTTTGGGCAACCAACGGCTTTAAAGATAGTCGCGTTCGGTGGAACCTGACCAACAGCTAAAGCTTTTAGCTCTTCTTTTGTAATATCGTGAACTTCTTTACAATCAGGGCAAAGAGTTTGAACTAATCGTTGCGCCAAAATACCGGCTAATGATGAAGCGATCAAGAAAGGCTGAACACCCATATCAATAAGTCTGTTAGGAGCACTGGCCGCATCATTGGTGTGAATCGTTGATAGAACAAAGTGACCTGTTAACGACGCTTCAATTGCCATGTGAGCAGTTTCACCGTCACGAGTTTCCCCAACCATAATAACATCGGGGTCTTGTCGAACGATAGAGCGTAAAGCTCGTGCGAAAGTCAGATCAATTTTTGAATTCACTTGAATCTGGGAGATACCACCGATTTCATATTCCACCGGATCTTCAACCGTAATAATCATTTTTTCAGGATCATTAATACGAGAAAGAATGGCTGATAGGGTTGTTGTTTTACCTGAACCCGTTGGACCCGAAACATAAAGAACGCCGTGCTTTCTTTTTGAAAGTTCATCTAATTGCTTTAGAACTTTGCCGTGAAAGCCAAGGCTTTCTAATTCAAGAATATTGGCACTTTTTTCAAGAATACGCATAACAATACGTTCGCCGTTTTGAACGGGAACAGTTGATAAACGAATATCAATATCTTTACCGGCCATTTTAATTTTAATACGACCATCTTGAGGTAGTCGTTTTTCAGCGATATCAAGCTTGGCCATAACTTTAATACGTGAACTCACGGCAGCTTGAGTTTTAAGCGGTTGTCTTAAAATCTCAGTCATAATTCCGTTGATTCTAAAACGATAGGCTACTTCTTTTTCGTAAGGCTCAACGTGAATATCAGAAGCCTTTTCTTTAACTGCTCTAAAAATAATTGAGTTCACAAAACGAATAACTGGCGCTTCATCGGCTCCAGCATCAAGAATATCAATCGGACCATCAAGATCAAGATTTTCATCAAACTCGTCTTCAAGACTATCAACGATATTACGATTGGCTTTTTCATAGACGCGGTTGATGGCGTCTTGAATTTTAAGCGGTGAAGTTACAATCGGAACGATCTCTTTTTTGAAAATCTCTTGAAGATCATTAAAGATATCTGGGTTAAATGGGTCTGTGACTAAGACTTGTAATGTATAGTCTGTTTCCAAAAAGGGTAGGACTTCATGTTGTTTAGCGTAGTTAATCGGAAGATCATTGACGAGTTCAGGATTGATTTCATCAATTTTAAGATCAACTAAATAAGGAATCTCAATTTGATGACAGATAACTTTTACGATGTCATGGGGATGGATATAATTCTTTTTTAAAAGAATTTGTCCCACCATCATGCCGGATTCTTTTTGAAGATCTAAGGCCTCTTTAAGCTGATCATCAGTTAAAGAGGTGTGCTTGATCAAAAGCTGACCAATTTTTTCCTTTTGTCCCTCAAATCTAGTGAGGAGTTGATCCGTTAGTCTCAACTTGTTACTCCCTTACTGGAGCTGCTGCTCCCGATTTGATAACTTGAACTTCTTCGATGATCTTATCGTATGCTGGTATTTCAAGATCAGCGCTTTCTGATTCAAAAATTAAATCTTCAACTTCATCTTGATCTCCACTACCTACGCCTGGACCTTCATTTTCTTGTTGGTAGCGGCTAGCGTCTTTAAGATCATAAAGAGGACCTTTTTCTTGTTTCTCAGCTTTTTCGTAAAGTCCTTTAACCGTTGTGCGGTAAGGATCATCTTCACCTAGTGCACCTTTTAAGTGAGCATTACGACGGGCCAAAACATCTTTGGTGGTTGAAGCCACAGATTTTTGATAAGGCGACATAATTCTTGGAGTTAAGAATAAAAGAAGATTCACTTTCGTGGTTGAAGTTCTTGAGTTTTTAAATAACCAACCAAGAACCGGAATATCACCAAGAAGTGGAACTTTAGAAACTGAAGACTCTTCGCGGTCTCTCATGAGTCCACCCATAGCGATGGTATCACGATCGCGTACAACAACAGTTGTTACAGCACTACGCTCAGTTGTTGCAACACCTTCGTTGGCTAAACCTTCTGGTAGTGGGCGAGAGGAGAAGTCTTGAATTTTTTGATCGATCTTAAGTTTTACAAAACGAGTCACTTTATTAATTTGTGGCGTGATCTTAAGAGTCAAAGCAACTTTTTGCTGTTTTGTACTCGTTGTAATCGTGCCGTTTGTATTTGTTCTCTCAATTGTTGGAACAGATTCACCAACTTCAAACACAGCATCAGTATTATCCAAAGCAAGAATTTGAGGAGTGGCTAAAACATTTGTATTACCGTTTCGAGCAATCGCAGTAATCAAAGCATTCACGCTATTAATTTGAATAGCTGATCCACCCGGCGGGGTATACTCAATTTTATTACCAATACCAGCACCTGCGAATAATCCGCCAAGTGAAGTGATATTGCCGGCCAAAAGATTCACAAGATCACTGCTACCACCGGTAAAGCCTGCGCGTTGAGCGCCGCCAGCACCGTAAGCACCAAGAATTGAAATCCCAAAGCCTTTTTCGCGGTTAACTTGAGTCTCCATGATCATCCCTTCGACATAAACTTGGTCGCGAGGAATATCAAGCTTCTTAATAACATCTTTAACTGTTAAGTAGTCAGTAGGTGAAGCCGTTACAACTAATGCATTGTTGTCTTTATCTGCTGTAATCTTAACAGGGTTGTTAAATAGGCTTTCGTTATCATTATTAGCTGTAAAGCGGCTTGGACGTGCTCCTGCCGCACCGCCAGTTGAAGGAGAACCAGCACTTTGAACAAGAGTGGCTAGAGTTTTTGCTAGAGTTTCAGCATCGCCGTAGTTCAAATAGTAAACGTGAATCTGACCACCAGTATTTGATAAGCCTTTGACATCAAGTTTAAGAATCAGTTCTCTTAACTGCCTAGCACCTTCAGCATTGGCCATGGCAATAATAGAGTTTGTTCTTGGCTCAGCAATAATTTTACTAATATTTTCTTGTTGATCAGGAGCTTGAGTTCTTCTTCTCGCTGCAGCTGTTCCAGTCGTGTTACTTTTAAGAATTTGGTCAAGAAGCTTAGCAATCTCTTGCGCTGATGAGTTTCTAACAGGAATGATTTGAAGACTTTCTTCATGTCCTGGAACATCGATGAACTTAATAAGACGAACCAAACGATTAATATTTTCACCAGTATCTTGAACGATAAGAGTGTTGGTTTGTTTAATATCAATCAATCGTCCATAACGAGTCATAAATGGTCTAAATGAACGAGTCACTTCTGTAACTGAAATATTTTTAAGAGGGATAATACGCATGACATAGTTTTCTGTGTCAGGAGTATAGTTACCGGTATACATCTTTGTTGGTGTGTAGCGAATATCACGAGAATTCACAACTTTCCAAAACGCACCGGCTTTAACTAGTGTATAACCGTTAACATTAAGAGCAGTAAGATAAGCTTTCCATGCATCACCAACTGTAATAGCTTGAGGCGCAGAGATCGTGATCTTACCTTTAAGATCTTTATCTAGAATCAAATTGATTCCAGTCAGTTTTTGCATATGTTTTGTTAAATCAACAAGTGAGACATCTTTAAATTCAAAACTTGTGACAACTTCAGGGCCAAAAGACGTTTCAGGGTTTAGCTGAACATATTTACTGGCTTCAGGACCACTTGGAGCAGGCGAGCCGTTCTCTCTTCCAAAATCATCGACATTTTGCTTTTCAGCTTGGCCTTGGATAAAGGTTTTAGCTGAAGTATTGGCATTATCATTATTAAAGTTTGTGCGGCTTCTGTATTGATCGAATTGAGCATATACAGAGGTTGAACTCAAGGTGAATAGAAGAGGCCATACTAGTTTCTTCATTGAAAAGGCCATTGAAATTGCCATAGAGCATCCTTACTCAAAGTTGTATTCAAGGGTTTGGTCAGATCCTTCACGTTCCATCGAGATCTGGAAATTATCTATATCTCTAACTTTCGAAAATAATGTCATTACTTCGTTAAGATTGTTGAAGCTCTTACCATTAATACCTGTAATCACATCACCATCTTGGATATTTAATTTTGAATAAATAGAACCAGGGACAATCTCGGTCATTTTAAAGGCCAATGTCCCGTCTGGTCTTTTCATTTGAACTGCGCGCGCTTGAGTTAAAACTTCCGCCATATTATTGGTTAAAAGTTCATCGCGAACAGATTTTTTGATGGTGAAGCGATTACCTTCATTTTTAATTCCAGTCTCTTGCTGCTTATTAATGATGGCCTGACCTTTAGCAGGGGAGACAACCTTAATAGGTGAAACTTTTGAAGCCGGCTCTTTATCAGTGCCTTCAATGAATTCACATTCACCTGTTGAAAGGTTTTTAACAATCAATCTTAGTCGATCAATTCTTCCAACTTCTGCTAAGTTTTGAACTTTGTCGCCTTCACGAAGATTCATAAACTCTCTTGAGCCACGACTTTGAACTGAAGCGATAGATTTAACGGAATCTTTTAAGACAACAGTATTCAAAAGTTCTAAAGGAAGTGAGCTTTTTCTATTAGCTGTTTTGCAGATAATATTTTCGTTAATTGGTTTTTTAGGTGTAAGTTCTTCATCGCGCACATCACCTTTAGCGCCAAAGATATCACCGCGTTTAATGCTGTCGTAATCGCGGTTTGAAGTTCTTGCCACTCCTGCAGCTGGTAGAGCTTTAAGAGACTGCTGATTTGGGGCAACCGCCAAAGCCAACATCTTGGCAGCTTGAAAAGAAAAACAAGCGAAGACGGCCCATAAAAAGAAATGATGAATTTTAGGCCTAGACTCAGGCTTGAAAGGGCTAAGAAGAATTTCTTCTCCTCCAACTTTGCTCCACCATTCTTTTAGTGCTCTAAAATCTACTTTCTTGCCTTCAGACTTTTTAAAGACGTTAGCAATTCTTAGTTTGAAGCCAGATGTATCTGGATTAAATTTTTGTTGTAGTTTTTCGCGTAAAGTCTGCTTGGCGCTGCCAAGGTTAAACTTCATCTCTTTAGGGCTAGTTCCACCAGGAAGTGTTGCGTGCGCCGTATGAGCTGCTACCTGCTCATTATCGTAGTCGATTGGAACGTCTGGAGGAGAGTCCATTTCAGGTTTTGGAATTTCCATTGGCTGAGGAGGAAGCTCATCTAAGTCATCTTCTTCATAATCTTCGTAATTTTCACTACTAAGAACATCCTCGGCTTCAGATTCAGGGTCAGTCTCGTCATAATAACGATCTTCAAAGTCTTCTACAGACTCTTTTCCCTTATTGCGGCCAAAGGTAAAAATGCTTTTGATGCGGTTTTTGATGCCGCCAAAGTCAGGTTTTTTCATCAGTTAATCATTCATCCTTGAATTCATTGATATTATTGTAGGGTATTCGACAATGATGCAGCAAGTTTATTCCTTCAATTGATTTTGGCCGATGTTTTTTGTCAGGATAAAACTTGTCAAGCATTTCTAACTTCTCAAAAACGCCCGTGTAGCCTACTCTGATTGTATAATTTTTTTTAGAAACGAAGGATGGTTCTAGCATGTCTCAGCAAAAGTCAGAAAATAATAAATTTCCCTCAGTCGCCGGAAACTTTTTTTACGGAGAAATTGATGAAAATACAGTTTTTCCATTTCCAAGTTTCAGTGCAGAACAAAAAGAGATGGCAAAAGAGATGACCGATGCTGTCTGCAAATTTGCTGCAGACTCTATTGATTCAGAAAAAATGGATGCAGAAGCCAAAATTCCTGCTGAAGTGATTACAGGTCTTGGCGAGTTAGGACTATGTGGTCTTGCTGTTGAAGAAGAGTACGGCGGGATGGGACTTGATTACACTTTATATGCACGTGTCTTTCAAGAAATGGCAGGCATTGATGGATCAACTGCGACAATGCTTGGTGCTCACCAATCAATTGGTTATCGCGCCCTTATTAATGAAGGAACTCCAGAACAAAAAGCTAAGTGGCTTCCAGATTTAGCGAGTGGAAAGAAGCTGGCTTCATTTTGTTTGACCGAACCAGGTTCTGGTTCCGACGCTTACTCGATTAAGACTAAAGCTGTTGATAACGGTAATGGAACTTATACGATCAATGGTCAAAAGCTATGGATTACCAATGGTGGTACAGCTGAGTTCTATTCTGTTTATTGTAAAACTGAACATGAAGAAAATGGTAAGAAGGTAGAAAAGATTACTTGTTTTGCTGTTGAGAAGGGTGTTCCTGGATCAGAAGGACTTTCTTTCGGCGAAAAAGAAAATAAAATGGGTATCCGTGCTTCTGAAACACGTGCCGTATACTTTGATAATATCGTAGTTCCAAAAGAAAATATTCTAGGCGAACTTGGCAAAGGCTTTAAAGTTGCCATGAACGTTTTAAACTCTGGCCGTCTCTCCCTTGGTTCTGGTTGCGTTGGTGGAATGAAAGCCATCTTAAAACTTGCCACCGAGCACGCTGCTGGTAGAAAACAATTTGATCGTCCAATCGCTGAGTTTGGTTTGATTCAAGAAAAACTAACTGACATGGCTGCAACAATTTATTCATTAGAATCAACTGTCTATATGACAACAGGTTTAATGGATAAAGGAATGGGCGACTACCAACTTGAAAGTGCTATCTGTAAAGTCTATGGCTCTGAAAGTCTTTGGAAAGTTGTTGATACGGGTCTTCAGATTGCTGCCGGTAACGGTTATATGCGCGAGTATCCTTATGAACGTATTATGCGTGACTCACGTATTAATTTAATTTTTGAAGGAACGAATGAAATTCTTCGCGTCTTTACGGCACTTGCAGGTATTCGCGGGCCATCAGAATCTCTAAAAGAGCTTGGCAAAATCAGCGATGTTTCATCAGTCCTAAGTGATCCTATTAAATCAGTTGGTGTTTTAACTGACTTTGCTAAGTCTCGTTTTTCTAAAATGATGGTGACACGTGCTTTAACTAAAGCTCATGAGTCATTAGAAGAAGAAGCCAACTATTTCTCAGGAATGCTTTCAGGGTTTGCTATTCAAGTTGAAAATACGCTGATTAAATACGGTAAAAATATTATTGGTAATGAATTCCCACAAGGAAGAATTGCGAATATGACGATTGAACTATATGTCATGTTGGCCCTTTTATCTCGTACGACCTCAATCCTTAATGACAGTTCGGTTGATCAAGCCAAAAAAGACTATGTTTCTAAACTTTGTAAATTGTCTTTCTCTGATTCAAGACGTCGTTTTGTTTCGAATCTTAAAGGTATGACAAAGAACAAAGATAAGATGATCAAAGAGATCTCTGAAATGGTTGTTCAAAATGGTGGCTACGGTCTTGATATCATCGACTACTAAGTTTTTTAATATTCTATTCCTTATGGTCTTGGTGGCTTGCGCAAGTAAGCCCAAGCCTGTGAGGGTGTTAACTGTAGAAGAGCAGCAGCAAAGAGAAGTCACGTTTGTCGCTGGACCAAGCCAAGAAGGTGTTTCAACTTTTTTTAAAGATGAAACCAACTCACTGGGACTGACTGGCACTTCGGGTACTCAAAACTACGCCGTAGATTTTGATCTTGATGGTCATACTGACCTCGCTGTTTTACCTGATCATTACTCCATTCCTAAGTTTTTTCGCTTTCAGCCAAAGGTTAAAAAGTTTGTCCCAATTCCAAGTCCCTTTGAAGAAGTCTTAAGAGCAAGCTTTCTTTTATTCTATGATTTTGATGGAGACACGATTCGTGATTGTATCGTGGGCACTCTTAATCAAAAAACTGAACTGACACGCTATCCGCTTCGTATGTTCAAGGGCTCGCTTCGAAAAGGACGCTACGTCTTAACTGAAGTTAAAGATGCTTTTCCGACAAAGATTGAACCTACTGCCTCGGTTGTGCCACTTGATTTTGATCTTGATGGAAAACTTGATCTGTTCTTGGCCAATTGGTATCGAAAAGAAGACGGTAAAAATATTGCTAGACCCGATCGCTTATTAAAAGGCGAGGGGCTTAAGTTTTTAGATGTGAGTAACCTTTTAGGTAAAGAGCATGAAACTTCAAGAGATGATGTAAAGTATCCCAATGCGATGCCTTCTTTTGCGGCATCAATTTGCGATATCGATCAAAATGGTTATCCCGATATCTTAGTTAGTAACTCCAGCGGTTTTCCCGATAAATTATGGATGAACCTGAAAGACTCTAGAAAGAAAAGCGTTCACTACGTTGATGTTGGTGTTGCCAGTGGGTTTGCCCAAGACGGTGATGGGATTTTCGCACCTAGGGGCGCAGGTAATAGTTTTTACGCCGTATGTGCTGATTATAATAATGACGGCATCATGGATATCGCTAAAGGCGAGCTATTTCATTCCTATGATCCTGAATCAAGGGACCGTTCAGCGATTTTAAGTGGTAGTAGCTTTGATTACCCTCCAAAATTTATTCGTACGGAATATCACCGCGACGATGGTTCAGGAAACTGGTCACAAGGGGATAGAAGAGGTGTGTGGGAAGATTTAAATCAAGACGGTTTGGTTGATCTCGTGGTTGAAAACTCCGGTTTTCCGCCTAAATCGAGATTTGTTTTTTTCGAGCAACAACTTAATCACGCTTATGAAGACAAAGCAGAAATCTATGGACTTGATCTGGTGAATCCAAGTGGTACGGTGACGATGGATTGGAACCGCGATGGAAAGCCGGATCTGTTAATTGGTCAAAGCTCACTTCGAACTGAATCAATCCAGCCGCGAGTTTATGCTTTTCAAAATGAATTCCCAAGTCAGTATCCGAGTGTCAGATTTTTTCTTCGTGGCAAGAAGGCGAATAAATTTGGGATTGGTGCTTTAGTTATTCTTAAAACATCGCACGATACTCAGCGCCGCATGGCCATCGAAAGTTTTGGAAATCTTCCATCTCAAGTTAGTGAAGGAGTGAGTTTTGGTTTGGGACAATCCGAAGCGAAATTTGTCGAAGTTCGCTGGCCTATTTTAACTAAAGTGAAAGGTGGCAAGATGATGCCGCTTTTAAAATCGTACAATTTATCAAAGTATGATTTGTCCAAAGTTCACGAGATCACTCTTTGTGAGAATGGCAAAAGCTATGAAGGCTTTAGAAAGACTTGCCCTTAGACCTTTTGAACTAGCTCTGCGAATTCACGTAAATGTGCTGGCATACTCTTATAGTTAAGAGTTGTCATAAAGACCTCATCATTGGCCATGCCAGGGATCTCTTGCACAAACAGCGTATCGTTCTTTTTTAAGACGTGATCAGGCACAACCGCAATCCCAACGTTTTGACGAGCAAGATTCACGATTGTTGAAATATCATCAACCATAGTGATTTGATCACTTGGTTTTTTAGAAAGCTCAAATAAGTGATCGTTGGAAGAAAAAACGATCCAACGATAATCAGATAGCTTCTTACGATTCACTTCAGACTTAGAAATTAAGACGAATTTTTCATCAAAAAGTTTAAGTGAAGAGATGAGTTCAGATTGAATATTTTCAGTAGAAAAAACAATATCGAATTTGCCGTCTTCAACTCCGCGCTTAAGCTCGTTTTGTTCAGCAATTTTGATATTAATATTTCGATTTGATTTTTTATAGTACTTCACAAGAATAGGGGTGAACCAATTCTTGAGTAGTCCGTGTAGGATTCCAATATTAATAGGGCGATCATCTTCGCGAGCAAAAATTTCAAGCGCGACTTTATCAAAGCTTTGTCCTGCCATGAAAAGCTCTTTGCCCTTATTGGTCAAAAGAACTTTTTTCGATGATCTCACAATCAGCTCTTCGCCCACAGATTCTTCAAGTAGTTTAATTTGGCGACTTACCGCCGATTGAGCAATATTTAGACTCTCAGCTGCTTTAGAGAAACTGGAGTAACTAGCGGTAAGAATAAAAGCTTTTAAATAACGATATTCCATTTATTGCTGACCTTTGAGAGGAAGTTCTTTGGTTGGATCCTTACGCCAAAATTTACCTTTAAAGTCAGCTTGCGCTAGATTGTTAACGATAAATCCTTCGGTATTATTTTTAAAATCTTGTTTGAAGTCGAGTTGGACGAACGGCATATAGCGCGCTGCAAATGGATCGAAAGCAAAATACTTCTCTTCGCTTCCTTCAACTAGAACCTTGAAGTCTTCATCGTGGGCGACGTCAAAACCACAGGCATAATCGAAGCCGTCACAGCCTTTGCCATCAATACTAAAGCGAAACACCTTGTCTTCTAGTGTTGGATCAAATTTCCACATCATGATAAGCTGATTTCGCGCTTCATCTTCAAGCTGAATCTGTGGTGTGTTAATTCTATCTCTGTCGATGACTGAATCACTCATGATAGACTTTTCATCCCTTGGCTAATATCTATATTTCAGATAGACCTTCATAGCAGAAGACAAGAAATAGGGCAAAGGAAACAAACAAAATGCACTTATCCTATAAAATTTCTATTCCAAAACCATCAAATCATATGCTGAACGTGAAAATATCACTCAGTGAATTTGACTTTGATGCACCATTTACCTTTTTTATGCCGGTTTGGTCTCCAGGCTCTTACTTGGTGCGTGAATATTCTAGGCATGTGCAAGGAGTGCGTTGTTTTGATGAGCAGGGCAGGAGAGTCTACGTCGAGCAGATTGAAAAAAATCGCTACAGCATTAATTGTCAGCATCCTGATTTTAAAGTGTCACCTAAATCGATTAGTTTTGAGTACGAAGTCTATTGCAATGAGCTTACGGTTAGAACGTCTCATATTGATAGCACTCACGCCTTTATACATGGCCCTTCAGTCTTCATGGGAATTGAAGATCATGAGATGAAAGATCTTGAGCTTGAAGTGGATTTTCCTCCTCTATGGAGCAACTTAAGCACTCCTCTTAAGGATATCTCGACTGAGAGACAGGTTTTTAAATATCTTGCTAGTGATTACGACGAGCTTTTAGATTCTCCAATTGAGATTGGCTGCCAAGAAACTGATGGCTTTATGTATGAAGGTAAAGAGCATTGGTGGATTTACTGGGGACTACTGCCAAAATTAGAGTGGAATCTTAAACAAGATATCGAAAAGATCGTGGCCGAAGTGGCAAAAGTTCCTGGCGAGCTACCGTATGACAAATATATGTTCATGGCGCATTTTGCGCCGGGTTTATACGGCGGTTTAGAGCATTCCTCTTCAACTGTTCTGGCATACGACCCATTAAAAATGGTGAATAGAAAAGGGTATCTAGATTGGCTGTCACTAGTAGCACACGAATATTTCCACGTTTGGAATGTGAAGCGTATTCGCCCAACTGCCCTTGGCCCTTTTGATTATCAAAACGAAAATTATACTAAGATGCTTTGGCTGTCCGAGGGTTTAACTGTCTTTATGGATGAGCTATTCGTGCTTAGAAGTGGACTTTCAACTCTTGAGGAATATCTTGAGCAGCAAAAAACCAATATGAATCGATTGCTTTCAACAGCTGGAAGAAAGTTTGATTCACTTGAAGATAGCTCGTTTAATGCGTGGATTAAACTTTATCGCCCGAATGAAAATTCGATGAACTCGACTGTAAGTTATTATCTTAAGGGTGGACTAGCGTTCTTCGTCTTAAACGCGTGGCTAAAGCCTTTTGATAAATCGATTAATGATTTTATCGCTAAACTTTGGAGTGACTATAAGACTCATCCTGAAAGCGGCATTAATGAAGATGTTGTTTTTGATATTATTGAAAATCTTAGCGATAAAAAAACCAGAGATGATTTCACTTATCTTATTAGTAGTACCGATGAATTGCCGTTAGAAGCCGCGGCCAAACAGTGCGGGCTTGAAATTATTTTTGAACAGTCTTCAAAAGTTTGGACAGGGCTTGATATGAAGTTTCAAGCTGAACAAGTTTTTATCGATAGAGTTCATCTTGATTCACCGGGAATGAAAGACGAGTTTAATAGCGGAGATGAGCTAATCACTATCGATGGACTTAGAGTGATGAAGTCTCAGTGGGATAAACATAGTGAATGGTTAAAACCGGAGCAGAAATATCAAGTAGTGGTGACTCGTCATGGGCGGCTCACCGAGCTTGAATTAACACCGGCAAGATCTCCAAGCCTTATTAAAGAAATCAAGGTGTTAGATGCCAAGGCCGTGTCTAAGGCCTTAGGACTTTAGCTCTTTTCTCAACTTTTTATTCAAAACAGCCGAAAAACGAGTAGATAGACCTCAAAATGGAGGATTCGCTCGTGAAATGGATCGCGCGCTGGCCGGGTAAAATTCTTAAACCCCATGATGCACAAGAGTTACTTCAACTCTTAGGCGCCGGTGCGATTAATATTTTCGATTACGTTTACGATCCTCATGCGAAGGCATGGACTCGCATTTTTGAAATCAATGATATCGCAGATCAATTTGAAACAGTGATTGGCTTTAGACCAAATGCTAATGCTCCAGAGGCGAGTGCTTTTTCAAAACCAGATTTTTATCCACCAACACTTCTTATTCAGCATGCCATGTCGAGCGAGCGTGAATTTGAAGAGATGAATTTAAACTTTGAATCACCTGTCTATCCTGCTTATGAAGACAATTCAGCCGAATTAGAATTTCAAAAATCTTTAGTAGTTGATCTTCAAAATCAAAACGATGAACTCAACCAACGCATCAGTGAAATGCAAGAAGACTCATCGGCTAGTGATGAGATTGCTCAGCTGCAACGAGAAATAGATTATTTAAAAGCAGAAGTGCAAAACTTTGAAGATCAAATACAAAACCATTCGATGGAGAAGACTCTTCTTAATAATCGAATTGGTGAGCTTGAAGATGGTAACAATCAGCTGAACCAAGCTCTTGTGGCCAAAGATTTAAAACTCGAAGAATATCTCAAAGAAAATGAGAAGATTGTTCTAGAGTTTAAGAAGCTTGGACAAAATAATCAGGCGATGAAAGATCGTTTAGCGGAAGTTTCAAGTAAAGTTGAACGTGAGCGAAAAACGAGTGCCAATCTTAAACAGAATATCTTAAAGCTTAATGAGGGCCTAGTGCTGCTTAAGCGAAAAGGTGAGCGTGACAAGAGCGTTATTCAAGATCTTGAGCGCTATAAGAAAATCCATGACGCTAAAGAAGAGCAAGAGATCAATCGCTTGATTGGTGACTCTTTTGAAGTTGATAACTCAGTCGTGTGGTGGATTAAACATGATGGAGAAGAGAAAGGGCCATACTCGTACGGTGATATGAGATCTTTCATGAAATACGGCAAAATCAATATGTCGACCACGTCTAAAAAGACTGGCGGCGAGTGGATGAAGCTGGAAGGTCATTTCGAATTTAAAAACGAAGTCCTTTCGAAAGAAGAGTTTCGTGATGGTAAGAAGATTCAACGCTTCTTTATTAAGCGAGGCGACTTTAGAGCTCCATTCTATGACCTAGCTCAAATTGAAATTGGTGCCAATTCTTATAAAGGCTACTGCTCATCATTATCTGTTGGTGGCTGTTTCATTGAGTTGTCAAAGCTTGATAAGATCAGAATGGAAAAAGATGGCAAGGTTCTTGTTAAGATTAAAGCTGGAACTCTTTCAGAAGAGCTTAATATCCGCGCTGTGATTAGAAATATCTCTGATAAACGCCCACGTGGTCTAGGCCTTCAGTTTGAACATATCACTGAAGCTCAAAAAGATGTCATCATCAATTTTGTTAAACAGTACGTGGCTTCTTCATCGAAGAAAGCGGCTTAATCAACCCAAGCAACGGCCGTCATCACGCCATCATGTTTTTGTAGTAACCACTTCGCAGCCTGTTTGCCTTCAAGCTCAAACGACTGGTCTTTAACGACTAAATCATTTAACACCAAAATGTCTTTGCCAGTTGCTCTTAAGCCCATAGGATCAATCGCTTTAAAAGCGGCTTCTTTAATTGTCCATAATTCAAGTAGTGGCATTTCAAGATCATCATCTCTTAAAAAGAATTTTGATGTTTTGTGATTAAACTCACGATCAATAAACTCAACGTCAACGCCAACAGACACAAGCTCTTTAGAAGCTACTGCGGCCGATAGGCCTCGGGTGTGGGAGAGACTGACTTTAATATGTGGATGATTTTTTAAATGGTGATGTGCTTCGATTTCTAATTGATCAATTTCATCAATAGAACAGGCGAGTGAGAGGGCTTTTCGCGAAGCGGCATATTCTCTGATTCGCTTTTCACTAATGGCCGTAATCTTGGCAGGTACAGACGAAAGCCACTCGGTTTCGAGATTTTCTTCAAAAAACCAAGCAATAGCTAGGTCTTTTGGTAGCTGGGTCTTGTCGAATTCATTCATTTGCGGCATAACACATTACGTAATTAATTTTATTAAAGGTCAAACTATGTTTCCAGAAGAAGGACAAGCCATCATCGCTAAGCTTTTATTCCTATTCTTTGTCGCATTTTCTATGTGCTTTGCGAAGGCACGTTCGGCTGAAATTAATTACTCATCATCTAGCACCATGTCAGCTTCGTTACCAAAAACCGTATCTCTTTAAGTTTCAGTAGCTGAGTTCTTAAAACAAAAGTATCATTTCCTACGTCACAACCAATAATCTTAGGCTGGGGTACGTAAATGACTATTTCTTCTGATTACAGAAACAAGACTACATTCGAAGCAACCAATCGCCCAAATCGTAAATTTGCTCTTCCAAAAGATAATAAAGGCAACCCGATGAAGGTGTCTGATTATTTTGGTGAGAACGTTTTTGATTTTAGAACGGCAGAAGGCATTCCAGAATCTGTTCGCACTGAGCTTATTAAAGTTGCTAAAACAACTGGCAGAAAACTTCAGCGTGAACATGTTGAAGTTGTGGCCAAAGCCGCCACTGATTGGGCAACACAAAGAGGGGCAACTCACTTTTGTCACTGGTTCCAACCACTAACAGGTAGCACGGCCGAGAAGCACGATGCCTTCTTATCTTTTAAAAATGATTTACCAATTGAGAAAATTTCTGTTTCTCAGTTAATGCAAGGGGAGCCAGACGCTTCTTCATTTCCAAACGGCGGATCAAGATCAACTTTTGAAGCCAGAGGATACACTGCTTGGGATATCACTTCGCCAATGTTCTTGGTTGAAAGTGAAAATGGTAAAACTCTTTGTATTCCTACAGCTTTCGTAAGCTATAGCGGACAAGCTCTTGATGTTAAAACACCACTACTAAGATCTGTTAATCGTCTTGATACGGCCGCGACAAGGTTTTTAAATCTCACAGGTAAAACTGACGCTAAACACGTCATGGTAACTTGTGGTGCTGAACAAGAATATTTCTTGATCGATAAGGCCTTCATGAATGCAAGACCTGATCTTATTATGACAGGTAAAACGCTTCTTGGTTCGCTTTCAGCAAAAAACCAGCAGCTGTCTGATCACTATTTTGGAGAAATTCCAGAGCGCGTGATTTCATTCATGCAAGAACTTGATCACGAGCTCTATAAGCTTGGTGTTCCAGCTAAAACTCGTCACAACGAAGTCGCTCCTTCTCAATTTGAAATGGCGCCAATTTTTAATGACGCCAACGTTTCAGCTGACCAAAACCAAATGATGATGGCAGCAATTAAAAAGACAGCACATAAGCATAACTTCGAAGCCATCCTGCATGAAAAACCATTCGCCGGCATTAACGGTTCTGGTAAACACCTTAACTGGTCGATGAGTGATAACAATGGTTACAACCTACTTGAGCCAGGCAGTGAACCTCATCAAAACCTAAGATTCTTAGCAACGCTTGGAATTGTTTGTGAGGCCGTTTATCGTCACGGGGATACACTTCGCATGGCGATTTCAGGTCACGGTAACGATCACCGTCTCGGCGGACATGAAGCTCCTCCAAGCATCATCTCTGTTTATCTAGGCGATACGCTTAACCATATTGTTGAAGCGATCCTGGCCGGTAAAACATTTACTCCAGATGATAAGAAGTTTGTTGATGTTGGTGCCGATCAATTAGCTCAGCTAATGAGAGACAACACTGACAGAAACAGAACTTCTCCTTTTGCCTTCACAGGTAATAAGTTTGAATTTAGAGCCGTTGGTTCAAGCCAAAACATCGGCTTTCCAGCATCAGTTCTCAATGCTGCTGTAACTGAAGTCTTTAATGAGTCTAATGACTGGTTAGAAGCTGAAATCGCTGGCGGTAAGTCTGTTGATCAAGCCCTGCATGAACTAACTCTTAAATGGGTTAAGAGTGCAAAGCCTGTTATCTTTAACGGTGACGGTTACTCTGAAGAGTGGGTTAAAGAAGCCGCAGCTCGTGGCCTTCCAAACCTTAAAAATACTCCAGAAGCACTCGGTGTTTTGACGAAGAAAGATCGCGTGTCTTTCTTGACAGAGATGGGTGTGTTTAAAGCGGAAGAGCTTGAAACTCGCTACAACGTCTTGATTGAAAAATATGTCTTAGCTCGTGAAATCGAAATCAGAACCATGACTGAGATGATTTCTCAATACGTTATTCCATCAGCTCTTGAGTACAAAAAAGAACTTCTTAATTCTGTTTTGAACTCAAAATCAGTTGGTGTTGATTTTGGAATTGAAAAAGAATTGCTAACACTGCTTGATCAAGCACTTCAAAAGGTTTACTCAGAAAATGCAAACCTTAAGCGCTCTCTTGATGCTGTTGATTTAGATAATCATGTTCATGCGGCTAAAGAGATCGCTGAAAAGATAATGCCAGTGTCTGAGACGCTCGCAGGTTATTCAAACGATCTGGAAGAGTTGATTCCTGATAATCTTTGGGTTCTACCTAAGTACCGTGAAATGTTGTTTTTAAGATAATCATAAGGCCCGCGAAAGCGGGCTTTTTTTGGTCTCGTATCGTGCATAAATATCCCTTTTCGGGGATAAACTCGTTTTATGCCAAATTAAGGATATTGTAGCTTTATACCGAAAATAGGATATAATGATAATATCCATTTTTTGGGATGTTTTTACGAGGTATCAATGGCTTATATAAGAACAACAAAGCAATTCATCGCAAAGCTTAAGCAAGCACGCCTGGATCAAGGTCTAACTCAGGCCCAGCTAGGTGATTTAGTTGGGATGAGCCAGAAAAAGATCGCCATGATTGAAAACCTCACTGCCTCGCCAAGATTAGATGTTCTTTTGATCATTACGTCGGCCTTAGACTTAAATCTTTCGATCGAGTCAGATTCAAAAGCTGACAGCAAAGGATCTAAAAATATTAACTTGGTTTGGAGTTAGAGACTTAAATGGGAAGAAAATCTCAAACCACAAAACTTCATCTATATTTACAAGGAAACTTGGTCGGAGAGTATGTGAAAACTCCGGATGGAGCAACGAGCTTTTCCTACGACCGTACATGGATAAGTGAGGGCTTTGCCATTTCACAAAGCTTGCCGCTTATTACGACGCCTTATAAAGGCGACACCGTGAGAGCTTATTTTGATAACCTTTTACCGGACTTAAAAGAAATAAGAGAGTCGATTGCAGCTAAAGTTAATGCTGAAAGCTCAGATCATTTTGATTTACTCAGCGCCATAGGGCACGACTGTGTTGGAGCCCTTCTTTTTACCAACTCTGAGGACAAGACTCAGACCAACGATAAGGCACCGACGGGGATTGTTTTATCGCATCAAGAGATTGGAGCGGTGATAAAAAATTTGAAGTCTAGGCCTTTGGGCATGAGCTCTGGTGTCGAAGACTTAAGAATTTCATTGGCCGGTGTACAAGAAAAAACAGCGCTGCTTTTTTGGAATGATAAGTGGCATCGACCGACTGGGATAACACCCACGACTCATATCTTTAAACCTGCCATGAAGTTTGAAACCCACGGGCTTGATATGAGAACCAGTGTGCATAATGAATATTTTTGTATGAAATTATGTCAGGCTTTTGGTCTTAGAGTCGCAGACGTCGATATTAAAGACTTTGATGGTGAATTTGTTTTAGTAGTCGAAAGATTTGATCGACTTTTAAAAGAGGGTATTATTTATAGAAAGGCCCAAGAAGATATGTGCCAAGCTCTTGGATATTTTTCTACTAAAAAATATCAGTCTGATAATGGCCCAGGAGTACAAGAGATCGTTTCGATTTTAGAAACAAGTGTGAAGGCAAAAGAAGACTTAGAAACCTTTTTTAAATCTCTTGTGGTTTTTTATATTCTTGGAGCGATTGATGGTCATGCAAAAAATTACTCAATTGAATACGCTAAAGAAGGGTATTTCTTAGCCCCTCTTTATGACATTCTTTCCATCTTTCCCGCTTTAAATCAAAAAGAAATTGGTGTTGGTAAATACAAAATGGCCTTAGGCATGGGAAAATCAAATCACTACACCGCCAAGAGAATCAATCGTAGGCATTTTATTGAAACGGCTAAGTTTTGCAGGATTACACAAGCTCGCGCCAATGAAATCATTGATGAAGTCTTAGTCTGTGTGAAAAATGAAGTGTGGAATCAAATCGATTATTCTAAAAACTTTGAGCATAAGATCAAAGAGAAGATTGTTGATGGCATTAAAATTGTATCAAAAGACTTTTAGTGGCTTTTAACTTTCTTATAAAAAAGAGTTCCAAGACATAAGCACATAATCGTCAGACCAATCGCAAGACCCGCCCAGTAACCAGCAGCACCCATTCCATAAGAATTCGCTAGCCAATATCCGCACGGAATACCAATCATCCAGTTGGCCACAAAGGCAAAAACCATTGGAAGCTTAGTGATACCAACGCCTCGAAGAATTCCATATAAAGTCACTTGGAGACCATCAGGAATCTGAAAGAGAGCGACAAAGATCAAAAGCTTAGCCGAAGCTGCAATCACACTTTGATCATCGGTGAAAAACGCCAAAAGAATTCCTGGGATCAGCGTATAGGTCATGGCGGTGATAAACATTACCGTGGCGGAAAAACTAAGGGCAGAATGTGACCAAGTCATGATCCCTGTATTATCTTTTGCGCCATAAGACTGGCCGACTTTAACACTGACTGCACTTGAGAGACCCAGTGGAATCATAAAGGTGAGGGAAGCCAAGTTTAAAACCACATTATGAGAAGCCGAGGTGATGATATCCATGCCACCAATTAAAACGGTAACAGTTGAAAAAGAGAGCACTTCTAAAAGAGTTGAAAAACCGATTGGAAGTCCAAGCTTTAAAAATTCACTCAGAAGACCTTTATCAACTTTATATGAGTGTTCTCTAAACTTTTTTGTGTGAGCAAATAAAACGATCGCCATCAGTGTTCTAGAAATCACTGTTGCCCAGGCCGCACCTTCTATTCCCATTTCAGGAACGCCGAGTAAACCAAACATCATGACTGTATTAAGGGCGACGTTAACAATATTAAAAACCAGAATGAGCCCGTTGGCATAAACGGTTTTATCCCAAGCTTGCAAATATTCTTTATAAACTTGGAATAAAAGCATTGGCAGAGTAGAGATACCTGCAATTTTTAAGTATTGGGCCACCATTGGTTCAATTTGTGGATTAAGTCCGAAGATCTCCAGATTGGCACTGACGACTAAAAGCAGTCCGTATAAAAAGAAACTGATGATAGTTCCTAGAGCTTGAGCGGTAAAAACCGCTTCAGGACGATCGGTATTTTCACCACGGTATTTGGCAACGATAGGACCAATGGCATAACTCACGCCCAGACCAACCATTAAAAATGGAGCAAAAATCCCATTCGCTGTGCCAAGTGCGGCCAGCACGTCGTTTGAGTAGCGACCTGCCACCATAATATCGCCGACGCCAAACATCATTTGGCCCATTTGACCGGCGATGATAGGCAGAGCGAAGACCATTAATTCTTTAATTGAGCGTCGTGTAATCATGCCAAGAGTATGGATCGATTGATAGATGTAGGCAACTA
>CAYGRY010000033.1:0-18287 GCA_964352405.1 uncultured Halobacteriovorax sp.
TCCCTTATTTGGAGTCATCATAGCAGGAAGTTTTGGCTTGGGGAATGAAGCTTTAAGCTAGATCGGTACTTCTTTGTTCCGTCTTCAGATTAGCGTCAACGTTGGCTTGACGAAGTTTTTCCATCTTAAGCTCGTACTGATCTTTAATTGCGTTCATCTGAGTCTCATGGAAGCTTTGGAAGCGTTTATATTCGGCCTCCGCCGTCGCCATCTTCGTCTTAAGCTCTTTATCGCTTTCTTGGCGTTCACGCATAATTTGGTTGTCGTAGTCTCTTGTAATGGTCCCGACTTGAACTTCATTATAATGCTTCATTTTAGCAAGCTGAGTATCAACGTCACGTTTGATTTGCTTTAAGGTGTCATCAAAAGTGCGTTGTTGATTTGAAAATGCTCTTTGGAAAGCACGTTGATCTTCAGATCGTCTATCTTCTTCTGCAACACTATTGGCAACTTCTTTTTGAACTTGTTGCTTTTGCATCTGGCCAAGGCGAGCTTCATATTTATCAATTGTAGATTTCTGTTCAATTTCAAGTTTAGCAATTTTTTGATTTAGCTGATCAACCTTAGTTGAAAACTTGTTTTGGAAGTCATCTTGCATTTCAAGCTTTTCATTTCTGACATCACGCTGAACATTTTGCAGATAAGCTGTCTGTTCTTTCGCTTGTTCAAGACGTAAATCAGCAATAGATTGCGACTTATCTTCTTGAAGAGCATTAAGCTGTCTTCCATACTCTTTATGAAGTGTTGTGACTTGATTCTTGTTTGAACGCTTTACTTTAAGAACACTTTCTTCAGCACTCGCTTCTGTATTTCGTTGCTGCTGCTTAAGCATTTCTGCGTCTTGCATATGCTTTGTTTTAAGGCTTCCGATAACTTCACCGTTAAGACGGTTGATCTCGCGCTCTTTTGAATCAATAGCTTTTCTAGCATCAAGGGCTTGGGAGTCGAGATCTTGTTGGAACCCTTCAGCTAAACGCTCTTCTTTAATCGTTCCACGCTTAGCTTGTTCATCCATCTGAGCAATAACGTTTTTAACTCTAGCATCACTTGATTTCTTAATACGATCTTCAGTATTTGATTTATTTAAGTAAGAAGATGACTCTTCAACGCTTGCAAGCTTGCGCTCAAGATCGCCTCTATTTTTGGCAAAGCGATCAGAAAGAGTCGTTTGCTTTTCTAAATTTTCTTCATTCAGGCGATTAAGCTCTCTGCCTGTCGAGTCTTCCATTTTCTTTGCCATCTCTTCAAAAGATTCACGCATACGACCTGCTTGAAGATTACTTTGATAGCGCTGATTATGTAGTCGTTGATCATTGTGAGATTGACGAGAGTTTAGCTCAGCATTTTGAACCTTTCGAAGCGTTTCAAGTTCTTCTTGGTGAGCAGACTTAGCATTATTTTTCATGCTTGAAGACTGCTTGATTAAGCCTTGTCTTTCATCACGGTGCTCTGCCATTAAAGCTCTACGTTCATCACCCATTTGCTGTTTAAAATTGGCTTGAGCATCTTGCGCCATATCGCCAGCTCGTTTAGCTTCGTTTGAATACTTTGAAACTGAAGCATTAAGAGCATCATCGTAACGTTTTCTATTTTGCTCATTGGTGTGGGCGTTATTCGAATCGCGCTCTTCAGCACTTAAGCGATAGCTGCTTGATAAATCATCTAGGCGCTGCTTAAATTCATTTTTTGTGGCATTCATTTCAGCTTCATAATCAGCTTTTTGTGCCATCACTCGATCACGATATTCATTTTGTTTTTGATCGATTGTTTCACGGGTTTTAGCGTTATAGTTATCGCCCATGTCTTGAACTTGTTTTTCTAACTCTGTTTTATTCTCGATGTAATTATCACGTTGCTTGGTGGTTTTCATGTCATGAGTGTCTTGAATATTTTTCAGACGCTCATCGTAGTTTTCTTTCAACGAGTCGGCAGCGTCTCTGTAACGAGATCTAGTTGATGCCAGCTTTGTATTGTAATCGTTGATATCCATTATGAAATTCCCTAAAACTTCAAATTACCCCAATAGGGTCATCCTAATAATTTTAGCGGAAAGGCGAAAAAAAAGCGTCCCAGGCAAGAATCTCCGTGGGACGCTTTCTTTAAGAGTCGAAAAACAATTACTTAGCTAATTCTTGATCAATAATCTCAGAGAAAACCTCAACTGGATGAGCTCCATTGATGAGCTGACCGTTGACGAAAAAGGTTGGAGTCGACTGAACGCCTAGCTCTTTCCCCTGCTCCATATCGGCTTCAATCGCCGCCATGAACTTGCCTGATGCCATACACTTATCAAATTCGTCTGCCTTAGCACCAATTTTTTTAACCGACGCTTTAAGGTCTTCCTTTGATAATTTTGTTTGATCAGCAAACATGATGTCGTGAAGCTTCCAAAAACTTTCTGGATTTTGCTCGTTCACACAAAGTGCTGCATGAGCGGCGTCTTTAGCGTGTGTATGAAATGGAAGTGGATAGTTTTTGAAAGCAATTTTAACTTTCTTTCCGTACTTCTTTTTAAGTTCATTCATGATCTCCGCCCCTTTTGAACAAAATGGACATTGAAAATCAGAGAACTCTACAATTGTAACTTTTGCATCAGCGCCACCTGCAAACGGTGCATTTCCAAGATCAACTTCAAATGTCGGACGAGATGGTTGTGCAAGATAAACTTCAACTGGTGATTTTTTTGTTTTCTCACCAATCCAGTTTTCAATCGCTTCTTTCTTCTTTTCCATCTCGATAAACTGGCGAACTTTTTCTTTAATTTGATCGTTCACGTTTTCTTTAGGAATTTTTCTTTCAGCAATAAAAGCATCGATATCTTTATTAGAAACCTTTACGCTACTTGCGATGTACTTATCAAGAAACTCGTCATTAGAAAGGTCTTTCTTTCTTGGATCCGCGTCCATTAAAGATTTAAGCACTAAAGAGCGAATACGCCCCATTTTAAGTTCATGTAGCTTCTCTTCAGCTTCATAGACTTGGCTTTCAATACCTTTAAGCATTTCTTGCTCTGTCACTTCTACATCACCAATCTTGGCAACGATGCCAGTCTTTGGTGCAGCTTTAAAAATAAAATTTGGCTTTGAAGAAGCATCTTGTGAGCAAGAGCTAAATCCTATGAGAGCAGACGCCACTAAAGCGCCAGCGATAAACCATGAACGTTTCATTAGAACTCCTTAATAATATTCAATCTAGGGAATATTAACTGATCAGGAGTTCGAAAGCGACAGTTCAGCCACAAATTCTTGATAGACTTTGCTAAAGTTTAACAATTCACTGTGAATGCCTGAGTCGATAGCTCGGCCATCTTCCATCACAATAATCTTATTGGCATTACGTACAGTCTCCAAACGATGCGCAACGACAAACGTCAAACACGAGGACTGGATGAGGCGAACGACTTCTCTAAGCGCTTCTTCAAGCTCCGAATCAAGCGCCGATGAAATTTCATCTAGAAGAACAATCGTCTTTTTTAGATAACAAGCACGAATCGCTGCCAAAAGCTGTCTTTGTCCCGCCGACAACTCTTTTGGTTCTATTTTATCATTCGGATTGAGATTCCATTTTTTTAAGTATTCTATCTTTGAACAAACCCAGGCCCAAAATTCATCAAACCTTTCTTCATGTTCGGGATTCAAAGTAATATTAAAACGTAAGGTTTCAGAAAAAAGATGAGACTCCTGCGAAACTAAACCGACTTGTCGCTGGTAGAGAGCATGTCTTGAAATATCTTTTCCGTCCCATTTAAGAGATGAATTATTTTCAAACTTAAGATCAATGCTAAATTTTTCAGGAATAATTTGAGCTGCCATAATTTTTAAAAGTGTTGATTTTCCGCAACCTGATAGGCCAACAATACCGATAACTTCTCCAGACTTTGCCTCAAGTTTCACGTCACTGATTGCAAATGGAATATCATCAGACTCAGATTTTTTTGGATAAATAAATTCATCGACATGAAGCGTGAGTGAGGAGATTTTAATATCGTCAAAATCAGAATTCACCATTGTAGGAGTCGAAGGTACATCTTCAAGGTCACCTAGAAACTCTTGCAGTCTTGAAACTCCTGCCGAAGCTCTTTGCACGTTAGCAATTTTTGAAGCGATATCCTTAACTGGTCCAATCGAACGTTGAATAAGATCGACGATAGCGAAAATTAAAGCCGCTTCTCGAATTCCTGAATAAGGAAAAACAAAAACCATTAGACATAGCAACAAAGGATAAAGAGATTCGGCTAAAGAATAGTAACCTGCATCCCAAACATTCGATTTCAAAATTTTGTTTAAGTAGTCGTTAAAGGCAATCTCTCCACGTTTACTAGCGTAGCCTTCATGTTGATTATAGTGAGTTTCAGAAAAACCACCAACCAAGTTAGCAATCGTCCTTTGAACCATCCCTCTGGCTTTTGAAACGGCATGAAAGACTTCACGCATCCTTCGACTCCCCCACAGTAGAAGAAGAGCTGCGAGAATTTCAGACACAGCAAGAGTTGATCCAACAAAGCTATTGAGGCTGATAAAACTGGCAAGGCAAGAAACGACGAAAAAGATATCGATAAAAATACCGAAGGTTCCTGACGTCACAAGTTCTCTTAAAGATTCAGTGTCGGAAACAATTCTCGCCAAAACTTCACCTTGAGGATACCTCTCAGCAATATCCTTTTTAGAAGTCATCACATCATGGGCCATCATCCACTTTTTATAACAAGTCATGCGAACGTGCTGAACCAAACGACGAATATAAACGTTAATTAACAGTTGATAAGCGACTCTGTTAACATAAGTGCCGACAAAGATTGCTCCAAGATACCAAAGTGCTTTGATATACTCATTCTTGTTTTCATAGGCTCTAGAAAGTTCCGTGACTTGCCTTGGAACTAAAATACCAAGTGCTGAAGCCACCAAAAGGCAGACCAAAACAAAAGCGACAAGAATGCCGCAACCTTTAAAAAAAAGCAGATCAGACCATTTGCTTTTCGAAGTACTCATATGTCCAACTTTTACTATTAGCAGCAACCAGATTATTGACCTGACCACTTTCGATGACACCGTTATGCTTTTCAAGCGCTAACACAAAATCACTTTGCCTCACAGTCGATAAACGATGTGAAGTTAGAATTAATGTTTTATCTTTAAGTTCAGGGGCATTTCTAAGCGCACTTAAAATTTGTTTTTCGTGAATGAGATCAACAGATGAAAAAGGATCATCCCATAATAGAACTTCACTTGGAGACATTAAAGTTCGAACTAAACAAAGACGTTTTGCCTGGCCACCTGAAAGTCTTTTACCATTTTCTCCAACTTCTAGTTTTAGGAGAAGTTTATCGTTGCTTTCTAAAAAATCTAAGGCGAAAAGTTTTAAGAGTTGTAGGGCTCGAGTACGCTTTTGCTCAGTAATCTCTTGTCCAAGAAAGATATTTCTTTCAAGTGAGTCATTATATAGATACGGCTCTTGAGCAACGTACGAAATACTTCGGCCTTGATTTTTAAAGCGCTGAGCAAGTTGTTTAAGTACATGCGTTTTACCGCAACCAGTTGCCCCAACAAGAACGTTCCATTTATTTTCAAGATAAGGGATATCGATTCTCTTGTCCCAAAAATCAACCTTAGAGTCTGTCGTTGCTTCTAGTGGTGAAGGCTTATCTAAATCAACGATAAGCTCAGCGATTCGATCCCAAGCCGTAGATGAAGAAGAAAATACAGCGCCAATCCATGAAAAGAAAGCCAGCGGCTCTAAGAATAAAAAGACAAAGCCTGAAAATAAAACAAGTGAAGATGCACCCAATTGCAATTCCCAAATAATCCAACCACCCCAAATCAAAGACAGCCCAACCCCAAGAGGAATCAAAGGCATAGCGATAGAAATATTAACACCTGATCTAAAAGTCGCCTGAAGTTCATGCCATGAAGTTTGAGAAAAAAGATTTATAAATGATTTTTCAGCATGATAATTTTTAATTGTTCTTTTACCGACGAATGACTCTATTAAGAAATTATTAACTTCACCGGCCCTATCTTGAACGAGACGAAACCATTTTCTACTTTTTACAACAAAGAGAGTGAAGATGAGCGACGAACCAAGCATTGGTAGTAAAGCAATTAAGAGGCGGCTTTCAAAGGCAGCTAGCTTTGGTAACAAAATCGCTAATGAGATAATGATATTTCCAATCTGCAAAAGAGCAAAACCAATCAATGCTCTGATTTGCTCTATATCACCATTTAAAATTTGAAAGAGCTGACCCGCACTTCTTTTTTCAAAACGATAAGGTGATGTATTTTCAAGTCGCTCTAAAAGCTCAACCCGTAAAAGTTTTTGTTGAATTCGCGCAGGATAGAAAAAAAGAAGTCTAGAAGATGTTCTAAAGACAATAATTCCTAAAGCCATTAGCACAAAGGGCCACGACTCAATGGATTCACTACCCTTTTCCACCATATCGGCGAGATCTTTAGCGTAGAACGGTAAATTACTTTGAATCCAATGAGTGGCTACCAGCGTTAATAAAGCCCCTAAGTAATAGTACCAAAACTCACGAAACTGTCTGATGATCAGTCCGATGAGGCTTAAATTGAGGCGATAGTCTTTAATATTCTTCATGGATTTCGCCATGATAGACCTTTTTAAAACGGTCCGTCACTTGACGAATTCTAGTTAGAACACCTATATTTACGGCTTCACTGATGGGCTATAGCTCAGTGGGAGAGCGCTGCCTTGACATGGCAGAGGTCGACAGTTCAACCCTGTCTAGCCCAACCATCTATCTTTGTTCTGTAGCTTGAGATTGGTTCAGTAAGACTGAGTTTGATGAATTTTGTCTTACAGAGTTTCGATCTGAGTTGTTTACAGTTGTATCTCCTGACTCTTCGATATCGATTTCATCAAACTCTACAATTGTAGCTCCATAGATATAGCAATTATTATGAACCAGTTTTAGAGCTGCACCAATTGTTTGTGCAGAATCAATCTTTGCTTGAAATTGAACAATCATGTGCTTTAGTTTTGATTCAAATAAAAGTCTTCCTTTATAGAATACTCCATATATTTTAACTCTATAAGTATCTGAAAAAAGAACATCTGGATCAACTGATTGTTCAACAAACTTTGTCTTGATTACAAACATTCCAGGATCAGCAATAAGGTGAATTGGCTCCCCGGGATTCGACATCGAACAAAAGATATTATCAAAATTTTCAAAACTATCCTCCAAGCTAGCCGAATAAACTTGAAGTGAAATAAATAAAGTTAAAAGCAAAAATGATATTTTCATACTAACCTCTGGCTAATTATTAATTTACATTAATAAAAGCAAATTTATGGCCAAGGGATAGTTCATTATTTCAAGTACTTAAGTGTATAAGAACTGTCAAAAGATTAAACACTGAATAAACTTTATCTAACTAGAGTTAAATATTCTTCATGTAAAAGTTGAGAGAATTCAAGAAAATGATCCATCAGACTTTGGTAGTAGAGGTCGACAGTTCAACCCTGTCTAGCCCAACCATCTTTTTTATTTATCTAGATAAAGTTAAAAAATCTTCATGAGCTATTTGAGATTGCTCGATGAATCGATTGAAGTATTCTGTTGAAACTTGCTCAGTTCTTGGAAACTCTCCTTCTTCTAGAAAGCGAGTGAGTTTTTTCCCTAGGCGCTTGGTCTGTTTTCTTATTCCTAAAAGCTTAATTGGATACGTAATTCTATCGAACAAACTTAAACGAAATAATGTTGATGGAGAGCGCTTTAAGCGATCTAAACCATAGATGGTGGCATTGATATGAATGTCTTTTAACCAAGCATCGTTTTGATCGTCTTGAACATGAAGAACGTCAAAAACTTCACAACCATTATCACCAGTCGTTCTCTTAATAAGCGCAAGTTCACTATCAAAAGAGTCGATATTAACAATTCCCCTTGAATGACATTTTACGACCAAACGCTGTTTACCAGCGATCATCCATGTCCATAGATCACTCGGTCTTTCATCTTGAGCAAAGACACTTGTGGCAATTAGGAATGTAATTAGACCAATTATAATTTTCATAACATTTCCCTCTTAAGAGGTATGTTATCTAGAATAAATTCTCATCTGTAGAGCGCGAGTGTAAAAAAGTATCACTCTAAGTGTTTAAAATTTGAAAAGAAGACCAATTCTCATTGTAGAGCTTGCGGCCTCATCAGAAATGCTTAGATATTTAAACTCTACGCCTTCGATTCCTAGCATCTTTGTGTCAGTCCAAAGGTAGGAGGCACCAGCAGCGAAAAATGTCGGAGTCTGAGCACCAAGTGTCCCTTCTCCACCCCAGCTTTGACGACCAAATCCACCTGACAGCCTCCAATTACCTAAGCGGCGATTGAGAAATCCTGCCATTTCAAGGATTGAGAAAGCTTCTTCATCAGAATCGGCAATGGCCCTACGTTGGGCAAAGCCTAAACGTGCATCAAAGGACCAGTTCTTTGAAAAGATCCATCTTGGCCTCCATCCCCCTTCAATCACTGTTTGAGATCCTGTCTCGTCACTAGTTTGGCTCAGTGACAAATCAAGTCTTAAAAAGTTCCAAATTGAAATAGATTCTTCTGACTGACTTGAAGATTCTTCCTTATCAGAAGTAGGTTTTTCATCTGCAAAAGAATCTTCAAATACGTCGTCATTTTGCTTAACTTCTTCTTGTTTAGCTTCTTCTTGTTGTGGTTCTTCAAGTTCTGCAAAAAGATCATCTTCAAGTGACTGTTGCTGTTGAACCATCGGAGTAGGCGTTGGTGTCGGCACGGCTTTGACTACTTTTCTTTGTCTTACCACTTGTTTTGCAGCAACTGGTTTACTTGCAGTTCGTGCAGCAAACTTTGGTTTGCTTGAAAGGGCAATTGAATAAGAAGTCGTAAGAGCTGGAGTCGCCTTCATCGCTTGATAAGTTCGAAGGCTTTCTGATTTACGGTTGAACTTATTATCTACAAAAGCACATTCATATTGTCTTGAACACGCCGCTTGGGTGTTTCCAACTTTTTTACACATCCAACCTGCTGTCGGTTTTGGCATCTTTACACCACGACAAAAATCGACATTCTTTGACATACGATATTCTGAACGTTTTTTTACACTTTCTATTTGAGCTATCGTCCCTTTGATATTCACATAGAAGCGCTGCTGTGCCTGGGCATTTAAAGCAAAAACAGAACATAGGAGCAAAACGAGGATTTTTATATTTTTTTCAAACATGATCTAAGTTTAATCAAGGTGTTGCCGCAGGGCAAATTTTAGATTCACTATTCGCGCATTTGTGTGTTTTTTGCTAACGTCTGGCTACAAAATTCATGGAGATTCGATGCAAATCAACATAACAAGTGAAGCTCAGCAGGCTGTTAAAAATTTTACTATCCCAGAAGAACTTGGGTTCGGTCGCGTCATGGCGCCAGTAATGCTAGAAGCCAACTTTGAAAATGGTAAATGGAGCGAGATGACGATCATTCCATTTGGCCCAATTAGCATGCTTCCAACCTCTAAAGTTCTACACTACGGGCAAGAAATCTTTGAAGGTCTAAAATCCTATAGAATTAAAGGAAATGGTCCTTTTTTATTTCGTCCGGATGAAAATGCTAAGCGCTTTAATCATTCTGCTAGACGTATGGCGATGCCAGGAGTTCCAGTAGAAGACTTTGTTGAAGCAGTTAAAGTTTTTTCTAAGCTTTGTAGTGAAATCATTCCAAGACGATCTGGCGAATCTCTTTATCTTCGCCCTTTCATGTTTTCCACAGAAGAAGCGCTAGGAATTAAGCCTTCAGATAGTTTTAAATTTATGATTGTTGCCTCCCCTTCAGGCTCTTATTTTAGTGGTGGAACGATTTCGGTTTTAATCGAACGAACAGCTGTAAGAGCAGCCCCAGGCGGAACAGGTAATGCTAAAACTGGTGGCAATTATGCTGCTGCTTTAGAAGCTGCTATTGAAACTAAAAAACTTGGACACGATCAAACGTTATGGCTTGATGCTGTCACTAGAAAGAATGTTGAAGAAATGTCAGGTATGAATTTTAACTGCATCATCAACGGCAAGCTTGTCACTCCTGCTCTGACTGATTCTATCTTGGCAGGTATCACACGAAATTCACTTCTAGCCATAGCTCCTCAACTTGATATCCAAGTTGAGGAAAAGAAACTCACGATAGATGAATTAATTGAGGCGATTAAGTCAGGTCGTTGTACTGAAGCCTTTGCTTGTGGAACAGCTGCCATCATTACTCCAATTCATCAAATCGCGGAAAAAGACGGAACTGTTTACAAACTTCCATCTGCACCAGGTCCTTGCTCAACGTCTTTAAGACAAGCCTTACTTGATATCCAAGAAGGTCGAAGAGAAGCACCAAATAAAGAATGGGTTTTAAATTTAGAATAAAAATAAGCCACCCGAAGGTGGCTTTCTTATTTTATTGACCGAAACTTGGTAATAACTGAAAAGCTAGAATACAGATAAATGTTGGAAACAACGATCCCACTAATAATCCTAACGGACTAATTCCATCTTTAAATGAATCTTTAAGAATACCAAATCCAGCTGGGTTTGGAGCGTTAGCTATAACAGTTAAACCACCACCAGTTACAGCACCAGCAACAAGGTTATATTTTTGAGAGTCAGTTAACTCAACTAATGAGCCAAGATAAGTTAGAGCAGCGTTATCAGTAATACCTGTTAATGCCGTTGAACCAAGATAAAGTGTTAAGTCTCCTAAAGAAGAAATAACTGGCTTAAGCCACCAAGCTTGCATTCCACCTAGAGTTACAAGTCCTCCAAGAAAGAATCCAACAAGAAGTGATTCTTTTAACTTCATTTTGTCTTGATATTCTTGAGTCACTGTCGTGAAGCCTAAGAAGAACAAGAAAAGACCCAAGAAGAAAACCATATGGTGAGCAGTATAAACAACCATGGCCATAAAAATAAGATGAACCATAGTGATCCACCAAGTTGGAACCATATAGTTATCGTGCTTTTGTTTGATTTCTAATTTTCCAGTAAGTTCATTTCTAAAGAAAAAAGCAATCGAAATAGTTGAAATAATAACAGCGATTATTGCCTTCCAACCAAAGTGCATGAACATATGTCCAATTCCCCACTGCCATTTAGCGGCAACCATTAATACCGGAGGCGCGGCAAAGTGAGTGAGTGTTCCACCAACTGAAATATTTACGAATAATAGACCAATCGTTGCGTACATAAACTTTGAGCTCATTTTATTAGAATAGAAATAATCTAGTAAAATAAGTGCAGTCACTGTCATGGCCGCAGGCTCAGTAATAAAAGAACCAAGAAGAGGTCCAATAATTAAAGCTGAAACGTAGAAGGCCATTTTACCAGGTAGAGGAATGATTTTTGAAATCGCCATGATGATTTTTTCAGCAAAAATAATCACGGGACGAGTACCGGCCATACACATAATAACAAAAACAAATGCAGGTTCAGTAAAGTTCAAGCTTTCAAGATAACCTAGAGCACCACCAACAACGTGATGAGCTTCATCATAAACGGCAAATCCAGAAACAAAAGAATAAGCAATTAAAAACAAGGCAGACCAAATACCAAAAACGGCTTCTACTTCACCAAGAAAGTGAAATAGGTTTTCACCGATCGATCCTTCTGGATATTTATGTGCGAGATGTTGAAACTTGGAGACGAGAAAAGTGTGTAGAACCGCTAATGCGAACATCGCCGTTCCAATCACTTCCATTGTGGTTGGATTCATGCTTACCCCTTGAGGCCAAAAGTTAAAAATCAATTGCCTAAATTTTAGCAAGCATCGGGACGGCGCGAAAGTAAAAAATTATTATTCTGCGTAAACTTGAACCATTTCAATTAAACGACATGTATTTGGTTCTAAAACGATTGCTTCAACTCCAAATCCACTCATAAACTCACTTGAACCCTCATAGATAAGCACATCTTGCTCATATTCAAAGATCACGCCGTAACTGTCATAGCTTTGGCCAGCCTTTAGCTGCACCGCTTCTTTGTAAACATGTAGATTATCATGTCTGCGCTCATTCATTGCTTGTGTGTAAACCGATACTGCTTGCGAGTAACAAGCTACTGCATTTGCTGAAAATAATATTGAAGATATAAGTACTAATAAAGATTTCATCTTTTGCCTCTCTTGTTTGTGAAAGGCATTAATACCGATAATTTAATCATATTGAAAATAGAAAGGATTTATGGATTCTATCTAATTTTTGAAGGACTTTTTCTTTTTTGGGTTGTATAGCATAAACACGACGCCAACATTATTGCCCATAAACTTTAAATCATACTGTTGAGTTCCATCTAAAAAGCCATGATCTTGCTTATAAAAGCCGAGCTTATTTTCATAGAACACACCAAACTTCTTATTCGGAGTATTATACTCAAGGCGATTGCTGATGCTTCCTCCAAAGCCTTGAACTTTTAGTCTGTCTGTATAGTCATCGAATTCCCACCAAGTTCCTTCTTTAACGATGACGCTATAATTGGCACCAACTGTAACACCGACACCTACACTTGGGGTATAAACCAGACTGCCTGCTCTACCTTCTAGGAGTTTAAAGCGATGACCGTAACCAACTTCGAATATCATCTGTTGATGCGTGTTTTGGTTGCGCACTAATTCCATTTCTCCAGGAACTTGGTCATAGCTATCAAAGGGTTTGTTAATTGGCTGGACACCATTAACTTCGACACCATCAGTAGTTCCGCTTACTTGTCTTGTTTGATCATTTTGTAAAAATTTTGGATGAAAGGCTGACAGAAAAAATTCATTTCCATTTTTTTCCAAACTAAGAGTGAAAGTATTTGTTGGCTCATCAATCATTTGAAAAGGGTTGTTTCCTTCTTCTTGCCAAGTGCTTGGTGTAAAAAACTCTCGGCTACTTCTCTCGGTCCAAGAGTAATCTTGGATATCTACATTGATTCGACTCGAGCGCATTCGCATGTCGGTATCGAAGTACGTTGTAAAAGAATGGCTAGCGTAAAATCTTAATTTCCATCTATCTTGATCTTGGCCAAGAGTTAGTGCCCTATCATAAACAGATGGAGTGTTGAGTTGTTGTAAGTCAGCTTCATTGATAAGACAAAAGTCCGTTTGATTAGTTAGCGCTTCCACTTCATCCAAGGAGACAATAATATCTTGAACAAATTGCGCATCAACAGTTTCATTTTCTTGCTTAAGCTTTGTTAAGGCATCACAAAAACCTTCATCTTGAACAACGAAGTTAACTCCATCGATTTCGACAGTCGGTCCGCTACAAAATTTTTCAACATCAACGGCACTAGAATTCGAGACAGAATCTTGAGCATAGAGATTTAAGCTTATGAAAATAAGTAAGAAGTACTTCACTAAGAGTTATCGGTACTTAAGGTAAAGCACTTAAAGTGAAGGCTCTTATCCGAGTAATTGACTGCGGGATTAGAGGCGAATTAGCCGTCATTACCAATTGAAGCTACCGGACATGCTTCTAGCTGTTCCTGGCATAGCTCAATTTCTTCTGGAGTCGAAGGCTGCTTCACAACATAGGCATTACCATCTTCATCTTCGGCGAAAAAGTCTGGAGCACCTGTGTAACAAACGTTACAAGCGATACAACCTTCACCGTTATCGTCGTCTGGGTCAGTGCAAAACCAAGCGCCAGCGATATTCTTTGGGTGTTTCATACTTGTATTTGCCATGTCTTGGGCTCCTTAAACGATAAACATACATAGAACAGCTAAGTTGCCACATTTCACTGATTTTGCGAATATTAGGCATTTCTGATTCCCATTATATTTAAGGTTAGACCAATGGAAAAGCAAGCACTTGAAAAGGCCACATGGTGGACAAACAACAATATTTTTGACGCCGCCAGTCGTAAAGAGATCCAAGACCTCATCGATGCCGGCGATACTAAGGAAATTACCGAGCGTTTCTATAAAGATCTAGAGTTTGGAACAGGCGGTATTCGCTCGATTTTGGGTGCTGGTCTCAATCGCATTAATATCTACACGATCAGAAAAGCCAGTCAGGCGATTGCCGATGAAGTTTTGGCCAATCACCATGAAAAGACTGAGCCCAAAATTGCCATTAGCTATGATTCTCGAATCATGAGTTTTGAACTAGCGAAAGAAGCTGCCACTGTTTATGCCGCCAATGGAATTCATGCTTATATTTATCAACGACTAAACCCAGTTCCACTTCTCTCCTTCTCGGTTCGTTATCACAAAGCTAATGCTGGAGTTATGGTAACTGCATCTCATAACCCGCCTGCTTACAACGGCTACAAAGTTTTTTGGAATGATGGCGCACAAGTCACACCTCCAAATGATGAAAGTATAATTAATCGTTATAAAGCGCTGACTGATTTTTCTGCGCTCAAGCATATGAACTTTGATGATGGTGTTGCAAAAGGTCTTATTCATTGGGTTGGTGAAGATGTAGAAAACGCTTACCAAGACGCCATCTATGCTGCAGCTATTAATCCAGAGCTTTCTAAAAAGAGCGGCGCTGATTTAAAAATAGTCTACACTCCCATTCACGGCTCAGCACTTATTCCATGTTCTGTTGCATTAGAAAAAATGGGATTTACCAACGTATCTGTGGTTGAAGCACAGGCAAAGCCAGATGGTCATTTTCCAACTGTAAAATCTCCAAATCCTGAAAACCCAGAAGCACTTGCTATGGCCGTTGAGCAAATGAAGAGAACTGGTGCCGATATTGTGATGGGAAGTGATCCTGATGGAGATCGTCTTGGCTTGGCCTTCATCGAAAATAATGAAGTGGTTTACTTGAATGGAAACCAGATTGGCACCTTGATGCTTCACTACATTCTATCGAATCTAAAAAATCAAGGTCGTTTGCCTAAGAATTCGTATTTCGTCAAAACAATCGTCACGACTCCCCTTCAAGAAAATATCGCGAGTGCGTTTGGTGTTGACTGTGAAAATACACTAACAGGTTTTAAATGGATCTGTGGTCGTATGAATAAGATTGAAAAAACTCAACCAGAGCGTCACTTTCTTTTTGCGACAGAGGAAAGCTTTGGTTATCTCAATCATAAAAATGTTAGAGACAAAGACGGCGTAAGCTCAGTCACTCTTATGTCAGAAGTGGCTTTACACTACAAACTTCAAGGCAAGAGTTTGGTCACTGCACTTGATGATATCTACGCTGAATATGGCTTTTCTTATGAGCATCTTTTATCACTCGATTATTTTGGAAAAGAAGGCGCAGAAAAAATCTCTCGTATTATGGAAAGCTTTAGAGCACTTAATGGAAAAATCATTGATAGAACGGCTAGCAAGGTTGAAGACTATCAAAAAGGCATGGACGATTTTCCAAAATCAAACGTTCTAGGCTTTCATTTTGAAAATGGAGACCGCCTTTATCTACGCCCTTCTGGAACTGAACCAAAAATTAAATTTTATATTATGGTTCAAGAAAAAGAAGGAACCTTGGCTGATAAAAAATCGAAAGCAAAATCTAAAGTAGATCAATTCTTAAGCTTTATTAATAAAAAGGCTGAACAAGCATGAGTCAAAAAGAAAATAACCTAGCGATCGCTCTCGTTTCAGGTGGAATGGATTCTCTCTTAAGTGCTGCCATTGCCAGTTCAAATCATGAACACCTCGCTTTTTTGCACCTAAACTATGGACAAAAAACCGAAGAAAAAGAGCTCGAGTGCTTTCATAAAATTGCTGAATTCTATAACGTTCCAAAAGAGCTTCGAAAAGTCGTCGATGTGACTTTCTTAAAGCAAATTGGAGGAAGTTCTCTCACTGATGATGGCATCGACGTAAAAAAATACAAAGGCGATAGCGACGAAATCCCAGATAGCTATGTTCCTTTTAGAAATACGCATATTGTATCGATGGCCGTCAGTTGGGCCGAAGTGATTGGGGCAAAAAAGATTTATATTGGTGCAGTAGAAGAAGATAGTTCTGGTTATCCCGATTGCAGACCAAGTTATTACAAAGCTCTTAATGCTCTTATTAAAGAGGGTACTAAAGAAGGTGACATTGAAGTCATCACGCCTGTTATTCATATGAAGAAATTTGAGATTGTAAAAAAAGCAGTTGAGTTAAATGCTCCGATTCAAAGTTCTTGGTCTTGCTATGCTCGCGGAGACAAAGCTTGCGGAATTTGTGACTCTTGCGCTCTTCGCTTACGCGGTTTCGCTCAGGCTGGCATGGAAGATCCGATTGAATACGACCAACGCCCTAAATACTAAGGCAAGTAGACTATTTTAAATTCCAAGTTACCTGATGGAACAGTTATATTATCTCCACTGGTTACATTATCTCTTTTAAAAGAATAGCCAAGATAGAATTTATCACCGGCAGTTAGGTAAACCCTTCTTTGAAAGCCTGGCTCAACTTTAGTAATATCCTCTGTTGTTTCAATAGTCATCGAACAGTCCTGGTCTTCCTTGGCCCTACGTAATCTAATTTTTCCAAAATTAGAATCACCAAAACCTTCATTTTGAATATTTGGTGTAGTTGCGGCCGATTCAATCTTATTAATAAATGTTTCAAAATCTAAGTAAGACCTATCACACGATGAACCCGACCACGTCACCTGCATTGTTGATATAGATTTTTTTAAATAAAAGTCATACCAACCGGAGGTAGCGATCGTTATTAAAGAATAGTTTCCCCCACCAGAAATTGAAACTGTCCCCGAATTCGTATCAGATGTTGCTGCCTCAGTAATATAAGTTCCATTTGATATTGTTGAGGTTAAAGTCATCGCTCCATAGTGACAATCATCAACCATGGCATTACACCTCATTGAAATTAGCGTAGTCGTATCATCAAGAACTAATGCGGCTGTATTCGTCGCTTTATAAACTTCAATTCCAGCAAGTTTACCAAAATTATCGTTCACTGCGCTTGATGAAATTGGTGTACCGCTGGTGAAGATATTAAAGCCTGGAATATTGGTGCTTACTGCAAGTGCCAACGTCGATGTTGTAATAATGGCAAAAGCATATCCTTTTATGAATTGAATGGATTTTTCCCAATTAATTTTCATAATACCCTCTTACGGTCCCCAGCTATCAGTATCCCAAAGGGCTGAATCCCAATTAGCTTGAAGTGAACTAGCTTTATCTGAAATCATTGTTAAATATGGTTCAATTGCGCAATTTGTTTGATCAAGTGTTAAAGATAAATTGGCTGTTGGTTGATCTAGATCAACATTTGTAAGTGACCCACAATAAGTAGTCCCTTGCCAAGCTCCTGCACCACCATAGCCAACAAGATGCAAGTCCCATGATCCGAATGGAATTTGTGCAGTCTCTGCGTTAGTCATATCAATATCAAGCGCAGTACCTGAGTCTTTGTTAATGGCACGAATAAAAGTTCCACCATCAAGACTAAAACCCGTGACTGTAGCGCCAGCAGTGAGATTGAAGTTTGTACGCGTCTTTTGCCCTCCACAACTTGTGGTAAGCAAACTAATAAGTGTGAGGGTTAGCAAGTTCTTAATAAACATCCTGTACCGTATCGGTTAAATAAATGGTATATTAAGGTTCTTGATTGACGCGTAACTATTTGATTTTAATAAGCTACTAAACTAATCTAAGTCTAGAAACTGAAAGAAAAACTTGGCGAATAGGGCTTTAATTTAATAGTGCCTGTCCGATAAGCTATCAAAGAATTATCTACGAATGTCATTTTGGAGTACTAATGAGCCAAGCTATTGAAAAGCTATTTGAAAATATGCAACGTCACCGTGAAAAATTCCTCGAAAGAAGACAAGTCTTTTTATGGGGAGCAGTTCAAGACGATAGTGCTGAGAGAATTACTAATGACCTTCTCTATCTTGAAATGATGGATCCTGGTAAAGCGATTACATTCTTTATCAATTCTCCAGGTGGCGTCGTCACTTCTGGTATGGTTGTTTACGATACAATGCAAATGATCAGCTCTCCGGTTCATACAGTTTGTATGGGTCTTGCAGCAAGTATGGGCTCTCTCCTACTTTCTGGAGGAGAAAAAGGAAAGCGTAGTATCTTTCCAAGTGGTCGTGTCATGATTCACCAACCATCAATTGGTGGCCAAGGTATGTACGGTCAGTCTTCAGATATTCAAATTCAGGCCAAGCAAATTTTAAAAACAAAAGAGCTTGGTGCAAAAATTCTTGCTGATAATTGTAATAAGTCACTTGAACAAGTGATGACTGATTTTGATCGTGACTATTGGATGAATGCTGCTGAATCAAAAGAATACGGCATCGTCGATAATATTATGGATAAGATTAAGTTTTAAGAAAGTTAAATTTGTAATATAAAGCGCCGGCAATATGT
>CAYGRY010000033.1:18297-29833 GCA_964352405.1 uncultured Halobacteriovorax sp.
TACTTAGATATAACTTCAAATAACGTACTTGAAAGATGAGACAAAACAGGTCGAAACAGATCTGGATACTTAGAGAACTTCTCTAACCCGTCAGTATCGTAATGCTCCTGCTCTGTTGGTCCCACAATCACAAAGCGAATGTCATTTGTACTAAGTTGAGAATGCACCATCAGAGCGTCGGGGCTTTTATACATTCCATCGATCCACTGTTTACGATCTAAGATTGTCTTCCAAGTCTTACCTCTAAGGACAACGTGATTATCCCAACCAAGCCAAAGAGGATTCCCTGTAAATGCACTAATTCTTGAAGCTTGATAATTAAAGCTGTTACCTGGATATTCTAAAATCAAGCTCAAATCATTTTGCTGATTTAAGAATTCAATAATTTTAGAATCCGACGGAAGTGAATATTTTAAGAAACTAAAGCCCTGAAGACTTGGAATTTTAACCGGGAAAGGTTTTGAAGAGATAATCATGGGTATCAACAAAAGATTTAATAAAACCATGATACCAATAGATAGCTGACTGATTAAACGAGCTTTACCTTTTAACAAAAGCGGCACAACGGGAATGAATAAGCTTAAACAGATACCAAGTGTCGTCATGAACTTGAAGACCGTATTCACTCTATCCATAAAGATTATATTATCAACAATAAGAACAAGTAAGATGAGATAAGCTGAAAGCAACCACATTCTTTTATTTTTTAATCTATAGGCAACAAAAAATATCGCCAATATTGGTACAAGAAAATGTAAAACTAAGCCGTATAGACCTGCGCTTGGAGCTAAACCAAAAATACTTGTACGACTGGCTGAGCTTAAAAAGCTAAAAGCAGACAAGCCGCTTAAGCAAATTAGAATCGTAGTGATTATATATCTTTTAGTAAAAACTTCTTTTGTATAACTGAGTAATATTAAGCTAGCGAGACCCATCATCACTAAAAAATCCCAAGCATTGAGCCAAGGAAGCAGTATTAAAGAAAGACTCGCTATAACAAGCTGATCATTTTCAGGCTTGGCTTTGATCGCCTTGATAAGGGTCGAAAACACAAGAATAAGTAATGGGTACGCCATCATATGAGGATGAAGGTCAGAAAAGACAAATGACCAAAGCGGAAATTCAGCAAAATGATTAAAGCTAAAAATTCTTGTCGCGTACCAAAAGGCACTTAATGATCCAAACACGCTTTCTTGAGACAAAGAGTTTAAAACGCCAAGGGTACCAATAAAAATAAAAAGGATGGCCAAAAACCTAGAATATTTTTTTGAAAAAAACTGATAAAACTCATTGGCGCCGAAAGCTGTCATAGCCGCAACACCAGCAATGGAATAAACATAGGCTTGCTCAAGTCCCATCATGGCCAATTTGGCAGGCCAACTCCACGAAAAATATCCAAGAGAATAGTATTGAAGTTTAGTGCCATAGGCCCAAGGGTCAGTTATTGGCCCGATACTCAATTTTAAAAAATAACCTAGAGTTGAAATATCCATCGGCTTTTCTCCCCAATACAAAGCAGGGTGAAAAGCATTAATGACAAGAAAGATATTAAAGACTGATAAGAAAAATACCTCTGATTTAATAAACTCTAGTTTTGAGACATTAGATTTTTTCGACAGGCATAATATGATGCCAACAACACAAAGGATTAACCAGTAACTCCAATGAAATGGAATCGAAAAGAAATTACCAAGCAGATACAAAGGAAAGCTAAATAATAGTAAGGAAAGAACTCGACTAGAACTCCATGAGAGTCCAAAGAAGCTTAAAATTAAGCTTGGAGCAATAAGTGCTGCGTACCAAAAAATAAAGTTGAACCACAATAAGGCTTGGCCATCAATACAATGCAAAATCAGTGGAACGAGTAATAAAGAGAGAAGAATGAGAATCACAATCGCCATTCGCTAGGAAGGTTTTTGTAATCGGCTAACATCTCATTTAAATTTCGAGCACCTGTTTTTACTAAAGCTTGATCTATTCCATCACAAACATCTTTTAATAGAGCTGGGCCTTGATAGATGAAGCTAGTGTAGACCTGCATGGCCTTACCACCTAATTTCCAAAATTCCCAAAGGTCATCAAAACTAGAAACACCACCGACACCAATAAGAGCAACCTCTGGTGTTTCTGCCAATTGCTCCAAAAGATATCGACGTACGTGTTTAGATTTTTGCGCTAATAATTGTCCCGACACACCACCCTGCCCTATTTCAGGCATAATAGTTGTATTCGTTGCAATCAGACCGGAGAGATTAAATTTTTTGGCAATATTCACACATGAATCAAGTCCATCTTCAGGAAGATCAGGAGCTACTTTTAAAAAGAGAGGTGAAGGTTTTGACTGGCGAATAGACGCTAATGATTCAAAGATTTCTGCCAAAGCACTTTCTTGTTGGAGATCTCTAAGCCCTGGCGTATTTGGGCTAGAGACGTTAACAACCATATAGTCACAATGATCAGCAAACTTCTCGTACAATTTAAAATAATCAACTGGCGCTTCATTGGCGGGAGTGACTTTATTTTTTCCTAAATTAACGCCTAAACACTTTGGTCTATCAGATTGATTCGTCTCTAAAATATTTTCTAAAACTTGATCCATTCCCTGATTATTAAACCCCATTCGATTCAAAAGAGAGAGATCTTCTTGAAGTCTAAAAAGTCTTGGTTTAGGATTTCCGCTTTGTGGTTTTGGAGTCACTGTTCCTACTTCCACAGCGCCAAAAGCTAATTTAGAAAAAAAAGATAAAGCGACAGCATTTTTATCTAGTCCAGCAGCAAGCCCCAATGGACCAGTCCACTGCAGTCCCGCAAAATCTAATTGATGTTCTGGCTTAGAAGAAGATGAATTAAATAGACCAGCGAGAGCACTAGGTAAGACTTTAAAACTACCCATTGAAAGTTCGTGAACAAACTCTGGGTCTATTTTAAATGCGAGAGTTCGAAAGAGATTATAAATACTCATCTTTAATAAAGCTGTACGAAATCACCTTCTAGCACCGAGCCGCCAGAGTGAAGTGTTCCAATCGTTCCATCAGGGCCAAAGTAATCAATAATCTCTACCGTTCCTTTGACTTCGCCTTTAGAAACGCCGATCAATGCACCTGTTTCAGGGTCAAAGATTTCCTGACCTTCGGTTAAAACTTTTAATACGTCTCCAATTTGAAGACCGCTTTCTCGACCAGCATTGATATAAATTCTAGTACCTACGATTTTGGCGATACGTCCCATCCAATCTAACTTTCGAGAGATTTCAATCATATTTGGAATGGCTTTTCGGGCCGCTACTCTAACACCATAACGAAGAAGATCTCTTCTTTGATTCATGCTATTTTCACGGTCTTCAGCGAAGAATCTATATGTTTGATCATCAGCGTAGCCGTTAAGGGTCTCTGTATAGATTTCTTTGTTGCTATTTACATCAAAAATGCGAATTTCAAGTTTAGCCTCTGTAAAACTTTTCGTTTCTCTAACAAATCCAATTTCATCAGTTTTTTCACGAACACGTGCTTCAATCACACGACCAAACACTACAAGGTTTACACCTTCAATTTTTGCCCGGCGAGAAAGCTGCACAAGTTTAACTCCCCCACCGGCGTAGACTTCTTTAGAGCTACCAAAAATTTTCATTGCCATAGGATCAACAATGAACTCCCCAGTTCTTGAAAGTTCTTTACGAAGTTCTTCAGTTGCGACGATACCTAAATCTTCACCGCCATAAGGGCTTTCATTAAAGAAAGATAAAAGTGCTATTTTCTTTTTTACCGATTGAAATTGTTGATTCTGAGGCGGAGCTGATCTTCTGCCTTCCATATCACGCTGAATAACCCCTTGCGAGCAAGAGATGAGAAGCATAATCATCGACAAATAAGCTATAAACTTCATAATCTTATCCTTGAGTTGAAGCTTTAGTTGGTTTTGGTGTGACTGGCTGATCAATAATCATCAGGGTCATTTCTGTAGGCTTTTCAGGATTCACTTGTAGAACTTTACCACTACCAAGAGCAGAGCCAGTGATACCTCTTAAGAATTTTTGAAGATTCTCTTTGTTCCCTCTAAATGTAAGGGAGAGCTCACCTTTAGAACCATTATATCCAACAACTTCTGTTTTTGTCTGATGAACAACGCCTTTATTGACGAGAAGAGTTCCAACATCAACCAAGTCTTGAATTGAAGCTAATGAACTAATGTAAAGTCTGTAATCATGTTTCGCTTTTGAGATCTCACCCATTGATTTGTGAGCAATTTCAAAGGCTGGCAAAGGTTTACTGTAGACCATGCTGGCGAGACTTGAACTAAATGATTTTGAATCATCGGTGTGAAAGAGTTTTCTTTCTGTCTCAAGATCCTCTTGAGCAACGGAGTGATTGGTCTTCAGTTCAATTATGAGAACATCTCCACCTACACTAATTTTTCTTTTTTTCAAAAGGTCATCATCATTTAGCTTATCAAGTTCCATTTCAACTTTTAACCAAAGACCTGAAGCGTACCTAGCAAAGTTGCCACTACCACTTTCAACTTTTTGATTAAACTCAAGATCTCTTGGGATTAACAAAAACTCTCTAAGTTCGCGTTCTAAACTTTCATCAGTAAAAACAACTTCTTCGATTTGACCTGCAAACTTTGTATTAATATATTTTTGCCAATGGTTTTTTACGACATCAGTAAAATCAGTTCCGACTTCAACTCCTGCATCACTCCAAGTCATATGATCAAGTTTGAAGTTTGCCGTAATAAAAAGTGTCTTATATTTGCGATCGACATCGTCAGAGGTAAACCGAAGATAGAGCTCATTCACAAAACGACGATCAGTTTTACCTTCAATGAGGTAATATCGTGACTGAGGTGATTGAGGTGATCTTGTCATTCTCTTTACAGAGTAAGAGTTAAGAACACCTTGTAATCTTCCATAGCGCACCAGACTAGCTAAACGTTTGGCTCGAACAGCTTTATCATAGTCAGCCTTTTTATCGCGAGGCACTTCTCCTGACTCATCTACAAACTTTTCTTTAATTGAAGTTTCTACTGAAGTAAAACTATCTTTAAATTTAGCATCATACTTTTGCCAAAAAAGTTTCTCATCAAGACCTAAGCTTTTAAGTTCCTTGGTTATGATATCTCTTACTGCTTGGTAATGAAGTTGGCTTTTAACAAAAGTTAATGAGTCTTCATCGGCTGCATAAAATCGTCCTTCACCGCTGACCACTGATTGGCCATGAACTTGAAAGCAAAATATTAAACAAAGTAGCGATATAAATTTCATTCTTTTTTCCTAAATTAAATCTGCGTATTTCCTACGTCTTCTAGTTTGCCATCGACAACAAACTGAACGCTATTTCCTTGAAAAACCTCATTGATTTTCGCCGCAAGCTGCGGAGTCGGATTGACGAGGAAATCCTGACCAAAAGGCATTCTTACTTTGTCTTGGTCATGCACCACAATCATATGAAGAGGTACACTTCCACGGTAGCTTAATAATACTTGCTTAAAGCGTTTGAGTCGAGACTCGTTCAATTGTTCACGTTCAACACTAATTCGAACTCCTGTCACACGCTCTTCCGCTTGATCTTTGAGTTTTTGAATCTTTGTAGGGAAAAACTTACGAGGTTCCTCTGCAAGGTTGACCTGTCCTTCCATAATAAGAGGTTCATCACCACCGAGGATTTCCTCGAACTCGGCGAAGGTTCTAGGAAAGACGATACATTCGATCTTGCCAGTTAGATCCTCAAGAGTGGCAAAACACATTTTGTCGCCCTTTTTGGTCAAGATATTTTTACGACCTGAGATTAATCCGGCCAGCATCATTTCACGTTTATCACCACCAGCAATTTCATGAACCTCAGAAACACTCATCGAAGCCATTTGCTTAAGGACGTTGGCAAAGCGATCAAGTGGATGGCCTGAGACATAGATCCCCATTAAAGCCGCTTCCCACGAAAGCTTTTCACGCTCGTCAAAATCTTCAACGGCAGCGATATCTAATTGCAGGTTTGAGTCATCAGAATCGGCAGCATCAAGATCGAAGAGATTACTTTGACCGAGAGCTTTTTCTTCTTGTTTCTTTTGCGCGTAGGCAACAATCAACTCCATATTTTCAAGCATGGTTTTACGATTAAGTTCTTTTTCACAACCGTCAAAGCCACCAACTTTAATTAAAGATTCGATAACTCGTTTACCCACTGCTTTAAGATCAACGCGTTCACAAAAATCGACGAAACCTACGAATTGTCCATTTTCTTCACGCTCACGAATCAGCGCTTCAACTGCGCTCTCGCCGACGTTTTTAACCGCACCCATACCAAAACGAATATTCTCTTCTACGACGTTGAACAACCACATCGACTCGTTGACGTCAGGAGGAAGAACTTGAATGCCACGACCTCTGCAATCATTGATATAAGCCGTAACTTTGTCCATATTGGAAAGTTCTGTTGATAAAAGTCCTGCAAAGAAGGCGGCTGGATAATATTTCTTAAGAAAGGCCGTTTGATAAGCGATCAAAGCATAAGCAACGGCGTGAGACTTGTTAAATCCATATGCCGCAAATTTCGCCATCAATTCAAATAGATCAACTGCTTTCTTTTCATCATAACCGCGCTCAATGGCACCTTGACGGAAAATTTCACGGTGGCGATCCATTTCTTCAACTTTCTTCTTACCCATCGCTCGGCGAAGCATATCGGCTTGACCAAGAGTATAACCACCAATGATACGGGCAACGTTCATCACCTGTTCTTGGTAAACGATTACTCCGTACGTGTCTTTTAGAACAGGTGCGAGATCTTCAAATGGGAAAGTCATTTCTTTTCGGCCGTGCTTGATTTCAATGAAGTCATCAACCATGCCTGATTCAAGTGGGCCTGGGCGATAAAGAGCGTTAATCGCCGTAATATCATCAAGCGTGTTTGGCTTGATTCGTTTACAAAGCTCAATCATGCCCGAACTTTCAAGCTGGAACACACCGATGGTTTCGCCTTCTCCGACGAAATCATAAACAGCGCTATCTTCAAGGTCGATATCTTCAATATCAAAGTCAGGGTCTTTATCTCGACGAATAAATTTTTGAGCGTGATCAATAACCGTTAGCGTTTTTAGTCCAAGAAAGTCGAATTTTACCAGTCCAATTTTTTCAGAAAAGTCTTTGTCAAATTGAACAACCTTCTCGCCTTCTTTTCCTTTAAATAAAGGGCAATAACTTACGAGTGGTTTATTGGTAATAATAACGCCAGCAGCATGGATTGAAGCGTGACGAAGTAATCCTTCAAGGCGTCTTGAGATACTAATGATTTGTCTGATCTTTGGATCAGTTTCCATCAACTCACGAAGCTTAGGCTCCATCTCAAGTGCTTTTTCTAAAGTAATACCCAGTTCCTCAGGTATCAGTTTAGAAAGCATGTCAGCTTCGGAGTATGGCAGAGCGAACACTCTGGCCACGTCACGAATAACGGCTTTCGCTTGGAGTTTACCAAAAGTAATAATTTGACCAACGCGATCTTCACCATATTTTTGAGTCACGTAATCAATGACTCGTCCACGACCAGCTTGACAAAAATCGACGTCAAAGTCCGGCATAGAAATACGTTCAGGGTTAATGAATCGTTCGAAAAGTAAGTTAAATGGCAAAGGATCTACGTTGGTAATATCCAGAGAGTAAGCGACAAGTGAGCCTGCACCAGAACCACGACCTGGACCTACTGGAATACCATTATCTTTTGACCACTTGATGAAGTCCGAAACGATAAGAAAGTATCCAGGAAATCCCATCTGGAGAATCATTTTGACTTCGTCTTCAAGACGCTGCCAATACTTAGGTTTTAATTCTGATTCCCAGTTATCTTGCTCGACAAGTTTTCTAAAGTGAGGTCCAGCGAATCTTTTTTCTAGGCCTTCACGAGACATGCGCGTGAAATAGTCATCAACTGTTTCATCTGTCTCAATTGGATAATCAGGCAAGTGATAGATTTGATCACCTTTATCATCAGTCCATTTAAGTTCGACATTACATTTATCAGCAATTCGTAAAGTATTGTCACAGGCATCTGGATAATCAGCGAATGCACGACGCATTTCTTCCGGGCTTTTGTAATAAAATTCTTGAGAAGTCATACGCATACGATTTTCATCGGCGTATGTTTTACCCGTCTGTACGCAAAGAAGAACTTCTTGGGCCGTAGCATCTTCTTTAGTCATATAGTGAGCATCGTTTGTTGCAACGACCTGCATGCCATGCTCTTTGGCATAGGCAACGACTTTTTCATTAACAATTTTTTGTTCTTCTAATCCGTTTTGTTGAATTTCAAGATAGAAGTCATCGCCAAAGATATCGTGAAGCTTTGTTATTGCTTTCTTGGCTTTATCGTCTTGATCAGTAAAGAAATTATATCCAACTTCCCCTTTAAGACAGGCGGTCGTACAAATCAGTCCTTCAGAGAATTCTTTTAATAAATCTAGGTCCGCTCGCGGCTTATAATAAAACCCTTCGAGATAAGCTTGAGATAAAAGCTTACATAAATTTTCATAACCGGTGTTATTTTTACAAAGAAGAATCAAATGGTGAATTTGACGAGAGCTCTCTTCAGCATCTTGATTTGAAACAGACTTTGTCTTCTTTGAAGGAGATCTATCAAAACGCGAGCCAGGTGTAAAATAAATTTCAGAACCAAGGATCGGCTTGATGCCAGCATTTTTACAGCGTGTATAAAAATCAATCGCACCAAACATGTTGCCATGATCAGTTTGCGCGATGGCCGGAATATTCCATTCCTTCGCCTGGTTTATTAAATCGGGTAAGCGAATCGCACCATCTAGAAGTGAGTATTGTGTATGCAAATGGAGATGGACGAAGCTATCTGGCTGAGATTCTAAAATGGTCATGAATGGGCCTCGATCGATACATATGTGTGTGACATAAATTGTCTCAGAAATTCATCGAAACGTCAGTTTTGACACTGCGCTCTAATTCTTTCTAAAGCGCTGAATAGTCTCTTTTTTTTGCTCTTAGTGCATTGCAATGGTCCTCAAAATCTGGCACCTTTCTAAAATGTTAAAACGACTTATAAATTCGGCCATAGATAACTCCTTTATCGTCAACCTCGTCTGTGTGTTTTTGCTGGTGATTGGCGGCACTGCTCTTCTAACGATGAAGCGAGATTTGGCCCCACCCTTTGAATTAAAAATGATTCAAATACGAGGTAGCTTACCAGGAGCGAGTGCAGCTCAAATGGAAGATTTCGTTACGGCTCCGATTGAAGAAAGCATTCGTGGTTTTTCAGGAATTGAGCGTATTAGCTCTAAGACTTTTTCTTCATCAATGGAAATTCGCCTCGACTTATATGAGAGCTTTAATGATGTTGATGATCTTTTCTCTCGAGTTGAAAGTGCAGTTAATGCTTTAAAGCGAGACTTGCCAGATGATCTTGATAATCTTGAAGTCGAAAACGTCAAAGTAAATTCTTTTTGGTTTGGAACTTTATCTTTGATTGGCTTTGATGAACAAAATGATGCACACCTTGCTTGGACTAGAAGTTTTAGCGATCGATTAAGACGTATTGAAGGCATGACCAGAATTGATGATCGAAGTCCTAAAAAACAAGTCTATGTTCAATTAAGACCAGCTGATCTAGCCAGATATAGAGTTTCTCTTCCTGAAATTGCTAATAAAGTAAAAAGCTCATTTGCTCTTTTACCTCTAGGAGTAATCGAAAAAGAAAGTGGAGATATTGTTGTTGAATTCGACAATACACTAAAAGAAGTCGCTCAAGTTTCGAACCTCATTATTAAAGGTAATAGTTCTGGCAATGTTGTCAGACTCTACCAAGTGGCCGATGTGAATTGGCGTTTACCACCAGATGATTTAATCGAGAGAACCATCAACGGTAAATCTAGTTCCACTCTAGTTTTATTTAAAGACATGGACACCGATACTTTAGTCCTTCGCGATCGTCTTAATGAAATGCTGGCCAAAGAAACTCCCCCAAACGGACTAGAAATACTCCTAACTGGTGATGGCCCCTCATTTATTGAGCGACAACTCAATGTACTAACTTCTAATGCCATCTTTGGTATCATTCTAGTTATTGGCATCCTCTACTATTTTCTTGGGTTCAAAGCTGCTGTCATGACTGCAATTGGTATGCCTTTAGCCTACCTAGCAACCTTTGCAGTTTTACAATCCCTTGGTATCGCCATTGATATTATTTCTGTTGTAGGTATGATTCTAGTTCTTGGGATTCTTGTTGATGATGCCATTATTGTAACGGAACAATACTCCCAGCACCTCGAAGCTGGTGAAGAACCTAGAGAAGCAGCCGTCAAAGCAGTGCTTGAAACAATAGGACCAGTCACAGGCACAGTACTAACTAGTCTGGTTGCTTTTATGCCTTTGCTTTTAGGAGGTGGAGGTATCTCAAGTGTTCTCGCCGCTATCCCTTGGGTCGTCATTGCGGCCTTAACGATGAGTTGGATTGAATGCTTTTTTATTCTTCCAAACCATCTCGTCCATTTTGTAAAAAAACCACTTGATCCAAAAAGATTAAGGCTTATCGATAAGCTTCGTGGTGGGTACGAAAAGATTCTATGGTTTAGTTTAAGATTTAGATATTCTCTTGTTTTTGTTTTTGTAGGCGTTCTCATTGGCTCCATTTGGTATGCCACAGCGAGAGTTCCTTTCAAGTATGACCTTCGTATCGGAAGTGAAAGACTGAGAGTCCTAGCTGTTGTTAAAGAATCTCAAAGTGTTAAAGATACAATCGTCCAGCTCCAACCTATTCAAGAAATTATTAATCGTATTGATAAAAACCTCTATCAGTATATTGATGCTGAGGTTGGCGAAGCCAGAATCTCTGGCGAGAAATACGAAGGCCCCAAATACGCACAATATAATATTCGTTTTTCCCAGACCATGGATGATATCGAAACGGCAAAAAAATCAGTAAAAACGTTCTTAGAAGAAGAAATTAAGAAAATTGATCAGACTAATTTCGAACGACTCGAAATTGATAGACGTCTTGATGGCTTTGATGATGCGAAAGACCATTCATTAAGAGTCGCTGTGTCTGGTAGAGGCCGACTTGATGTAGAAAAACTTCTTAAAGGTGTAAGTGACGTCGCAGAAAAAGTTGAAGGCTATAAGTCATTATCAGTTGATCCAAAACTCTTTGCCGACAGCTGGAGTTTTGAGCCGAATAGACAAGCCTTAACTCAATACGGACTCGATCTTTCAAATTTATCGTTGCAGATACGCGGTTACGTAGCAGAAAGTAAACTGCATCAACTACGTTGGGACGGAGAAAACGTTAATGTCTACTCCTATATCGCTCAAGGTGATCGCCTAAATTATGAACAACTCAGCTCTCTTCCTGTTGTCATCGGTGAAGGACAAACAGCTCAATTGTCGACATTCGGTAAGTGGAAAAAAACCAGAGCACTTAAAAGAATTGATCGTGAAAATGTCGAACGTGTGATGGCCGTTGAAGTTGCTTATTTACCTGAAAAAACGAAGAAAGAAGTTTTTCAAACTTCACTTAAAGAAGCACTTAAG
>CAYGRY010000034.1:0-29701 GCA_964352405.1 uncultured Halobacteriovorax sp.
AAAGCGTCGACATTTGATTTCAGTCTGTTACACTATAAGTGCATGGAAGCATTTTTGGGGAGAGGATTTCCCCTTTTTTTAATCTAGGTATCTCACATTTCTAGTGACTATCGGTTTTCCAAAACGCATTCCCATTGAAATATAAGGGATGACAAAAGTACTGCCATCCTCTTTAGTGATATGTTGAAATGTTAACTCAACAAATCCACCAGTACGTGAATCGTCATTAAACTCACGACCAAAGCCAACTTCAATACCATCACCATTTTGTTCATCTAAATTAAAAACTTTAAAAGCGCGACCTCTGAAATAAAAAGTATCGCCAACTTTCTTCATACGAATTTTAGCATACACACCGACTTCACCAAAAAGTTCTCCATCCTCGCCGGCTAAAACCATGGTTGAGTTAGCGTCAACACCAACTTCAACTCGGTTGCTAAAAAAGCCTATGCCAGCGGCAACTCCACCACGAACAACCATTGGAAAGGCAGAGACTCGTCCTTCAAGATTCAAGACGACGACGTCTTCTTGTCTTAACGAAAAGTCCCCTTCTAAAAGCTCAGTGTCCTCACCCTTTGTCGTGGATTGAGTTATATCAGCCTGCTCAATCACGAGCGCTTCATCCGTACCATTAGTTGGAACCAGTACTATAGTGTCGCTTGCAATGATCGAATTAGCCGTTAAAAGCATGCAAAATAGAATAGTTAGCTTCATATAAACTCCTTATTTTGTGCATCATATAAAGTTCTATAAAAAAGCTAGGGGAAACGGTAAAAAGGAAAGGGTCTAACATTTGCCGGCTTGATTTATACGTAAGTTATGCGTAAGTTAAAAGAATGATGAAGCTTAGAAAGCCCGGTCTATTTGGTGTTAGCGAAGACTTTAGTGAGGACTTTCTCTCACTAGATACCAAGCTTATTAAGCATCCAGAGGCGACCTATTTCTTTAGGGCCAGCAACGATAGCTTACGTCCAGAGATTCTCAAAAACGATATCCTCATTGTCGATCGATCTAGAAAACCAAAACAAGGTGACTTCGTTATTCTCTATCATGATGGAGAGCGCCTGTGTAAACGCTGGCCTTGTGAACTTGAAGACGCTGAAGTCTTTGGAACTATCACTGCCACATTAAGAGAGCGTTAACTATGTTGGCCGTGGTTGATTGCAATGCCTTTTATTGTAACTGTGAAAGATTATTTCGCCCTGATCTTAAAGGGATTCCTGTTGTAGTTCTCTCCAATAATGATGGCTGTGTCATTTCCAGAACGCCAGAAGCAAAAAAATTTAATATTCCGATGGGTGCGCCCTATCACCATATTCAAAAGCTATGTAAGGAAAATAAAATTTCTGTTTTTTCGGCGAACTTTTCTCTCTACACCAACTTATCAACACGAGTGATGAATGTTTTAAGAGAAATTGCGCCCAAAGTAGAAGTTTACTCTGTGGATGAAGCTTTTTTAGATCTTTCAGGAATATCGAATCTTGAACAAGAAGGCATAAGAATCAAAACAGAAGTAGAGCGACGAGTTGGCATTCCTGTATCAATTGGTATTGCTCCAACCAAAACTCTTTGCAAAATGGCAGTCGAGATGGCTAAGAAACAAAGCTGTGGTGTTGTTTGCCTACAAACACAACAGGAAATTATTAAAACCTTGGCCGCACTTCCAGTGAGTGATGTCTGGGGAATTGGTTATGGCAGACAAGTTCGACTACAAAGTATGAATATCAAAACAGCACTTGATCTAAGAAATTATCAGAATCGACATTTATTAAGAAAGAATATGACAAAACTTGGAGAGCAAATACAAGACGAGTTATGTGGTATCCAGTGCTTTCCATTTGGAGAAAGGACAGAGAAGAAAAAATCAATTATGTCGACAAGAACATTTGCAAAAATGAGCTATGATAAATATGTCGTATCACAAGCTCTTGCCACCCACGCTAGTGATGTGGCAGAAGAACTCAGGATGCAAGGCTCTGTCTGCAAGAAAATTACCATTATGATTAGATCAAATCCATTTCAAGAAAACCTTCCACAATATAATGCCTCTTTAAGTGCTAACCTTTTCACTCCGACATCAAATACATTTATTTTTATCGCTACTGTTTTGGAACTATTAGATGAGGTCTGGCAGGAAGGCTATGCCATTCAAAAAGCTGGTGTTTTTGTCAGCGATCTACAAGATGAAGACGAGTATGAGGTTGATCTTTTTGCTCCTATAGTAGATCCAAGACAACAAAGCCTTATGAAAGCGATGGATATCATCAATTATAAGGAAGGCCCGCGCATGGTTAGATCCCTTGCCTGTGGAACAGACAATCAAGCTTGGGCGATGAAACAGCGAATGCTCTCCCCTCGATACACAACCAGCTGGAATGACCTGCCTATCGTACGATAAGAAGAATCGATTAGAAATAAGGGTTAAATAAAACTACTCTTTGTGCAACAAACAAGGAGAAAACAATGAGAATAGATCATATAAATTTTAATGTTAGCAATCTGAATCAAAGTGTAGATTTTTATAAGAAAATTTTTGGTCTTGAGGAAAAAGAATCAGGAACATCCAATGCTTCTGGAAATGAATATAAGATCATAGGTCATCCAGACAAATTCTATCTTTGTCTTTACGAAAGTTCTGAAAGTGTAAAGCAAAAGGGATTTAATCATTTTGGTGTAAATGTCGATAATTTTGAAGAAATAGTTGAACTCTTAAATCAAAACAATATCAGTATTCAATATGGTGGAGTTGTCGACTGGCCACAGTCGAAGTCAGCTTATATTGAAGGACCTGACGGTGAAGAAATAGAGATCACTCAGTACTTTGGTGGAAAACTTAATTAAGTTCACGCTCCTACCCTTCAATGGGTAGGGGCTCTTTTTTTTCTTCAAAGGATGGAAGAACAATATAATCGAGCAGAAATCCAAATAATAACGTCAGACCCATTGCTAAACCGAAATCGCCTACCGGTGCGAACCTATGAAATGAAAGTAGGCTAAAACCAAAAACCATAACGATGGTCACAATCCACATTGGTGCAAAGATAGTTTTTTCTATAAACATATTTCTTGCATGCCCATGTTTTTTATAATGGATCATCAAATGCAATGTACTATCAACAATCAAACCAAAAGAAATACTAAATGTTGTTATTGATGCCACATTAAGAGTTTTGCCTAAGATGTAAAATACACTGAGAGTAGAAAGTGCTGGAATAATATTAACCATGAAAAACAAACACGAACTACGAAAAGACCGAAGCATAAAAAAGACAAAACAAGTCACTAAAGATATTCCAAAAATAAAACTTTGGGCCATCGATCGAATAAGGTTATCTTGAGAACGCATAAGCCAAAAGTACAATCCTCCAAAAGTGATATCCAGGTTATTCTCTTTAAGCAAGCTCTCGACTTGATCGAGCCATAGAAGATAATCCTGGGTTGGAAGAGTTGGGCCAAGAATACTAAGAGTATAAACTTCTTCTTGAAGAGCAGGCCTAAAATACTTTGGCACACTTGATAAAAGTGCATCGTAAGCGATAAGACTTGATGGAAGGTCGCTTGTACCACTGTATTGAAGGTTAGCTTCTTGGACAATTTTATTAGGTGAAACCAAAGAATAATTCTCAGGAAGCCCCTGTAATAGTTTTTGTTCAATAAGCCGAATATTTCTTAAATCATCTATTGAATGTATATGATCTTTTTTTAAATGAATGTCGAGAAGAGGTAAACCTCCTAGTCTACTCTCAGTCATTCGCCAGTTTTGTACAATGGAGCTGTCTTTAGGAAAAAAATACAAAGCTTCGGCCTGAAAAAGAATATGCTTCCAAGACCATGCCCCGAAAAAGAAAATAATGATAAGAAGTAAAACTTGAAGTTTTTTGCTCGAAGAAAAGCTGCGATGAAGGAAGTCAAAGCTTTTTAGAGATGATTTAAAATATGAAAAATCGAACTGATGTAAAAACATGACAGCAACAAAAGCGCTTAGAACTAAACTGCTGGCAGAAGTGATGGAAAACTGTCTAATGGCAGGAATATCGCTAAAAACTAAAGTTAACAAACCCAACACTGTAGTTACTAACGCGAGAAAAATGGCCTTCTTTTTTTCTTGCCATGCTTCTAAGAAGTTTTGGTAATAAAGAGCGCCACAAGTTAAATGCAAGGTAATAGACTGTAGAACTAAAAATACTAAAATAGGCACAAGTGTCGTAATCATTGTGCTAAAGCCCCAAAAGATCTTAATTAAAACTAAAGATAGACCTACTCCAAAAAGTGAGGGCAAGAAAGTAACCAAGGTTAACGAAAAAGATCTTAGGAAAAACCATAATAAGAGGAACACACTGATAAAGAGAGCTGGCATGACAATTTTTTTAATCTCAATAGACATCTGACCAAGCTCAGCGTTCAGGTATGGCATTCCGGCCCAAGCTATATCTAAATTTAACTTTCTCCCCTGCAGATTTATCAGCTCGACTAAGCGTGCTCTCTTCTTTGGTGTCTGTTCGTCGAAGTGAATAAAAAATAGTGCGTTACCTGCATCCATTAATTTTAAAAGGTTTGAATTCTTAAAGAAATTATTAGCTTCATCGATTGAAGACATAGAAGATATCGACTTTGGTGACATCCAATACAAATCATCAAACTCACTTTCAAGTTCCCCAAGAAATAGATGAAATTCATCCCAAGTCTGCTGATTGATAAATGTTGTTGAGAAAACAAAGGCATCATAGCTAGGATTTTGAATTCGATCAGACTTTAAAGATTCATCAAACTGCGATGATAAAAAAAGCTCCTCTCTATTATCCTGATCAAGATTATCAGTAAAGGCCAAACATCCAACCGTCAAACAAAGAAGTAAGATAACCCAAAAGTGCTCTAATCTTTTCATTGAATCAAAGCTTTAAATTTGAAATCAAAACGATCTCTAACTGATGCAATTGCAATTGATGGGTCGGGGATTTTAAACTCTTTAAGCGAAAAAGAACCTGAGCCAGTGATTTGTATTTTCCCTTCGTTATTCACACTCGTCAGCTCAATCGGTAAGTCATAGCTGTGTCCAAGAATAGAGATGCGAATAACCTTCTTTCCACTAAAATCATTAGCAATTGGTGGGAAAGATAAGGATATTTCAGGAAACTTTTCCTTATTTAATATTTCATTCCACATTTTGTCGTCTCTACCACTTAAATCAGTTGAGAGTCCTCCGACTGGAATAGTTACAACCACATCTTTTGTTTCAGTTTGATTCAACTTGCCCTGGATTTTAAATGAAAGAGCTCTGCCGCTAAAGGATGTTGTAATAATACCAAGTTTTGTGCTCTCTGATTCAAAGCTTATCGCATTATCGTTACTCTCAAACGCGCATTCATCAAAATTTTTACAAGAGACATTTTGCTCAAAGGCAAAGACTGATGATGAGATTAATAATAATAAAAGAAGAGTTAAAAATTTCATAAAACCTCAAAAGACTTTAGGAATGATCCTCCAGGCAGCTTGTTGCTCACCAAGAACCTCCTCTTCAAGTTTAGTTCTAAAATATAACATGACAAGATTTAACAAACTAAAAATAAGCAAGGTACGCCATAGGCCAAACATTAATGGAAAAGCAATAAACTCAAGCACAACTGCAAAGTAATTTGGGTGCCGAATCCATCGATAGAGCCCCTCTCTGGTAAATGGTGGTTGTGAATTATAGTAAATTCTCGTGCTCCAAAGTGGTCCTAAGACCTTCATACTATGAAATCTTAAGGATTGAGCGATCATGAGTAATACAAAACAAAAACCGACATTGTATGTTGTCGTCAACTCGGCACTGAAATATGCTTCAATGAATAAAGCGATAAACCAACTTGAGTGAAGCAGAATCATCATCATTCTTGAGTTAATCCCTACTTCTTTCGATCCTAATTCATCTACCCAAACTTTTGCATGGGCTTTTGTCAGGTACAGCTCATAGAGCCTACCGATTATAAAATAAATCCAAAAGAAAATAAAAACCTTAAATAGATCACTCATGGAACTCTCTTGGTTAGTACCATCTCGCTACAAAAAGCAGGTCCCATGGCCATGAGAATTCCAAGTTTTTCATCATTAATAGGGGTTTTTAGAGTTCGGCTCAAGATATCTAGTACTGAAACAGAAGACATATTTCCATTTTTAGCCAAACTCTCCCAACTATGACGAAGCCATGAACTTTCAACTTCTAAGGCTTCAGTTAAGGCATCGAGAACTTTTGGCCCACCTGGGTGTGCAATCACTTCCCCGATATCCGATAAGTGATATTGATGACGATCTAAAAACTTTTTCACGCCATTTGGAACTTTTTCTTGAACAAGGCTTGGTACGTCGCCAGATAAAACAATCTTAAAACCGTTTTGATTTATATCCCAACCCATTATTCTTTCAGTTTCAGGGTAAAAAGCGCTCATTGAATCGATCACTGTCAACTTCGCGCCTTGATATTTTGCGTGATCTTTTCCAACCATGACAACGGCTGCAGAGCCATCAGCAAAGAGTCCAGTCGCCACCATATTTGCGATACTTTGATCATCAAGCTGAAAAGTTAAAGAGCATAATTCTGTAGCCGTAATTAATACGGCGTGTGTTGGATAAGCCGTTAGATAATCGTGAGCTCTAGCCACACAAGCAGCTCCCCCTAAGCACCCGAGACCAAATAGTGGCATTCTTTTGGTATCGTCTTTAAAGTTCATAAGATTCATCAATCTTGCTTCAACACTTGGAACTGCGATTCCAGTGATTGATGTCGAGATAATTAGATCTATATCTTTCGCCTCAAGAGTGCTTTGTTCAAGTGCATGAGTGACTGCTTTTGCGGCAAGAGGTAATGCCTGCTTTATCCATAAATCATTTCTTGAACCAAAATCACTTAGTGATTTATATTGCTCTAGCTTTAAAGCTAAATTCCTTGTTTCGACTTTGGAATGGTCATGAAACCGCTTTGCCGCTCTAGCATGCTCACCCCAAACGTCACTTAGGACTTCAGAGATTTCATATTGAGAGTAAACATTATCAGGCATAGAAGTAGTTGCACTTAAAATGGCACTCATAGAGGGCTCCTTGGAGTTGTATCGATTAACATCTTTTTTAAGCCACTGAGCGGCGAATAAACATTTCCAATAATGCCAATAAAAATATCTGCTCGACGACGGTTTTCAGCTAAAAAGAAGCCTACAAAATTCGAGATTGCGGTACTTTTTATAATCAATTGAAAAATTGTGTTTAGACGGTTTTTGTCATTGGTCACTTTTTTCTTTTCTCGTTGATATGCTTTAAGACAAAGAGCTAGATCTTGATGATCTTCTAGTGCATGTGCCAAAAGAAGAGTTGATTCGAATGCTCTTGTCATTCCCTCACCTGTTAAAGGATCAATAAAGCCAGCAGCATCTCCAATTAAGGCAGCATTATGTGTCACCATACCAGTGACTTGATGACTAACTTTAGCAACAGAAGTTATTTCGCCAAATTGAGGATTTGATCCATATAATTCTTTGAGTCTTGGGTGCTTGAGCAATTCTTTAATCAATTCATCTTTATTTTTCCAAGTTTTAAAGACTTCCTGATCTCCCACCCAACTAAGATTATCTTCGTTTTCATTTATAGGATTAATCCCAATATATCCGGCTTTGCCTAAGATGATCATCTCGCCGCGACGTTGGAAGTCGCTCTGTCTTTTAATATAGATATGAAGGGCGACTTTTTTTTGTGTGCTCTTCTTTTGTAATTTAAGAGTTCTTGCAACTAAGGATTGTCTTCCATCAGCACCAATTAATAAGTCACCGTGATGGCCATTTACTATCCAGCCATTTTCTTCGAGATTGATTTCTTTAATCATTTTGCCTCTGATGATTTCAATATCCATCGATAGCGCTTTGGTCATCAGTCGGTTTTCAAACTCTTGGCGATTAAGACTTAAGCCAAAACTTTTAGGAAAATCTGTTTCTATTAGGCAATTATTTGGAGCAGTAAGGTTCATTCCGTAGATTGGCTCAAAGCCTTTAAATAGGTCTTCATGCCCTAAGGATTTAGCACATTCGACTCCTAGCGGACTTAAATATTCCCCACACACTTTACGTTTAATAGTTGAATCCTTTTCCCATAGCTTTACCTTATGACCCATCTGACTAAGTTTGATAGCACAACTTAAACCGGCCAACCCCCCACCGATAATTAAGACATTGAGATGATTTTTTGTTATTTGCATATTTTCCTCTCGACTATCTTGCGCTTTTTTTAAGGTATAATCTATCGAACATAAGTGATAGCCTTAATTAAAACAAAGAGTTAGAGTTAAAAACATGACAAATGTTAGATTAAAAATTGCATCAAAAGAACGCCTCGTTTTAGTCAGTTTATTTAGTATTATTGTCATTTCCATAAGTATTGACCTTTATGGTGATATTCAAGAGAACCTTCCGCTTAAACACTTTATCCACGAACTGGGATTACTCTCCCTTTCATTTGTGGCAGCAATCTATCAAATGTTACTTATTTTTAAGCGTGATCAAGAAATTACTGTATTCGCTTCTCGAATTATGGACTTAGAGGCGGAGAAGACTGCTTTTAAGCAGCATTTTGCGAAAGTTAAAAACGATTTTGCTCAAGTTCTCGACCAGCAATTTTTGGCGTGGGGACTATCTCCTGTTGAAAAAGATATTGCCCTACTTTTAATTAAGGGTATGGGAATGAAGGAAATTTCTCAAACGAGAAACACTAGTGAGGGTACAGTCAGACAACAAGCTGCTACCATCTATCGCAAGAGTGGATTAATTGGACGAAAAGAGCTTGCTGCATTTTTTCTAGATGAGCTGTTTTCTTAAACCCAGTATCTGCAAGTATCAATTCCATTTTCATCTTTGAGCACGTTCTCAAGCTTTGCGCCAAGGCTCTCAATGATTTGAACGGAACCAGTATTGGTTGTGGCACATGTGATAAGAACTCTGTCTACTTGCAGCTGAAGTGAAAGATATTGATATCCAGCTTTTGCTAAAGCAAGACCGAAGCCATGCTTTCTAAACTTCTGGCTTACAGCATATCCCATATGCCCACCTCTTAAGCGTAGGTTTTCATTAAGTTCATGTCGAAGGTGAACTCGTCCAATAATTTGATCTTCTAAAAATCCATAAAGCATCGTTGAGGCTACAAAGTGAGAAGGAAGATTTATATTATTCTTATGATTATATAAAATCTTGAGATGCTCCTCATGTGACATGCCTGGCTTCCAGTCAAAAGTCATCCAACTACGGTCTTCATGACTCCATTCAAGCAATGAATTTAAAAAAGATCTTTCATCTTGTGGCCCAAGTTCACGAATAATTAGCGAGGAATTTGTGGAAATTGACATGCATTCACCGGCTGATCAAAAGGATAAAGCAACTAACAATTATCCTTACACACTTGATCAGACCTGCCCATACCTAGACGCCATAAAGTTACACCATCAGCATCAGCTTGAAGATCTGCAAGCTCTGCGTTTCCAGGACCTACAACATCAGCAAGTTCCTTAAGAATCCCAAGCATGAACGAATCCTATGCCCCACATCTTCTGGCGAACATGCATGATAAAGAACAGTGCTTCCACTTATCTGTCGCATTTGGAATTTCGACTTGAGATTTTAATCGATTGGCATAAAAGAGTGAACACATCTTCGCTTGAAGACTAAAGCTTGAAGTAAATAGAAGAAAAGTAATGAATATCTTCACCAATCTTTATCGGTCTAGATTGGTTAAAAGTTGACTTAAAAGCTTGAAAAATCATTGAACTAAATGGAAAAACAGGAGCAAACCAGAGGCTCACTCCTATTTTGTGACTAATTACAGATTGAAATAATAAAAAGAACCGTAGTCTTGAGCGTACTGTTGAGTCATCGTGCCATAACCTGGACGATTAACTTCATCGATCATAGCATCAACACCAAAGCTTCCTGTTCCCCAAGAGTTTTTGAAATAATAAACACCTTTTAATTTAAAAGTCTTCATTGTTCCATCAGTCATCTTTACTGGGAAATCAATAACAACACTATCATCATAACCAACTAGAAGAATTGAGTGACCTGCTCTCTTTGTTGGAGACTTAGCCGCATCCATTGAACCTGGGAATGGGTATCCTACTATGCCTTTTGACCAATGATCCATGTTGCGAGAAATATCTAGGCTCTCAGCTGTACGATGGTTCCAAGCACCATAATAAAATGTTTGCTCTAAAATGACTGGAATACCTTGATCAAGTAACGCCTTAACTTGAGCTGTACTATAAAGTGTATTGTAAGTTGATGATGTTAAGTTTTCAGCCTTGAATTGAGCAGCATCTTTTCTTGCAGCTACGTATTCAGGATCAAAGTAAGGCTTTGATTCATCAAGTAGATCAGCATCCGCTCTATAGCGTTGACTTGGATCATGGTGAACGATTAAACATGAATCTTTTTGAGTACCAGTTAGGTATCCACATCTTTTAGTTGCAAGAGTTCCTTGAAAAGTAGCCCAGTTATCACCGATATAAGGAAGAACTGTTTCATCCGCCATGCCAGTACTTTTAATTGAAGCAAAGTTTTTTGTCGCGTAAGAACCGTCACTCGTTGAACCAGCATTTACATTATATTGAAGAAACTCTTCAGATAAATCAGCGTCACCATTACTAAGGCCCTTTATATTTAAAAGACCTTCAATCAATGCTGCTGCAGAAAAAATCGAGCATGTTCCACGTGAACCTTGAGAGCGAACATCTGTCATAAAATCAATAACAGTATTTGTATCAGACTTACCCTTTAATCCCTTTGCAGAGGCTGCATCATCAACTGCTTTAACAAGATTTGGATAAGGGGCATCAAGATAGGCGCCATCTTCATTGGCGTAAAGTGAAGTGATGCCAGACATAGCGAGAACGCTAGCAAATAAGAAATGCTTCATAGAAACTCCTTTTAGAGTTTAAAATTGTGTTGGGCGGGTTCTACAAAATCCATTTGAGTATGGCAGGCCGTGTGCTGAAATAATTACACAGTATAAATATTCAAATTTTTACGGATTTCCAGTAAGCTACATTGCTTTTAAACAAAATTAGATAATGACTATCTGCATAGCTTTCGGCATTATGCACGCCGGGGAAACATTGAAGAGAGAAGTTTGACACTAACGTTGGAGTTATTAGTGGAAGTACTAGGCGTCATCTTATCTCTTATTGGTCTTATGTTTTTTGCCTACAAAGGTATTAACGTCCTTATTCTCGCCCCGATCATGGCGTTGTTCGCGGCCCTATGGCAAAGCGATGGCCCACTGCTTGCGACCTATACCCAAATCTATATGCCAGCGCTTGGTAGTTATCTCTTACAATACTTTCCATTATTTTTATTAGGCGCCATTTTTGGCAAGATCATGAGTGCTTCGGGTGCAGCTTCAAGTATTGGCCAACTGATTGCTAAAGCTGTTGGAACTGAACGAGCAATTACTGCAGTCGTTATTGCATGTGCTCTACTTACATATGGTGGAGTCTCGTTGTTTGTCGTTGCATTTTGTATGTACCCAATTGCTCAAAATCTATTTGCAAAAGCAAATGTTTCAGCACGACTAATTCCTGGCGCTATCGCCCTTGGTTCTTTTACATTTACGATGACAGCCCTACCAGGAACTCCTGCCATTCAAAATGCTATTCCAATGCCTTATTTTGGAACGACTGCCTTTGCAGCTCCAGGGCTTGGAACAATTGGTGGTTTGCTAATGCTTATTCTTGGACTTCTATGGCTCAACCGTAGGGCTAAAATTGTAGAATACGAAGAGCTCATTGATCACAATTTAAAAACTTTAAAAGCTGAACCAAACCCTTATATTTCATTAATACCTTTAGTGATTGTTATCCTTGGTAACTACTTGTTTGTTTCACATATTTTTCCTGCCATGGATTTAAGTTTCCTTGCTGATACTAAGTGGGGTGGAATTTCAGCTTCTAAAGTGACAGGACTTTGGTCATTAATTATTTCGTTAACCTTGGCAATAATTGTTCTACTTGGCTTAACAAGAAAATTCCTAGACTCACCTATTAAATCCCTAAACCAAGGAACAATGGACAGTCTTCTTCCAATTTTCAATACCGCTTCCGAAGTTGGTTACGGTGCTTGTATTGCTTCATTTGCTTCATTTGCGCTTATTAAAAATGGCGTTCTAGGAATTGCACCAACGATGCCATTGATTTCTGAAGCGGTGGCGATTAATGCTCTTGCAGGGATTACAGGCTCAGCATCTGGAGGACTTAGTATTGCACTTCAAGCCTTAGCTGAGACTTATATGCAAATGGCACAATCAGCAGGTATCAATCCTGAACTTCTTCACCGAGTAGCTTCAATGTCTTGTGGAGGTTTTGATACGCTTCCGCATAATGGAGCCGTTATTACCCTACTGGGAATTTGTGGCATGACTCATAAGAAATCATATAAAGATATTTTCATGGTCGCGGTGGTCTTTCCGTTTATCGCAACGTCCATCGTTGTGATCTTGGGAACATTGTTTGGGTCTTTCTAAAGACCCATTCCCCAGCCACCTGAAATATTAAAAGCTTCACCAGTGATAGTGTTCGCCTTTTCTGAAACTAGAAATGAAACCATCTCAGCAACCTGGGATGGATCAGTTAGTTTTTTAATGTTTTGTGCTTTTAAGAAGACTTGTTCTAAAACTTCTTTCTCAGAAAGATTATTAAGTTTCATTTGGCTTTCAACTTGAGCACGCATAAGCGGAGTATCAACAAAGCCCGGACAAATCGTATTAACGGTTATACCAAACTCTGCCCCTTCCATTGCCATAACCTTGGCAAAACCAAGAACACCATGTTTTGCCGCTACGTAGGCTGCTTTATAAGGGCTTGCAAGCTTACCGTGAACTGAACTGATATTGATCACACGACCGTGACCATTTGATTTCATATCCGCTAATACGGCCTTAGAACAAAGAAATGTCCCGGTCAGAAGGACACCGATTAACAGGTCCCATTTCTCTTTAGGAAAATCTTCGATTGGAGACATAAACTGCAAACCACAGTTATTAACAAGAACGCAAGCTGGCCCTGCTAGATCTTTAACTTTTGCATAGGCAAGATTAACGGCCTCTTCACTTGAGACGTCACAAGAGATAGAGGTCACACCAAGTTGATCAGATTCTGGAAGACGAAGATCAAAATTAAAAACTTTATAATCTTCACTTACTAGTTGCTTGGCGATAGCAGCACCAATTCCACTAGTAGCACCGGTGACGATGGCAACTTTAATCATGCCTTACTCCATTTCTTCTAATTGAATGCTTTGATCGAAAAACTGATCGATGATTTTCTTAACAGCCGATATCTGTGCACCATCTTTTGTCGCAAAATTTAAACCTGAATATCCCCACCAATCCCAGCAGCCTCGAGGATTACCTAACCATTCATCAACTTCGACTTGAGGATAAACAACGACGATATTATTGGCTTCGGCCCATTCATTAAGACCAGTGTTTTTAAAATATGTTTCACCAATGAGTGAGATGGTCTGTCTACAGCCGTGAAATGAAACATGCAGCTTACAACGTTGTCCACGCTGGCAAGCATTTGGAATATAGGCATAACCTTTATCGTTCATCGAAGGGGCTGTTGGCTGATTAAATTGAAAAAAGTTTTTAAGAATAAGTTTAGCCGGTTTATTTAATTCGCCAAATAGATGCTCGAGTAAATCTCCCGCGGAATCATATCCACAAGCGCTTACCCACGGAGAACGGCTAGGAGTTTGACAAGAGTTTCCGTAATCAAGAGTTGGTAAAGCATGTCCAACTGGAAATTTAGAAATGTATCGAATAGATTCATCTTCTAGACCCGCTGATAGATAAAAATTTACATTTTCATCAACCACTTCTGGCATAACAGTCTGATCAAACTTTCCACTTAGTATAAAGACTTTGTCGTCTTTCAAATTCGATAACGAGTCAATGAGACCAAGGTCTTCAAAATTTTTGGCCATATTAAAAAAGGAAGAACCGTTAGGAATATTATGCGGGCGATTCATGCACTCACCTAATGCTGAGAGGACATTACCGCGTGAGCAAAAAAAAGGGCCAGAAGCTAACATCGCCGCGCCATCAATTAGACTTGAGTGAGCAATATGCATTTGGTTAGCCATGAAGCCACCAGCTGAAATCCCAGAAACTGTAACGCGCTTAGCAATATTCAAACGAGCATTAGCCGCTTGCAATGTCAGCGCAGTGAAAATACTTAGCCAAATGATCTTTGTTCGCACTTTGCCTACTCCCCTTTCCAGTGATTGAACGCTACGATCCAATCAATTAATTGGCAAGGGAAGGAGTACTTTATGGACTTTAATACTGATCGTTTTATCAATGACTTAAACTGGCGATACGCCACAAAGATGTTTGACTCCACTAAAAAGCTAGCACAAAAAGATTGGTTAGTTTTAGAGGAGTCTCTACGCCTGTCTCCTTCTTCCTATGGGCTTCAGCCATGGAAGTTTCTAGTAGTTCAAAATAAGGATCTACGAGCTAAGCTTAAAGAGGTTTCTTGGAACCAGACTCAAGTCGTGGACTGCTCTCACTACGTTGTTTTTACAACTTTAAAAACAGTCACTAAAGAAAATGTTGATGAGTTTGTTGCTGATATCGCCAAGCAAAGAGGTGTAACAGTTGAAAGTCTTCAGGGCTATAGAAATGCTATTATCGGCGATATCGTCGAAGGGCCAAGAAATGAAATCGCTCAATCATGGGCCCAGCGCCAGTCTTATATTGCGATGGGAAATCTCATGAATGCTGCTGCTCAAATGAGAATTGATACTTGCCCGCTTGAAGGCTTAGATCCAAGTGCTTATGACAAGATTTTGAATCTTGAAAATACTGAATATGCTACGGTTGCGGCAGTGGCTGTTGGTTACCGTCACGTCGATGATAAGTACAAAGATATTAAAAAAGTTCGTTTTGCTAAAGATCGAGTTATTCAATTTATTAATTAAGGATAAAAATGGAAATTTCACTCAACAAAATTATTGATGAACAATTTATTAGAACTCTTGAAGCGATGAATACAATTCTAGCTAAAGCAGAGACACATGCTAAGGATCGTGGTTTTAATCCTGACTCTTATCTTGCCCTGCGCTTTGCTCCAGATATGCTTCCTTTCACAAAGCAAGTTCAGATAGCAACTGATATCGCGAAAGGTACAGTGGCCAGACTGACCAATAAGAAAGCACCTGTCTTTGAAGATAACGAAACGACATTCGCTGAGCTTAAACTACGAATCGGCAAAACAATTGAATTTTTAGCATCTAACAAGGCTGAAGAATACAAAGGTTATGAATCGATCGTGGCAACTTTCCCATGGTTTCCAGGTAAAGGCTTAGAAGGACAAGACTTTTTAGTAAGCCATGCCCTTCCTAACTTTTATTTTCATGCAACTACCACTTACGCACTTTTAAGAATGAGTGGCGTAAAACTTGGCAAGGCAGATTTCCTTGGCAAGCAAAATTGGAAAAATGTTTAATCTAGTTTAACTTCAAACAAGCGAGCGAAATGAGTGACTTGATCACCGTTTCGCTCTCTTTGTTTTCCACAACCAATCAACTTATTATTCTCAATAAAAAAGTCTCCAGTAAGCATCATATAATGAAGGTCTCTATCACCACCGACTTCGACTGCAAGCCACTTAGGCTTAAAAGGTTTTTCATCTTGAATCTGCTTTCTTGTTATCACATGAATCCAGCCACCATTGTTTAAGATCAAGTTATTATTTGACCAATGGGCCTTAGCATCAGGAGAAATCACTCCAGCTCTTCTTTGGTTGTACTGAGATTGGTGCAGAGTCTCTAATGTATCGATATCAAGAGTAGCGATTCCGTTGAATCCATTTTCACGTGTGCTAGTAAAAACCACCTGAGCATGACTTCCATCAAATGCAACTGCAATAGGTTTACCTGCATCGATAGAGCTAAACTCTTTGTGCCACTGAATTTTTCCTGTTCTAGTATTTAGCGCTGTTAATCCTTCGCTACCTCGAGCAATGAGTAAAAGGTCATTGGCCAGGCCCATTGAAACCGCTTTAGTTGTTTGAGGATTAGGATTAAACACGAAAGGATATCGTGCAATCTCATCACCTTTAAAGCTTAGGTTTAAAACATCGTAGTCAAATAAAAGCCAAAGGCTCTCTTCAGTCTCAACTATGCTTCGAATTGAATTTTCTGATTGATAAATCTCATTGCCGTTAAAATCTTCAACAATATTTAAACGTTCAGACTCTTGAAAAAAACCACGAGAGATAAAGTTTTTAGAAAACTGAGGAGGATTAGAAACCATATACCCAGTTCGGCCTGGATAAGGTTGTAGGGCTGACTTACAGACAGTTTCAAGGTGATTGGCATACAAATTAGTAGATAAGGCCAAAGATATAATAGAAAGCCATTTCATGGTAACTCCACGACGAATCTCTCTATTCTCATATTCCCCAACAGAATTTTAACCACTTCCACCACCATGTGGCAAAAAATATTGATAAAGTTAATGCCCGAGTATTCCGATAAACAGTAAAACTGGAGAACTTATGAAAAAAATCATCTTCGCCTTATTTGTACTTTCCGCCTCTAGCCAAGCCTTCGCACAGCAGTCTGAACGACCACGTTCAGGTCAGATTGGTGCAGGTTATATTGGTGGTATGGAGTATTGGCCGTTTGATGACAGTATTCCAGGCTCTCCTTATCCTGATCGAGTTCTTTGGAGCTATGAAGAAGGTTCAAAAGCTGCACAAGAATGTATGCTCAAGGGAAATAAACAACTAGTAAAATGGTTAGAAGATTCTCAGTCACCTGTATCAGTCGCTTTAAAAGAGTATTCTGAAATCGGTGGTGAATCGAGTTTCTTTCTTTGGACCAACGATTATACAAAAGCACCGACTCAAGCAGCGAGAGGCACGAGAAAGTCCCGCGTTTGGTGGTGGTCTGGAAGTGGAAGTGAAACTTCAGGCTGGCTTAAATATGAATCAACAGTACTACCAGATGGCACCTGTCAAAATCCAAAAGAAGAACAAATTGTATCTTACCTCGAAAGTCGCTATCACTTGTTTGCAGAAAGACAACCTGCCCAAGTTGATAATCAAAGAAGACGTGAAGAAGCTCCTGGATTATTCCAAAGAATTCGAAACTTCTTTAGTGGCGACTCTTCAAGCAGTCGTTAAGAAAACTTAGCTTCTAAATCGAGTAAGATTTTTTTATTTTTCAGACCACCTGCATAGCCAGTAAGTTTTCCATTACTGGCTATAATTCTGTGACATGGAACAATGATGGATAATGGGTTTTTTCCATTGGCCATGCCTACTGCTCTTGAGGCCGTAGGCTTTTTAAGTTCTAAAGCGATCTCTTTGTAGCTAACAGTCTTAGCATAGGGGACATTTTGAAGGTTCTTCCAAACATTCTTTTGAAAATCAGTACCTATGACATCCAAAGGGATTGAAAAGGTTTTTCTCTTACCTTCAAAGTATTCTGATAATTGAGCAGTAGCCATTTTTATAAAAGGATTGTTCAAGTTTTTACGTCCTAATGGGATGTTAACTCGATTAAGCTTTTCCTTTTCCCATAAAACAGCACATAAACCCTTGGTAGAAGCGACAAGAGTTAAACGCCCAACTGGGGATTGTATTGAAAAATTCTCTATAGATTCCATAATTCCCTACTTAAGATGAATTTTGTAGTGTAGCTAAGATTATATGAAGAAATATATTCTATTTCTATTCATTTTACTCACAAATTCTGCCCTCGCAGGATACCACGACACATTACCTAAAGGTGTTAGAAACATTACCTTTAGACTTATTAAAACAAACACTATCAAAGGAAGCTATAACGCTTCTGGCCGACCTGAAGGCTATAGCATTAATACTAAAATTAATGCCGATGTCTTGATCGGTATCAACGGTACAGTCGATACTTACCTGCAAGGCTTACCCGCAAATGATTATAATGAATTCAATTTTGGCACATTTGAAGGCAAAGCGACTTCTGAAGTCTTCGCTCAAGCTTTTGGTGCTGGTTATGGATTTACTAATAAGCTTACGGGATATGCGTTTATCCCTTTCTATAATGCCACAGTAGATTTGAATCTAGTGCGAACTCAAAAAGGTCAAAAGAATGTTGGCACAAGTATCGCATTGGAAGGTCTGCCTGAAATTGATGTTCGAATCATTCAAAACTTATTTGTAAATTATTATAAGTACCAACCTCTAGGAAAATGGGAAGCGACAGGATTTGGTGACCTAGAATTTGGTGTGCTATGGAATTTTTATACTTTTACTAAGGGTGGCGCCCTACTTAATTTTGGCGGTGTTGCACCAACTGGACGTGAGGATAATCCTGATATCTTACAAGACATAAGTTTTGGTGATGGCCAGTGGGATAATTTTATTGAACTTGGCGGTGATTATCAATTAACTGACGACTTTGGAATTGATCTATGGTCACGTTATACGATCCAATACCCATTTAACAAAATAACTAGATTACCTGACTCAGCAGAGTTTCCAATTACTTCAAGTAAAGGTCAAAGCAGGATAGATCTTGGTGACAAGCTTTTAGTGGGGACCCAAGGCAATTATCGAATCGATGATGAATGGTCTACTTCGCTTAATTACCTTTTTGAATATAAAGACGGTGACGATTATAAAAGTAGTTCAGCAATTGCCGACCAGATTAACGGCAACAACACTCAAGTCAGAGCACATACTGCAAGAGTTGGTGCTAGCTTTTCAACACTCAATCTCTTTAAGAAAAAACGTTTTGCTGCTCCTCTAAGTATCAACCTTTTCATTCAAAGTGTTTTTGCCGGTAAGAATACGCCTAAGTATGAAAGAGCTGATTTGGAGTTTCGCCTCTTTTTCTAGAACGGTAATTTAATCCCAATCTGCAATTCAACCTGACCCTGTATTTTTAAATCAGTAATTTTTGGCAGAGCTCTAATTGACAGTAATGGTTTGAGAGTTAATTTTTGTTGTTCTTCTATTAGACTGAGTAAGTTTTGCTCATGCACTTCAAATTCAAGACATTTATAAAGACAGCGATTATTACGTCTTCTATAACTAAAAAGTAGCTTCTCCCCTTTTCCAATACCTGGTAGATCAATTGGCTGAGCAAGTTCGAGGTTTTCAACAAAATTAAAGTTCGCGGTAAAATCACTCTGTCTTTCAACTTCATCTGAATATTTTAAAAATATTTTATGAATACGAATGGAGCGAACAATATCGGAATCAAATTGTAGATCAGCTAAGTCTATAACATATTCAGTGAGGTCAACGTCCTGAGAACCAGTCAAACCAAGAACGATTCGAGTCAGAGTTCCAAGAAATGAATTGGCAAGTTTTTCAAATTGATTTGGAATATCGGCGATTTCAAATATATCAACTTCATTAATATTATAAGTGACCTTTAAATAATAAACGCCCTTTTCACCAAACTCGATACTATCGATAGTAGAACTTGAAGCGTTTGTTTTTCCTTGGATGAGAAGCTCTTGTTCTAATTGCTCACGTTGCAACTCTGCCAATGTGATCGGTTCTGCCAGTGGCGTAATTTTTTCTTGAATTTTACATGAGAAAAGCGTGATACAAACAATAAGAATTATACTTTGTATCACTAATCTTTTCATTCGTTGGATTATACGTAAGCTACAAATGAATGATAGCGATTGAGATTCTAACTATTTATTTCGCTGATTAATCTTTAAAACTGCCTCAAATTTAATGCTAATTGTAGTACGCTGAGCATAATTTCGGAGTTTTTGCTCTTAACGCGCAAAACATGTCTAACAAAAATAGAGACATAGATTTTATCTATTCTTGCATAGCTTATGTTTATTATCTTTTTTAACTAAGATCATCGATCGTATTAGAACAAAAATGTTTTTTAATACTTCAATTCTTTAAAAGGAGAATCGATGAAACTTAAAATTTTAATGCTTGTAGCATTAGTAGCTGCTGGCTGTTCGTCTACGCCCGAATACGATCATCACGGACAACATAAAGTCGTTGATGGAGAAGCTAAATCAAACCAATTTTGGTGGCCACAAAGAGTGGATCTATCCCCTCTTCGCCAACACGCCAAAGAGTCTAGTCCTCTTGGTGCAAGTTTTGATTACGCTAAGGAATTTAAAAAACTTAATCTAGCTGCCGTTTCTAAAGATATTGAAAAAGTTTTAACAACGTCACAAGCCTGGTGGCCTTCAGACTATGGAAACTACGGACCATTTTTTATTCGTATGGCATGGCATAGTGCAGGCACTTACAGACTTTATGATGGTCGTGGTGGTGCCGCTGGTGGACAACAACGTTTCGAGCCACTTAATAGCTGGCCTGATAACGGTAACCTCGATAAAGCCAGACGTTTGCTTTGGCCGATTAAGCAGAAATATGGAAACAGCATTTCTTGGGCAGACTTAATGGTCTTGGCCGGTAACGTTGCCATGGATTCAATGGGCTTTAAAACTCTTGGGTTTGCCGGTGGACGTAGTGATGACTGGGAAGCAGAACTTGTTTACTGGGGACCAGAAACAAAAATGCTAGCAGATCAGCGTTATCACGGTAATAGAAAACTTAAAAAACCGTTAGCCGCTGTTCAAATGGGTCTCATCTACGTCAACCCAGAAGGTCCAAACGGCAAACCAGATCCACTTTTAGCAGCAAAAGATATTCGTGAAACATTTGGCCGTATGGCCATGAATGATGAAGAAACTGTTGCTCTTATCGCTGGTGGACACACATTTGGTAAAGCTCACGGTGCACATAAGCCTGAAAAATGTCTTGATGTTGAACCTGCTGCTGCAGGTATCGAAGAGCAAGGCATGGGTTGGAAAAACAAATGCGGCAAAGGTCATAGCGAGGACACTGTAACAAGTGGCCTTGAAGGTGCTTGGTCTGCAACACCAACTCAATGGTCTATGCAGTATCTTGATAACCTTTTTGATTTTGAATGGGTTATGACAAAAAGTCCTGCCGGCGCAACTCAGTGGATTCCAAGTGATGAAAGTGCAAAAGAAATGGTTCCAGATGCTCACGTTGCTGGAAAACGTCATGCTCCGATTATGTTCACAACCGATCTTTCACTTAAGTTTGATCCAATCTACCGTGAGATCTCTCTTCGTTTTAGAGAAAATCCAAAAGAGTTCGAACGCGCTTTTGCTCAAGCATGGTTTAAATTAACTCACAGAGATATGGGCCCACGTGCACGCTACTTAGGACCACTGGTTCCAAAGAAGATCTTTGCTTGGCAAGATCCTATTCCTGCTCGCAACTACAAAATGATTTCTTCTAGTGGCATTAATTCACTAAAAGAGAAGATTCTAGCTTCAGGTTTAACATCTTCTGAACTTGTAAGAACTGCTTGGGCAGCAGCAGGTTCATATAGAGGAACAGATATGCGCGGTGGTGCTAATGGTGCCCGTGTTCGTCTTGCTCCACAAAAAGATTGGAATGTGAATAATCCAAAAGAGCTAAGCAAAGTTTTAGCTACGCTTGAAAAAATTCAAAAAAAATTCAACGATTCTCAAGCTGATGGAACTAAGGTTTCACTGGCTGACGTTATTGTTCTTGGTGGATCAGCTGCTGTTGAAAAAGCTGCAAAAGATGCAGGTGTGAATCTTAAGGTTTCATTTAAAGCTGGCAGAACTGATGCCTCACAAGCTCAAACAGATGTCGATTCATTTGCTGCCTTAGAGCCAAAAGCTGATGGCTTTAGAAACTACTATACTTCTGAAGCTAGAATGAGTCCGCTTCAAATGCTTATAGATCGCGCTAATATGCTCAACTTAACAGTGCCAGAAATGACTGTCCTAGTTGGTGGTCTTCGCGCTCTTAACGCCAACTCAAACGGATCAAAGCATGGTTTATTCACTAATCGACCAGGTGTTTTAACTAATGATTTCTTCGTCAATCTTTTAGATATGTCGAACAAATGGGTTAAAGCCAGTGAAGAAGGAATTTATGAAGGACAGGACAGAAAAACTGGAAAAGTGAAGTGGACTGCCACTCCTGTTGATCTTGTTTTTGGATCTCACTCAGAACTTCGCGCGATTGCTGAAGTCTATGCTGCCAACGATGGTAAGTATCGTTTTGCTCGCGACTTCGCTTCGACTTGGTCAAAAGTCATGCAACTTGATCGCTTTGATTTGAAATAAAATAAATGGCATCTTTCACTTAGTGAAAGATGCCAATTATTCGAACTTATAATTTTTATAAAATCAATTACCAATCTTTAAAAATGTCACTTCAAAACTTGAAGCTTCACGTTCAAAAACAAGAGTTGCTAGGATTGAACCAGAAGGACTATTTGCCTCAACTGCACAAACAATGTCCATAATATCCCAAGCTTTTGAACAGCTAAAAGTATAACCCATTTCATCGTTTAATTTATTTAATGAAAATTCTTTTACGGATTCATTTATTTTTGCAATGACTTTGGATTTTGCTTCAATATTTCCAAAATAGACACCAATATGTGGACCATCTTCAAATGTTCTCGTCTCAGCAAAGCTCGAAAAACTTACAAGAGTTAATACTACAATCAATAATTGCTTCATCATATCCCCAATTTTTTACTCAAAATCGTCTATGCCCATTATTAAATTTTAATTATCGATAACTGTTAATTTTCCATCACCTAAACAAGCATACCCATTTATATTAAATTCAAGTGAAGCAAAAGGAATCTTTTGAATATCTGAAGCTCTTACTTTTCTATATTTTGGATTGATAGAGCCACCATATTCGCCTGGTAAGGCACTCGTATTCCATTGATATTCTGGTTTTACTAGAGTTCCTCTAGCAAACATAATTCCAGGTATCTCTTGATCTAACTGATCAAAATCATCATGTTCGAGCATTAAACCATGTCCAAACTCATGTGCTGCCGTGGTGCTCGTTCCTAGTTGATCAGAAGTATAAAAAACTGCGCGCTGTGAACCTAAACCAGAGTAAAAGCTTCTGTCAGCTGGATTGGTTTTATCTAGAACTTGAATAAAGTTATAGGCACATGATTTTTTATTAAATAAAAAAAGTCCTTTTAAGGAATAATCAAACCTAAAATCAACATCATAGTTTTTACCATTCAAAACAATATTTGCACCGGATTCATTCCACATCGATTCTATTTCAAATGTTGAATCATCAGCAATTTTATGAGTTAAAGCTTGGCCGGAGTAGATGAAGTGAGAGATCACTGTAATTTTGGCATTTTTTTCATCTTTATGAACTAAAGCAGAGCCATAAGCTAAAAAACTTTGAAGCAATAGAGCACAAGTCATTATTTTTTTCATAGATATCCATCCAGTTATGCGACTGTTCTATTAAATAGAAGTATAATAATTGGTGTAAATCTACGCTGTAACAGTATTAAAATAAAGCTTATTGAAACTTATACAATATACATAAATACTTTGGCTAAATAGCTAAAAATATTACCCTCCATTAGACAGATCTGTCAAAAGATACTAAGAAACACGAGTGTAGATATCTGGTTAATATCAAGAGCATAGAAATCATATAGGCGAAAAATCAATTCCAGTTCCAGCACATTTTCATATAAACAATGATTTTTCTACAACGTGCTGGAAATGATATTTAAGCTATTTAGAGTTCAATAACAGGACATCTTTTTGGATCAATACTACAAACATTACCTCCTCCTCCACCTCCACCTCCACCTCTTCCTCATGAGAATCTTGAATATAGCGAATCTCAACTTGGAAGGTGGAAAGATCAACTTTCTTTTTTCTTTTCCTTCGGGAATCTTTCATCTAAAAGTTACACTCCATATAGATAGGCAATCCCTCTATCAGATATAACTTCACTTGTGGCTGATTAGCGATTCTAGTAAAAAAGTCTATCTCGAAAGAAGTTGGCCATGATCTAAATGGTGGAAACGGTGAATCTAGCTCAACCTCATAAAACTCTTTGTGGCCTCCAGCATCGTGTGTAACTTTGGCAAGTTTATAGTGAGCAAAATAATGTGCTCTGCCGTATTTCCCCAAAGACAACGTTACAGTTTCGGAATCTGGCCAGTAAGTGACTGAATAGCCATAAATATTCCCTTTCTGAAGACATTCACCTGCTTCTGATGCATAAGCACCAATACAACCCATTGTAAGACTAACTAATAACACTAATTTCTTGAACATAAATACCTCCCTTGTTCGTGGGGCTTTTTTAACGATAAATCAATTTTAAGTAAAATTAATTGATTTTATATGTATATTAATATAATTAATACACATGAAGTTACCCAGTCATCAAGTAAGTGCCTTTATTGAACTAGCAAAATCCAAAAGCTTTTCAAAAGCAGCTAATACGCTAGCTGTTACACAATCTGCTCTTTCTCAAAGAATTTCCAATCTTGAGGTTGATTTAGAGACGACACTTTTTATTAGAGAACCCTCAGGCCTAATTTTGACCACGGCAGGGGAAATGCTTCTAAGATACTGCCAAACAGCTCAATCTTTGGAAGAAGAAGTCTTAAAGTCGTTAAAGTCTAGCTCTACAAAGTTTGCTGGAACATTTCGGATCGCTGGCTTTTCCTCAATTATGAGATCAATTATAATTCCTAGTATTTCTCCATTTTTACGAGATAACCCTGCTGTGGTTTGTGAATTTAAAAGCTTTGAAGTCACTGAACTTTTTGATGTATTACGAAGCTCCAAAGCAGATGTAGTTATCCTCGATTACCATTTAAACAAAAATGGAATAATAGAGCACACCTTAGGCCAAGAGGAGTATGTCGTCATTGAAAGCAAAGGTTATGAATCGCCAGAAGATTTGTACCTAGATCATGGCCCACATGATAACGCCACGGAATCTTTTTTTAACTTTCAATCATCATCTCCAAAGGCCTTCAGAAGATCATTCATGGGAGATGTTTATGGCATTATCAATGGCGTTGAAGAAGGTCTTGGTCGAGCAGTTATGTCAAAGCATCTATTAAAAAATAATAAAAAAATTAAAATCCTTAAGGGGCATAAAAAATACGTACGGGATGTCACTCTTAACTATTTTGAACAGCCATTTTACTCCGCTCTTCATAAAGAAGTTGTGAAGCAAATTTCTAAGAACTCTAAAGCATATTTTTAAAGTGGTTCGTCACCGTACTCGCACGAGTGCAAAAGATGCTGGACGAACCGCTTTTCGATTCAATGATTTTAGATATTTACAAGAGTTGGTTCGTCCAAGGAAAATGGTGGAAAGAACTAAAAGTCTTTAATTCCGACCACCTATCTATAAATATAGCCTTACATAGCAAACTACAGAGATGAAGAGAGATAATAATCAAAAATGGAGCAGTTTTCCAAATCGGGGGTTCAGAAGCCAAGGAGACTCTACATTGAACAAATTAACAGGAGTACTTTGTAAAGCATCCAAAATTTGACTCATTAAAGTTTGTTCATCTGGAGTTAAACCGGCGGTTTGTTGTTTCTCGTAAAGCTCTCTAAACGCCTTTAACTGGTCACCGTAAAAAGTAAACATTTTACCTTTTATGCTAATCGTTTTTTCATTTGTTTTGCTGCTGGAGTATCTGTATGAATCGAGAAATGTAAGGAGTCCATCCCCATCAATATCAACAGGGTTTGCGATCCATTCTGTAAAATAGAATTGGAAAGGATTCGCTGCCCAAGATTTAATATTTGAATTTCCGCTAACACTCGCAATTTCTGTATCTAAATCGATTTGCAGACTTAATGAAAGTTTGAGGCTAGTACCGGCCATTAAAAATAACTTTGGCTCAGATTCAGCATCCATATAGTTAAATATGCCAGAATAGCACTGACAAAGAATTAGGGTGCCGGTCTTGATTGATGGAATTGAACGAATAGATTGGAAAATTTCAAATGGCTTTAAGAAGTTCGTTTTATCAATATGAATTCCTTCATATGAACCATGACCTCCTACAATCATTACAGCATTCTCAAATCCTTTGTAAGAACTTAGTTTAGCACTTAAATCTCCTAGGAATTCGACATCTACAGCTATGGAGTGGTCAATAAATGAAGAGGAAACAGAACCCAAGAAAGCTTTATTTGTGAAAACTTTTATCGAAGTTTCTGGAACTCCTAATTTTTTTAAGTTGTGAATTGTGTATATGTTATCCTGAGTATGCCTACTCAAATCTTTTACAATTGTTGAAGTCACAAATATCCACAATGTATTTGTAGGCTGAATCTTATGAGTCACGAATTTCCTACTGAATTTTACAATGTATTATGAGCTGCAACTGAATCAGGTACTGAGATATCATTGAATGTAAGCATTTTACCTAGCTCAATTGTATCGACATTAGTTACCGCTTTGACGTTATTACCGTCTTTATTGAGCAACAATCCGGTATCATCTGATTTAATTAAAATAAAATTAAATCCATCAATTGGATTTTTAAGTTCAAAAAGAGAATAAACGCCTCTAACGACTAATTCCTTCACTTCTTTTGGTAGTTTTGAAAACATATTCTCTCCTAATATCCATAAAACCTATCGGTTTACTTGGACAATTCCATTATAGCACTAAATAAAAACCACGTAAATACAATAAGTTGCAAGGCTAATAAAATAAGGGGCTTACTAATACGAATAAGCCCCTTATTGCCTACTAATTAAAAAAGCGAAACAACGTTATCACCCAAGTCACTAACAGGTAACACATCCAGCCCCTCAGCCACTCCCCTAACATCCACCCCAGACATCCTAAGATAGATCTGGAAGGTTTTAAGGTCGCTCCAACCGCCCATTCTCATAACTTTCAAAGGCTCCACGCCAGTTGATAGTAAGTGGGTGGCAAAGCAGGCCCTGAGCGTATGGAACACAACTTCTTTATTAATCCCAATTCGCTCAAGAAACATTCTTAAAATCTTTCCAGCTATTCCATGCTTCCAATCTGGAAATTGAGGAAGTACGTGAATCTCATTTCGACGCTCATTTTTAAGCTCCATAATTAGCTGTGCTAATTGCGAGTTAATATCGACATTTCTCCAAGTGCCATTTTTAGGACACTTTGTTGCGTTCAATCTTTTGTTATAAGATTTACCGACACGGATGATGCCTTTTTGTTCGTCGATATCGCCCCACTCAAGGGCGATGAGTTCACCGCTTCTCATTCCTGTAAGCACAGCAAAAGCCCAAACTGGATACCAAGGATGCTGATGAATCTTCGCTTGAAGAAGAAGTTTTCGAACCTCATCAATTGTGAGGATCGGCTTAATTTTTTCTTATTTCTTATTTACACCTAGTCCATAAACAGGACTTTTTCCTGAAACACTCGGACCCTGAATCAAGCTTTCCTCAAATCCCCATGTATAAATCATATTGATAGAAGTTTTTAATTGCTTGATTAGTCCTAATGAGGCTCCGTTCGTTTCAGCATAATCAAGAATGCGCCGACCATCAGCACGGTTAAGATCTGAAGCCGTCGCATTTAGCCATGGCTTCGTATATCGCCTTAACCTGTTGGAGTGATCTGAAATTGTGAAGCGATTGAGCTTGGAGTTTAGCTGATTGTGATAACCAGCGTTTTCCCAACGTTCAATAACCTCACTCCAAAGAAGGCCCTTGCCTTCTAACTTTGCTAGATTTTCAGCTAGCTCTTTTATTAATCGTCTCTCTTCTCGTCTTGCGACGGCAAGTGTTTCAATATTGTAGATAACTTTCTGGACACGAAGCCGCTTGATTGTTTTTCCACGAAATTGAACATAAACCTTAAAAAGGTTTTTACCGTTTTTCTGATATTCGATTATTGCCAAGATACACCTCCTAATAGAATGATGTATCAATAAGCGTATCTAGCTCAGTTTTCTTAAAGTAGAGTCTCCCTGCAAATTTTCTTGGACGAACTTTACCTTTATAAGCAAGTTGTCTAAGAGCATGGGATGTCTTCCTAAGAAAGGTTGCCGCCTCATCTGTAGTTAACCATATTAAGTTGTCAAAGAGCGTTGATGGAGACTTAACTCCATCAAGTAGATTATACTGATCAAAATTTAAATGAAAATCATTATTGTTCATTAGTCCCTCCTAATTATTGATAGTGTCCCGTTTCATGTGGAATGAACTATCTTGACATTCAACTCGATATTCCCACTGATTTTCATTTTATCTTTCCAATAATTTTCCCAGCCCTTTGGATCTAATGTCTTTTTGAGTAAAATTCTCGCCATAATTTCAGCTCCGGCCTCTGACCAGTTGTGGGCTATACGCTTCAATCTTCGGCCCAGTTCACGCATAAAACGCTCGACCCTGGAAGTAACTTTGGCGACTTCTTCACCTGACTTTAAAAGCACCCTTAGATGGTTAAAAAGTTGAAGGCGAGCATTGTGAACATAAACAGCTGCTGAGTTTAAGTTTTCTTTTTTAAGCTTGATTTCAAGTTCTTCTAATTCTTTCTCCGCTTTCTTTACTTCCGCTAAGATTTTTAATGTTGCTTCATCTGGGGTGGTATTTTCTAGATTCATATTCTTAGGCTCCACCCTTTGAATCATATCCCAGAGTTCATTCGTGAGCCTCTTTGCCTCCGCATCGTCGCCCTTGTCCTGATATTTATAGGCATACTTAAAGTCTCTTATAAAGTGCCACTGACAACGCTGCTGATGAAGCGTTAGAGGCTTCAGACCTTTTATTAAATTTCTATCACCGTCACTCAGGAGAATATTGGCCACAGGTTTGAAAGCGAGTTTTTTATTTGGATAATTTGCTTTTTTTATTTCCCTACCTATCTGTGCCCAGGAACTCCTTATCCAAGCACCGACAGGGATAAGTTTTTGATTGGAATCGATACCCATAACAATCTTTAATTCCTGCTTGGAATCTTCCGAATGAGGTTTGTATCCTGTGCCATCGGCCGCAAGAACTTGAAGATCATTTTTAATTTTTAAATCTTGTTTTTTTAGATCGCTGTTTAGAACGATCCGGTGAAGTTGGTTCTTAGTCAGGGAACTACCAGATATTAGACTCAAATGCTTACACGTACGTCTGTAACTCTGATCCGCAAGTACTGTCACGGCCTTCATCTCAAGCTCGTAGCTGTGCCGCCTTGAGAGAGTTTTTCTTCTATCGTTTGCAGGAGTTCATCGAAGGAGAAATTGAACTCTTTGATCGCAACACTAGAGAGCAGGGAAAAATCTTTTTTATCCATAAAACCATCCTTAGGTAAAAAAATGGTCATAGGATAAAATATTTTTACTAATCTGGATCGTTCGCTAACTGCTCCATGACTTCTCTGAATACTCGGGCAAGGAGTCGATTGGGAAGAAGATCCTCAATGGGAAAATCAGGGTTATTATGAAGGGCCGTGCAGGCATCCCAGACCCATCTCTCATAAACAGCTTCATTGCCACCACATTGCTCCCAGGCCTCATCTTTGAGGTGAACAAACTTTTTGTGGTTGGAGAAAATCTTTCGGATAAGTTTTTGCTTTTTCTGGCCCATAGGGCATTTATTTTGGCCTAGGGAAAATAGGATGGGTATCACATTTTTACATGGTATCCATGAGCGATGTTGCACTAAGTCGCAAGTCGTTATATTGTCATTCCATTACAAACAACGACGGTGTTTCCACAGAAAACGGGACACTATCTTACAAACAACGACGGTGTTTCCACAGAAAACGGGACACTATCAAAACCATTAGAAAAATGAGTGGAAGCTCGAGGAGATTATGATGAAAAAAATATTA
>CAYGRY010000035.1:0-28813 GCA_964352405.1 uncultured Halobacteriovorax sp.
TTACTGCTAAAAAATCCATTTCAACCTCTAAATTGAAGCACAAGTAAAATCAAGCGCCACAACAACTTTACCGTTAACGCGAGTTTTACCTTTCATCATGTATGCATTGCCAATAACTTCGACAAGCTCAACTTCCATGGCAAGTTCATCACCTGGCTTAACTAAGCCTCGAAACTTTACATTATCAACTCTTGAAACAACTCCAAGTCCACCTTCACTACCCTGGCCGGCCATCAAGCAAGCTCCAGATTGAAAAAGTGCTTCTTGAAGAAGTACTCCCGGCATAACTGGATTGCCCGGGAAGTGACCTTTAAAAAAATCTTCAGTGCCTTTGACTTTAAAGCTAGTGAGAATTTTTTTATCAAGTCTTTCGATAATTTTATCCACAAATAAAAAAGGCTCTCTTTGTGGAATTAAGCTTTTAACATCCATTAAAGGCCACCTGTAATCTCAAGCGAGGCGCCAGTGATATAAGAAGCATCTTTAGAGGCAAGAAATAAAACGGCCGAAGCCACTTCTTCAATTTTGCCAAAGCGCTTTAAAGGAACTTGTTTTTTGTATTCTTTGACTTGTTCTTCAGGAAGATCTGCAATCAATTCAGTTTCAATAAAGCCTGGAAGGATGTTGTTAACAGTAATCCCACGTTTACCAAGCTCTTTAGAGAGAACTTTTGAGATGGCTTCTTGACCAGCTTTTGAAGCTGCATAGTTAGCCTGTCCAGGTAATCCCAGTCTGCCACCGATTGAAGACATATTAATAATTCTGCCATAGCGATTCTTCATCATTAGTGGCACTGCATATTTAGACATAAGAAATGTTCCACCCAAGTTAGTGTCGAGAACATTTTGCCATTCTTCGTCTGGCATCATGGCAAGCATATTATCTTTTCTGATTCCAGAGTTATTAATGAGGACATCAAGTCTATTCGCTTCAGATTCAACTTTGCTAAAGAATGATTGAATGCCAGCGGAATTGGTTACATCAAATTTAGCTAATTTTAATTGATCGCCATAGGCAGCTTGTGATTCTTTAAAGGCATTGGCGGCTTCATCGTTTCTAGCGTAAGTCGCATATACCGTGGCGCCTGCTTTTAAAAAAGCTTCAGTTAAACCTCTGCCGATACCACGAGTACCACCAGTAATAACCACAACCTGATCTTTATAATCGAAACTCATAATGAACCTTCTATTGATGGTGAAGTAACTGTATCGAGATAATTATCGACCTCGTGAGATTGAATCACACCGTAATTCGCGGCGCCGAGCCAGCCTGACATAATAATACCAACCGAGCCGGCATGAAAAAGACCTTTGATTTGTTGATGCATCCCCATAGAGATTTCTAGGCCTTCGAACTTCGTTCCAAAGCTTGAACCTTTTTGGTGATGGGTATATTTCTCGACTGTAAGCGGTGTTGAACAATCGATAAAATCTATTTTTTCGCGAACACCTGGAACTACTTTTTCTAACGTCGATAAAGCTCGCTCAATCACGAACTCTTTTTGTTTTTTATATTCGTCTTCAGATAAATCTTTCCAATCTTCATAACGAGCGTTTGATGAAGACACAACCGCGTAGCGATCATCAAGATGAGGTCTAATTTCTGGATAATAGACCGAGAAAGTTTGACTTCCAACTTTTGGAGATAAAATTAAGTCTGTATTAAAGTCTTTATCGTCAGAATAAAAAATCAACTCTCCAATATCTGGCAGCGATTCACCTTTTTTAATGCCCATAAAAACTTGGCACGAAGATGTATTCAGTCTGACCTTTTTCGTTTTTTCTACAAACTCAGAAGAAAAATGTTCTTCCCCGACCATCTTTTGAACTGTCGTTCTGATATTGGCGTTGGATAAAACACTATTGGCCGCAATGAAATGCCCTTTAACTTCAACACCTTTAGCTTGGCCGTCTTCGATAACAATCTTATCGACCTTTGCATGCATTTGAATATCGACACCATTTTTCACAAGCTCTTCTTTCATCATGGAAATAAGAACATCAGTGCCACCACGAAAGATATAAACACCTTTACTCATAAAATTAGAAAAGACGATACCGTAGGTAATGGCCGGATCTTCAAGAGTTGATCCGTTAGCGTAAACGATCGGTTCTAATAAAAAGCGTACAACATCGTTACGATCAGGAAACCATTTTTGAAATAACTCACCGTTATTCATTTGGTTATTGTCATAAAAATTCATCGCCGCGAGTTCTTCAAAAAAACCATCGACCTTAGACTTTTCAATTTCAAATTTTTCAACCAGCACACTGGTAAAGTGTTCTTTGGTGAAATCCGTCTCCACTTCAAATTGTGGATTAACGTAGCGAACTTTTTCGACTTGAACGATTTTACTGGCAATTTCTTTGCCCCAATACTTTCGACAGGTCTTAATCATACCAACAGGAAAGCCGTGCAAAGACACATCAAAAATATGATCGCCTTGCGCTCTTTTAAACCACGTCGCAAAACCACCAAGCTTGTTATGAGATTCAAGTAGAAGAACCTTTCGACCATTCATGGCGAGTTTATTCGCGGCCGTCATACCAGCTAAACCAGAGCCTACGACGATGACATCGTATGATCCTTCAATCTTGTCTTTTGACTTAAAAAGCATGGAGTTTCCCCTAGTAAAACGGGGCTCATCCTAACGTGAAAGACGCGCCTCGCCTATACGCTTAGCGGCCAGCTGGAGGGGTTGTTGTGGACAAAACGTAGATGCCTTGGCCTAAGAATCTTTCGCCGTCTTTGCTTAAGATTCCAGCATGAAAAGCGAGCAATCCAGAGTCATTGAGAGATAATCCACCAATAAACCCTTGATTATCAGCTATATCGTAAATTTTAGCCGTTTCAACATCTGAAGGTACAAGATCACCTTGTTTTACAACGGCCTTAAATCCATCCCATGTCCCAGTGAAAATAGCGCTTTTACCTGATTTTAAACGACCTCTAAAAGCAACGAGGCCTTTAGAATTTACGACTGGAGCAAAGGCTTCAAGCGCTTCAAGATCACCCTGACCTTCAATCGCTACTGCTTTTACTTTGCCTTCACCGAATAAGAAGATGGCTTTTTTATCGCCAGAAATTGTCGCTGTAAAAACAACGTGCTTAGCATCTGAAATACCAACAGAGTTACTAAAACCTAAAAATAATGAATTTGGATCGGCGTGAATATCAACAGCGATAACTTCAAATGATCCATCTGGCTTCCACAAGCGAATACTATCTGGTTGGCTTTCACCAGTTTGATCACGCTCACCACGGCGAACTTTAGCAGCGACAAAACCTGAGTTATTCAAGACGGGGCGAAATAAGTAAGAAAGAGTTGTACCGTTTGGCTCTTTAACTGCTTCACGAGCAATTGTTCTTGCTTGAGAACCATTGACGTAGCGAAATGAGCGATCGCCACCAGCATCGACAACGCGAGTGACGACTGTGCCAATATCGTTAATTGATGAAAATGAGAAAGCTTGGTTTTGCTCTGGGCGAATAACCATTGTTGTAGCGCGAGTATTTGAATCAAATTTAAACACGCCATCAGTTACGCCGAAATCAAACTGACTAAAAACCAAATCACCATTGTTGTTAAGAGAAGGATCAGAAATTAAACGGCCTTCAACAGTTGAGCGATAAACAATACGACCTTGAGTTCCTGTCGCCGAAAACCAAACACCTGAAGTTGCTTCACCACCGATAACGTCGATATCAAACGCAACATCACCACGATTGTTAATTTTTACATCAGCAATGCCAAGCACTGAGCCTGCTGGTAGACCAAATCCGTCGTTACTATTTGCTCTGGCAACTAGAGTTGCATTTACAAGTTGAACGTCAGTTGGAGGTAGGTCTTGGGCAAAAACGCCTAGTGAAAAGACACATAAAAATAAATAGCTTACGAACTTAAACATTATTGGTTCCCCTCTCAATCATGCAGCTAAAAGATAACAAAGAGGGATGGCATGCGGCAAGGATAACGCACCCGGCTATTCGGTTAAACTTTTGTTAGTTTTTAATATGGACATGGCGACTTTGACGCCATCGGCCGCTGCACTAGTAATACCACCGGCATAGCCAGCACCTTCGCCGCACGGATAAAGCCCAGTATGACTCACCGAAACAAGAGATTCTTTATCACGAAGTACTGTTACGGGTGCTGACGTTCTGGTTTCAGGAGCAATTAAAAGTGCTTTCTCACTGACGAAACCGTTCATCGAGCGATCAAAATGTTTCAGTGCTTTTTTCAAATGATTAATAATAAATTCTGGCAAGATAGTTTTAAGATCGGCGCGATAAATTCCTGATGGAGTTGAAGTTTTAGGAAGTTCTCTGGCTTCTCCACCCATAAACTCAGCTAACGTTTGCGCCGGAAGCTCTCTTCCTGTCGCATGTTCGAGTGACGATTGGTACGCCTTTTTTTCAATCTCTCTTTGAAACGCCATTCCACCTAAAACATCTTCGGTGGAAAAATCTTGATCACGTTTTACAGAAACAACTAAAGCGGCATTAGACCATCTCGAATTTCTAGCATAGTTAGACATGCCGTTAACAACAATGCCATCCGCTTCTGTTCCAGAACTTAAGACGTATCCACCGGGGCACATACAAAAACTATAAGTTCCTTTTTTGCTGGTTGGATCTTCCCAGCTTAGACGATACCTCGCGGCTCCTAAGTCTTTGCCTGCGAAATCTCCATATTGAATTTGATCAATAAGTTCGCGTGGGTGCTCAATACGAACACCAACAGCAAAATCTTTAGCCTCAAGCTTTACCTTTTTCTTCACTAGCTCATGATACATATCATGGGCAGAGTGACCGACGGCCAAAACGACATTATCACTTTCTAACGTTTGACCATTAGAGAGTTTTACACCAACAATTTTTCCATCATCTTCTAAGAGCTCATCGACTCTGGTGTTGTAGTGAATTTCACAGCCATTATTTAAAAGATAATCTGACATTTTACTAATCAAGCCGCGAATTTTATTGGAGCCTAAATGTGGATTAGAAAGCCACGCCGTATCTGGAGGTGCTCCAAAATCGACAAGTCGTTGCATAACGTAAGGAACATGAGGAGACTTAATTCTCGTAATGAGCTTGCCGTCAGAAAAAAGACCTGCTCCGCCTTCGCCAAAACAAACATTATTTTCTTTATCAAATTCTCCGTAACGCCAAAATCTTGCGATATGAAGCATGCGTTTATGGGCACGCTCCCCTCTTTCAATTAAGATCGAAGGCACACCATATTCAGCCAAACGTAGAGCACAAAATAAACCAGCAGGGCCGGCTCCAACGATGATTGGCTTTTTAGCGAGCGGTCCAAGATTTGGAAACTTTTCTTCAAATTTTGAGAATTTTTCTCCCTGACAAACAACTTCTACAGTCCATTGATTGACGGGCTTTCTGCCGCGGTTGGCATTTCTGGCGTCAAGGGATTGGTTAATAACTCGATAATCCACATGATCAGGAATCTCTTGACGTAAATATTCATCAAGATCAGCATCAAAGGGTAATGAAAATGACAAGCGCTTACTCATAGCGATATTCTAGCACTAATGGAGTGATCATGACTATCGAACTCATCATAATTGGTGACGAAATTTTAAATGGAAGAACCCTTGATGCCAATCTTGCTTGGATAGCTCCGTGGCTTTTTCAAAAAGGTTTAAATCTTAATCATGTCACAATGGTTCGAGATGAACCAACACAAATGATTGAGGCCATGACTACGGCTTGGAAGAGATCGAATATTATCATTACCTCTGGTGGTATTGGACCTACTCTTGATGACTTAACAAAAGCTATCATGGCCGAATTTGCGGGAAAAACATTAGGTGAAGATGCTAATGCAAGAGCGATCGTTGAGAAAAATTACAAACGAATTGATCGCGAATGGACTCCACAAACAAATGCATATCATTTGATTCCAAAAGATTTTATTGCCACGGATAATCCAGTTGGTCTTGCTCCTGGACTTGTTTATATAAACGAAGGCAAAGCTCTCATGGCCGCACCAGGTGTGCCTAAAGAGTTTGCTGTTATGGTGGAAGACGTTTTCTTTCCTCTACTTGAAAGTAAAGGTTTTAATCTCATCGGAGATCAAGGCCAAGTTGTGATTCGAACCTTTGGTGTACCTGAGGAGAAAATCTTTGGTGAGCTGTGCCCAACCCTATGGAAAGATCTCGAACGTTTTGGAAAAGTTTCCTCTCTTCCTCATATTACAGGTGTAGATATTCTCGTCACTTTTGCAGGTGAAGCCAATAAAGCTGAATTCCAAAATGAAATTCAAAGCATTGTTGAAGCAACTTCTCTTGTGCCACATGTTTGGCAATGGGGAACACTTTCTTTAGAAGAATACATTGTTCAAAAAGCAAAAAAACTTGGAAAAACGATTTGCTTTGCTGAGAGTTGCACTGGTGGTTTAGTCGCTTCGAAGATCACTGATATCTCTGGCTCCTCTGAAGTTTTTCTAGGCTCAGTCGTTAGTTATGCTAACAGTGCTAAAGAAGATTTTCTTCATGTCAGTGATCGAGATATAAAAAAGTTTGGTGCCGTTAGTGAACAAGTAGCTCAAGCCATGGCACAAGGGGCGCGTGAAAGATTTAAAGCCGATTACTGTGTAAGCTTTAGTGGAATAGCAGGTCCGTCTGGTGGAACTTTAGAAAAACCGGTTGGATTAGTTTGCCAAGGTTTTTCGAGTGCAACGAAATTAGTTTCAAGATCACTAACTTTTAAAGGCGATCGACAAAAACTTAAAGAGCGCTTTGCTATGTCAGGGCTTTTTTGGTTATTAAAAGAACTCGAAGCTTACTGAAAAAGTGATTGCGCTTGTTTATGAATGTCTTTGATATCTTTGTCGTTCATTTCTTTAATTTGTTGTCTGACTTGGGCCGCTTGCTCCTGGTTAATGACTCCCTTTTTTAAAAGGTCATCAACGGAAGCTGCTAATTCAGATTTAGAAGCTGGGGCCATATTCTTAGCGAACTCTGCAATGTCTTGAGCCTGTGCACTCGCTCCAAGAAAACAGACGGCTAGAAAAATTAAAGCTAAGAATTTTGTCATGATCAACTCATTTTTGAAGACGTTAACGTTTTAAGTATTATTAACTTAAACCCAAGATTCACCAAGCACCCAACCAATTTTCAATGACATAATACCCAACTGATCTATTCAAATGCCCAAGATTATGGTCAATCATGTTTTCTATCGAACTCGCTAATTACCTGAAATAACATATACCCGAGTGTTTACAACCGGAACTAATCTCACTCACCTACAATAGAGAGAGTAAAGACAAGCTTTGGTAAGGAAAGCCTTCAAATTGCCGAAAAGATTAAGGGTATGACAGAGAGAACACTTAAAACCATTAAAGCAAGAAATCAGCGTTTCACATTTGCGTGGATGATGGTTCTTTTCGTTTTAATTTCAGGTTGTGTTCAATCTCCAAAATCATCAAGAAAAGCTAACTCCAGATCTGGTGCATCAACGACAACGCCACCACCAGTTGGAACACCCATTTTTACAGATTCATCAAATTATTTTCAAAGTGGCGCCACAAAATCAACAAGTGTTTTCGACCAATCTGTTTTTACCAGCGATACATATTATCTTCGCGGTAAAAATATTGATTTATTTATTAAGGCCGGAAACACCACCAGTGTTCAATGTCTTGTTCACCACTTTCCAGCAACTGTAACAGGCAGAGTTTTAGTTTTAGCGGCAACACCACAATCGTTTAATAATTTTTCGACTAATACTCTTGAATATTATTTCCTTGTTCGCCCAAACGATAAAACGACCAACCAAACTTTTTGTCAGTCACCAGGCATTTTAAGTAACCTTGCCTCAACTTATCCAGGTCAAAGTGTTGTTTATTCTTTTTCTGATGTTTGCCCAACTTGTGTCAGTTCAAGTTTTAGTTCAGATGCTTCACTACTTAAAACACCGGGCGGTGTTTCTATTTCAGGTATTGATATTTCTTATCTAACTCTTAGATTGCAAAATACATCAACAGTAGATCCGGGTGCAGTTAGCTGTAGTGGTTCATCAGAGTGTTTAGCCCAGGGATTTGACTGTTGCTTAAACGGTCAATGTGTAATCGATGCATCAATCAAATCAGGAACAGATACTAATAGTACAGAGTTCTTACAGTCTGTTGACGACATTGCAAATTTACCTTCATCAATTAATAATTATCCGCATCTTTATAATATTTGTCCTATCAATGTCCCAAATGATCCAACTCCTACACCAACGCCCAATCCGCAAGAGGAAGCTGCGGCAAGACTTCTCACTAAAAAAGAATTGTATGACTGTATCAATCCAGTTAACGGCGAACAAGGTTATTGCACCTCTGTTTATGATACAGCAGTCAATACTTCAGGAAGCTATGATACAGGTGTAGACGATCTAAACTTTAATACTGTTTACACTGGCACCGTTGGTTTGCCGATGCATAGTATTGATAAAATTACTTACGGTGGCATTAACTTATTTACTAATGGAGCTTTCACTCGTTCAGGTGTGGCACTTAATGGTCTTGATAATACTGTTCCGCCATCTAATCTTAACGGAAACGATGATCTCACTAACCCAATTACGATTAGTTTAACTGGATCATTTGTTCCACCAGTTAATGCTGATGGTGCGGACTTAAGAATTCGCTATAAAGCAGATAGTAGTTGTGAAAGATTAGGTCCAAGCATTGCCCGCTGTAAGAAGTACTATACTCAGGGTCAAAACTTAGGTCTTGCCCATGATCACTTCCCTGCTTCAAATGAGTTCAATCTACCTATCTATGCCGATACTTCAAAGCAAGTCAAAGTTGAAGTTGATGGATCTATTCGTTACCAAGGAACTCATTGGAGCCTTGTATCTTCTTCTCCAAATAAGATTGTCTTTAATGGATCAAATCTTGCTGTCTTTGATACACAGACCGTTTTAATGACTTATTATGTAAACCTTAATACATGGCCTGTTTTAACAGGTGTTGAAATTGCTCGTGAACGTATTCGTGATATGTGTGATTGCGTTGGCGAAGGCTGTAATCTAACTCCTGTAACAAACAATCAAGGAGCCATCGTAGACTATTCATGTGTCTATCCAGACAATACGAGTCCGCCACCATTACAACAAACAGTTTTAATGAGTTCTAAAACTGTTCCAGTTAGGTACTTTGATCTTTCAGGTACTCCACATATCGAAATTAATGGAAATACTCCTATTCAAGAAGGTGTAAAATTTGAGTACACCTCTGGAAATTTAGCCAAGCCTAATAACGTTAGTCAGTATATCGGCTTTAACGAAATTTACGGAACACTTGCTCCTGCCGCCCAAAGTGCAAAACCGGCAAAAGAAGTACGCATTGTTAAAGGTAAGACTTACGATATTTTTGTTGATCAAGGGGCTTTCTCAACTTGTTATTACTGCGGAAGTGACTATTGGAATACATCGTTAAAACTTTTCCCACAAAACTTTACTTATAAAGGTGCTGGTTATTTACCAAATCCTTTTGAAACTAATTCAAAAACAAGTACCACTTATCGCGCCGATGATTTGATTTTTGGTCGTGCTTGCTTCTTGCCAGCAACGATGATTCCTTGGTCCCATCGAGGAACAAGTGATCGTCAAGATCAAAGACAACGTCGTCTTCAGTCTCAGCATTTTTTATATGCTAACGGTTACAAAAGAGATTGGTATGGGTTTGATTACGGATCTATCATTGGAAGCTTTGATGGTATGACTTGGTTTGCCGTCGGGAATCAACGCCGAGTTCAAGCTGAAAGTAATAAATTATTCCTTGCTGTTAATGCTTATTTTGGCGATCAAACAGATGAAAATACGTTTACCATCACTGTATCAGACGCGGCAGCAGTTCCAAATAGTGGCTCAACTGTAACAACTGATTTTGAAAGTGATGGAGCTGAATGTCAGAAATACCACGTTTGTGATACAGACCAAGATTGTGCCTCTCAATTAGGTTGGGAGTATGCCTGTCAAGCAGTTACGGGAATGAAGTCACTATGGCCAAGTTTTGATGAAAATGGACTTGAAATCCCTGAATCAGAATCATTAAAAACGTTAAGCAATATTCTTGTAGGAAATCTTGCTGGTGGCACGAAACGCTGTATTTATAGAGGTCGTGGTGCAGCTTGCTTACCTGATTTTGAAACTGTTGATTCAAATTCTTCATATACTGATTCAAATCTAGATCGCTTTCATGCCTGCTCTTCAAACACCTATTGTCAGCGCTTTGTCGAAAGCTCTGCTAACGCACCTAATTTCAATAATAAAATTGCGAGATGGGCAAGATCTCCAACTTTCCAAAACCTTTCAAGTGATGTTGCTGAAGATGATCTCGATGAGTTTGGTAAACATATTCGCACAATCGGACGTCCACTTAAGTATGTTGGCGACGAAGAAATCACAGACCTGGCAAAAGCCAATCTCTTTTATAATAATGTGACTGCCCTATGTTTGCCAGGGAGAAATCCAATTGATGTTGGTTCTTCTTTATTAACTTTTGGTGAACAAAATTCTGAAAAACCAACAAGTAAATCAATTGGTGGAGATAGAATTTTAGGTATTGGTGTCACCATTGATAATTTTGATACCACAGAAGCTATTGCGGCTTGTCCGGTCTATAATGAAGCTGGTGAGTCCTTCCAGATGGACAGTGATCTATCAGGTGTTTCTCCAAATTCAACTTTAGCAGTAGATGACTCCCCTGCTTATCGCTTACCAGCTCAAAACTTATCAACAAGTTATCTTGATAAACTAGGTATTAGCACTGATCTTGTTAAGGATTTTATTAATGATCAAATAACTAAACCTGCTTTCGAAGAGTTTAGATGTCTTAGAGCTCCAGGCGCCGTTTGTCATACGAATCTAGATTGCGCACCCAATAAGCTTATAACCACTAAACTAGCCGGCATTGATCCAAAAAATCCTCCTACAGGTGGACCTATTGCGACACTTAATCGACATGAGATTATGTATTGGCAAGAAGAACTCGTTTGTAAACAAGCCGTCGCCTACCCAGATGCTGACTTTGAACTAAAAAATAATAGATGCTGTCGAGAAGATAATAAAGTTCTTACGATCGCTACTTATCACCCACAACTTGGCACTGTTACTGCTCCAGATAGCACGGCCTATCCAAATGTTTCTCCAATGAGCGAAGTCTTAGGCTTAAACAAACCAGCGACTGATGATGATCGCTATACACGCTGGAATACGACAGTCGACCTTGTGAAGGATGGATCAAGTTTACAATACCCGCCTCTTTCAGCTCCTGTTCAAAACCAGAGCGCCACTACTGCTTTCTCTCTGGCTGACTTCGTTAATCAGTTTGAAACTTTCACCAAAGCTGCTTCAAGAACATGTTGCGGTGGTCATTGGGTCAGACAATTTCATAAATCAAATGGAGGCGGTCATCAATGGACTCCTGCTCGTCACCAAACAAATATTAAAGCTAGAACTTTAAGCTGTTACAACTGGTTATATCCAGCTTCCGGAGCAGGACAGTTTGCAGCAACAGAGCATACCTGTGCCGGTGTCACAGAACCTGACGACTTAGAATGTTCTATTAAAGACGTGACTCAAGCACAAGCCGATGCTGTTTTAAAAGAGATTGTTAATCTTGAGCTAGCTGGTATTCCTCAAGCTTTCTTCATCGATAATTCTCTAGTAACTGATAGTAACCTTCTTTGTTCAGATCGTACGGGACAAACCAATGCTTTTGCAGCAGGAGAAGGCTCTGGAGCGAGCATTGATCTAACAATCAGTACCATTGCTGGAGCCAATGACACTGAAATCGTAAATGGTGGTCAACATTACTACTCTTTAGCTTCTGCTTTATTTGATTCAGCCGGTGGGAAAGTTAACTTTAATGACAATCAAATTAAGGCCGTCTTTTCACAAGATGAGGTTTCTTGTTGTAAACCAGCAGGTACACTTGTTCCTGCTAATGCGGACAAGAATCTTTGTTGTACCGGCTTTATTCGAAATATTAACGCTGATTTTGGTGCCTGCGCTCTGCCTGACTATACCAATGTGAGTGTTCATATGAACCGTTATGTATCTTCTCTGGCAAAAGATCTTGATTCAACTCTCATTGACAATGAAACGGGTTATATTAATGATCCTTCTGTTGTTGAGCAACTGGCTTGTCAGCTTGATGTGTGTGCATCGGGTGTCCTTGCTCGAGGTGTGAGCTATAGTGCCCTTCCAGTACCAGGAAAAGAAGAGACTCACCCAAATTATACAACTCGTCGATTCGTTGAAGGCAAGCAAGAAGCTGACAATAATAATGGCATCCTTGATCTATGGGATGCAGGTTTACGTTGGAACAATCAAGTTTACTGTGTTCCTGCACAAATCCCATCTGACTCGCCAGACCTTATCGTCACACCTTGTTTTTAAAAATATAAGATAATGGCAGCAAGTAAAAGTCGATACCAAAAGTAAATTCCAAGACCAACTTTTGAAAGTAAAGACATAAAGAATTTTATCGTTAATAGACCAATAATGAATGAGACTGAAACCCCCACTGCGACATTACTCCAATCTATTTCAAGAAGCGCATTATTCTTCATCAGACTAAGAAGTTTGTAACAAAATCCACCAATAATAATTGGTAATGAAAGCAAAAAACTAAAACTTGCCGCCGCTTCTCTAGAAAGTCCAAGTAATCTAGAGCTACTGAGCGTAATTCCTGACCTACTAACGCCTGGAAAGATTGCAAGCGCTTGTGAAAATCCAATTAAGCCAGAGCGAAGAAAGTCTGTCTTATGGAAAAGGTCTATATCTTTTTTTCCAAAAAAGTCACAACCCCACATAATGGCACCAAAAAAAACTAAATTAAAGGCGATCAAATTTGGACTTCGGCCAAAGTCCTCTGCATACCCTTTAATCAAGAACACAAAGATAACCGTAATGAATGAAGCAAAATAAAAGTTCCGAGCGAAATGTGATTTTGAATCTGTCTTAATATTCAACGTCTGTTCAACTAAAAGAAACAATTGATGTCTAAATGAAACGATGATCGCAAGTGCAGTACCAATATGCATAGCTAAATCAAAGAAAACGCCTGGATCTTTTGAGCCAAGAAAGTAAGGTATGAGAGCCAAATGTCCACTACTACTGACTGGTAAAAATTCTGTAATGCCTTGAACGATTCCATAAATAATTGCAATTAGAGTTTCACTCATCTTGTTCTCTCTATATCAAAAAAGTCATAATCTTTTTTCTCTAGTGAATGCCTAAGCATTAATATCATTTTTCTAAGTTTATCTAAAATTGGACGTCCCTCTCCAACTAGATAGATTCGATTCATACTTAGACTCAACCATACAGAGAGCTTTTTTTGATCATTTTGAAGGGCAAAACGGGATTTTTCAAAAAACCATTTATAAGCATATTCTTGTATTTTATCTTGTTCATTTGCATTAAGGCTATTATTCAAAAGATTATCTAAAAGTGAAAGTGGTGATAGATCTTGTAGATGCGTTTCTTTCGAAATCAACTCATCCCATTTCGCTTGAGAAAAAAAAGAGGTCGTAAAGTCTCTTCTCGCCACTGCGGCATTCATATCAGCATCCCACTCATATTTTAAAATGGCACCTTTTGATACACTAAGAGGAATAAGTGTCTCACGATACTTTTTATCAATACTTGAAACATCTTCAAAGAGCTGTCTAAAGCGTAAAAACTTTCTGTCTCCTAGATAAACAGTATCAGCTCTTGGCATAGCTCCCCGATCAAGCAAACTTATAAGAGCCTGCCTTAGGTCAACATATCCACCTAAAAATGGTCCATGCTCTTTAACGTGCCTAGTAACATTTTTAAAGGATAGCTCTAAAGACGCAATCATCAGTTCTTCTATCTCAACAATGGCTTGGCTTGAAAATTCATTCATTTCTGTCTGCTCTAGGTCACTGGCAAGAAATGGATAAGATGAATTAAAAAAAGGATTTCCTCTTTTAGCCAATTTGGCTAGTTGTCTCCAATCAACAATACGATCTTTTTTTAAATAGCCTAAAGAATCATTTTTAGTATCAAATATTCCAAGATAAGGTCTTATACGAGTTTGTGACGCCTCTTTAGTTACTTCAAATTGTGGCAAAATAATAAATCGATCTGCATCAAGATCCCCAAAAGTTACAAAATTAAAAAATTCTGACGGAAAAAATCGAAACCTTGCGAAGTCTGTATTTGATTTAATTTTTACATTCGGAATTTCTGAAAACTCAACATTAACTCCTTCGATAACAGCTAGATTTCGAAGCAAAGGAGCAAAAACACATAAAAAGATAAATAGTAAAACCAATGGCCTAGCAAAAAAACCTAAAACACCTCTAAAGCCTCGCCCTTTTTTTAACAAAGACGTGCTAGCTCTCTCAATATAAGTTGGTTCATCCTTCAATAAAGGTAATAATCCAAAGCCAATTGGAAGAACAAAGAACTCAATCGCTACCCTCGAGGCACTAAAGAATCGTCCAGAAAGTCCTTGAGCATTGCTTGATAGCCCAAGAAACCATTGAAAAAAACTGACACCAAAGATAAGGCTACCATAGAACCTCATAACGCTAGTAATGATGTACACAGATATAAAGGAAGCAATGGCATCACCGCCAGATCCATCAATATGAATTTGCGAACGAAGGACGTTGTAAAGTTGCTGAATATGACTGACCGATATAAGGCCGTGAAAGATCAATTGACCAAATGAGAAATCACCTAAATAGGACAGGCATCTAACCAATATTCCTGGATTTCTATTAATGGCAGGCAATCTTTAACTCCTTTTAATATTATTCAGTAAAAGTGACCAACAATATTGGCACCAATTAAAGTCAAATCTCGACCTTTGAAGAGACTAAGGCCATATCTCGAAGTTATTGGAATTACTGATATTTATTGTATCTTTATTACCTTCTTTAGCCAATATAGGCATCCCTATCACAAATAAATTTCATACAAAACGAGTCAAGTAATACAATAGAAATAAGCCGGTTAGCCTCAATTTGCGAAGCTATCTAGCCGATAAACAAAGAAGAATATGTCCCCTTTTGAGGTTGAGCATGAAAAAGGCAAATAAATTAACAATTACAAAGCTCATTAGAAAAAGTTGTGCCACAACTTTAGTCTTAGTGCTTTTACCTCATCCATGGGTTTCAGAAGCTAAAGCTCAATCAGCTGTTAACGTTGGTATGCAAGCAATTAGCACGCTTTCATCAACGATCCAGCAAGGACTAATGCAAGCTCAATCAATGAGACCAGTTAATCTTGCACCTTCTCAAGTAAGAAGTGTGCCAGCAGTCAATCTTCCAGCTCCACTTAATGAGTGTTTGATTCCACCTGCCAAAATTCCAATGCCACGTTATTGTGAACAGCTTGGCCCACCTACTGAGTACATTACTCCTGCAGGTTTAGCGGCATCTCCTTCATATAATCAGTTTTCACAAACGAGTGAATTTGCGAAACAACAAATTTTAGAACTTGATCGTATGCTTGATATGGGTAAGAACGAAGCATCAAATGGTGCACGTACTGGTCTTCAATGTTTAGTTGATAAACAACTTAAAGAGAAAACTCGTCGTCAAGCAGTTCAAAATGCGATTCAAGCTCGTATTGATGATATCAAACAAAAAAATGAAGCTTTCAAAGAACAAGTTAAACTTGTTGAACTTCAAATGAAGAAAATTAGAGGTGAACTTTTAGGTGCTGATGACGGTGATGCAAAACACGTTTCAGATCTTTTAAACCCACCTATTAAAAACTTTCCACCTAACTGTCAGGCTATTGTTGAAAAAGCACAACCTGATGCTCAACGTGTTGGTCTTTATAGTCTTAAAGAAGCCACATTCAAACCAGCTGCAAGAAGTGGTGGTGAGTTTTTAGCGAATCAACAGTTATACAAAAATGATATGCAACGTTTTGTTAATGAAGCGAGAGCTTATGTTGCTAAAAATGGTATCGATAGCTTTAGACAAAATGGTCTGCCAAGCTTTAAAGGTAACAAGAAATTAGTTGAAAGAATAAGTAAGTCTCTTCAACCATTCAGTGCCCGTGTTGAACAAGAAGAAAAAACAATTAGAGATGAGCTTAAAAAAGTAGGCTACGAAGCTCCGGCTTTAGATAGGAACTTCAAATCTGATTTTGAAGTCTTTAAATCTGACTCAAAAGAGTTCTTTAGAAAGAAAGCGGTTAGTGAGTGTGTGACTGGTGGAAATAATGGCATCACACTTGATCCTAAAACGATTCTAGATGCATTAAGACAAGAAAGTACAAATAATCAAGGTACTACAATCATTAGTTATAAATCAGCGATGGAAAATATCCTTGCGTCAGACTCTTTCATTGAAGATAAAATCTCACAGCTAAAAGCACTTGATGATCGCTATGGTGCAGGTACAGTTACACTCACTCTATCAAACGCAAAAGCTCAACTTGAGCGTATGCCTCCTTATATGTACTTCCAAAATGCAGTAAGTGCGTGTGTGAATGAATATAATGATGACAAAACATTCTCTGCTTCATCACAAGGTCGCTCACAAGCGGTTAAGATTGATCGTGCAGAAGCTTACCTTAATGACTTAAAAAAGCTTAACGATACATTTGTTGAAGATATGACAAAAGAAATCACAAATGACATTGTTAATTGTAATGGTAGAACAGCAGAAGCTGGAAGCTGTACTCTTGATGGCAACTCATTTAATGTCACAAGTGATAGCTTTTGTTTCCAATCAGCTCAATCTTGTGCGGCTGAAATCAATAACTGTTCTGCTATCGCAGAAAAGTTAGTTCAAGACAAAACAACTGAACTTACTGCTGCTTCAGACCAATACAATAATATGGTTGCGACTCTCTTTACTGAGCAAGCGGCTACATTTGGCCAGTTCAAAGCGGCCGTTATGCAAGAAGCTGGATTACTTAACGCTCTAATCCCAGGTGCTGACTTTGTTTTTCCAGAAGACAATTTCATCTCAATGCCAGAGCTTACACTTGATCCAAAAACGAATACATATATTAGAGGTGGAGATTCGGCCACCATCGCACGTAAGCTCAATGCTATGGCCGGTAAAATGGGTGAACTTAAAACAGCTCTAGCTGAACAAGGCAAAAAAGCTGATAGACAAATTGACAAGTATATCGCTGAACAAGAACAAAATATCCAAGACAACAAAAAATCTTTTGAAGACTTAGTTCAAGCCTGTGAAGGACGAATTGCTGAAGCAAGTAATATTAACAGCGATTATATCGCCAAAATGCAAAAGAACGAGCAAGACGCTAAGTCCGCTGCTGGTGACTTCTGTCGTCGCTTCTACGACCTTTCGACAAATCCAAATGCCGCTTGTGGCGATGTTGAAGATCTTTACGATGCATCAATCAGAGCAGCTCAGTTTGTTGATATCAGTGCTAGAAGGTATGCCAATAATCTTCGTAACCTTTGTAACGAAACACAAAGTGAGCGTGAGGCTGGTACAGAAGAAGGTTCAAGTCGAGCTCAGTCAGTTCAAGCTGATATCGCTCAATCATGCCAAGATGACGCAAACTGGAATAGTGCCATCACAAGTTATATTTCACAATATGCCAAATCTCTACCTGAAGGCGATGCCAGAGATATGATTGTCGAGCATTTAGATCCTGACTCAGGTTCAATTAAAAATAGTGATGATGATATCAAAGCGTTAATTGCAGATCTTCCAGAAGAATTTGCTGAAAACTCTGATGCTGTTAAAGACCTTAGAAGAGTAATTAAATTGACTCGCCCAGGTTCTTATTCAAGAAACGCTTCAGTTGAAACGATGATGTCTCAACTTAGCCTTCCTAACTACAATAAAGATGCATCAGTTACTGGTGTTGTAGCTACGACACTTAGCTCTTTAAATAGTGCAACTAAAGCAAGTGATAAAGCTCGTCACTTCAAAACACTAGCTGGCTATCTTAATAGTACGGATGCAGCAACTAAAGAAGCGGCACAGGTTGCTCTAGGAAACGTAACATCAGTTACAATTCCAGGGGACTTAGACGCTAAAGCTAAACAAATCGACGCCGCAATCGCCAAGCTTCCTTCAGGTGAAACTGTTGCAGCGAATGGTACAACTCCAGCTGACGAAACTGGTGACAACTGTCATAAGCTACTTGCTGATGCTGCAGTAACTGCATTATCAAAATGTACTTCAAGCACAGATGCATCATGTATCGATACTGAATATGATGAAGCACTTGAAGATAATAATTTCAGACCAGCAAGAAACGTTGCTTCACTTGGACTATCACCAGGCAATCAAGCTGATGTGAGCCAACTCTTTACTGACCTTGGTGAAACAGATGGTATGGCCTGTGATGCCTTGGCCTCTAATAGAAGAAATTCTGTTTCTGATATTGAACGATTAGATAGAGATATTCTCGGTGATCAGTACGATGATCTCATGAGACGCTAGTTTAATTTTGAACTAGCATACCCCACCTAAGGATAAGGGAGGGATTTTGAAGAAAGTTGAACGTATAGCACTAAATCACTTAACCGCCATTTTGGCGGTGTCGGTGTTTATACTTAGTGGTTGCGTTCCATCAACATCATCTCCTAAGAAACGATCAAGTTCTGGCGGCTCTACAACAAACTCAGCCGCTTCTGTCCCAGTAACAAAGGGTCGAATCTTTTTTGCCAATCCAGTCGTTCTTTCCGGCAACGCTGATTATCCAACAGAAAATAACTTTAATACCCTTTTAAATTTAACCAGAGACTTGGTTTATCTAACTGATGCTCAGACGTTAACAAATCCATGCGACCCACTAGGATCTGGCTTATATGTTGTTACAACATGCTATACAGCACTGCCTGATCGTTTACAGCCGCCGCTAGTCAACAATACAAAAAAGTGGGCTTACGACGCTAACGGCGCTGAGTTTGCTCAAGTCAATGCCTTTGGCCATAAGAAGAAAATGCTAGATCAGTGGTTTAGTGATCAAGCAAGCTATGTCTCAGCTTATTCATTATTGCCAGACACTTCGTTAAAGAAAGACGCAGCCTTAACAGAGCAATATTTTTCAAATTATTCTTTCTGGTTTGGCTCGGCCACGACCTTAGTCACTTGGGCAAATTGTGATTTTTCTGATAATGCCTTCTTTTCACCAGCTGAAACGGCTTTATGTTTTGGCCGCGATAGCATTGATTCAAAACTATGGTTTGCACAAGACCCATCAATTATGTACCACGAACTTGGACATGGTTTGACTAAGATTATGCTTAATACCAGAAACAAAATGGAAGGTGCCGGTGTTATCCCTTATAGCTCAGCCCTAGGATATAGATCTTATGATGAAGGCGGAATGATCAGTGAAGGTATTGCTGATTGGTTTAGCTTTTATGTTAATGGTCGTTCTCATTTTGCAGAATGGGCACTTGGGCGATATCTTAGACAATCAAGACCACTTCGCGAAAGCGATACTGCACATACTGCAGCTGTTTCAGAAGCTGATGACTCTAGACTGGCTTATCCAGATTTTTTATTTTATGACCCAAATTTTCCAGAGTCCCCTTTTGAAGATATTCACTATGCGGGACAAATTGTATCTCACTTTTTAGTTGCTCTTGCAGAGGATCTAAAACAAGAGTGTAGTATATCAGATTCGGCGGCTAAAAAATTAACAGCGGGTATTTTGCACGAAGCTTTAGCAGAGCTGGGAGACTTAACTTCCAAAGGTACAAAATCCGGCAAGAAAGGTTATATTAACCTCGTTAATAATAGTGACTGGGCCTATGAATGGCATCGTGCTTATAACCCGATTAATATGAGAAAGTTTGCCCAAGCCATGGCGAGGAAAACTTATCAAATTGCTGGTCCAGGTAATGTGACCTTTATTCAGTGTACGAGTTACAGCAAAGATAGACTTGAACGTCTCTGGGACAGTTACGGAATGCTTCTATTTAAGACTTATAACCTTAATGGTAGCTCACACTTTGACCCCGGCACACTTGGTGCTCCAGTCTCTCCTGCTGCGGCCATGGGCCACCAAGGCAGCGCTCTAGCTGTATCAGCTGCAAACCGTCTTAGAACAGTCCTAGTTGATAAAAGTTCAGTAAAAATTGACCCTACAGTGGGCGCACCCCCAGCCTTTGTCTTTGATGATCGTGCCCAACTTAGAGCTGTGGCAAACAATTTAAGGCAAACAAATGGAGTGATTCTCTCTGAGCAATTAGATGCCGATCTAGGCTTTAATAACGGTAACGGACGTATCAGTCCGGGCGAATTCGTTGGTATTGCTCTTAATCTTTACAACACATCTAATTCGACAATTTCTGGTGTGCAAATCATCGCCAGTGATTGGCAACATGTGAATAATGATGGAAAACTTTGTAATAACCAAGGCGATAGTTTCCCTGCTTCTGAAGCAGAAGGTGCAGCCCCTGCTGGTGATCCTACATGTTCATTGTCACCGATCTTTGATGCCGCCGGTGGAAACCCTAATTCTAACTTAGATCCTGTTTGCGTTGTCCAACTGAACGAAGAAAATGCTACAAGATGGGCACAACAAGATGAGCTTCTAGCCTCAATGGATGGCTTAACAGAAAATGATTGCTTAGGTGATGATCCAAAATCATGCTTCTTACGTTCACCTAAAGGCGCCGATGTGGGTTGGATGTCTAGTATTGATGGACAAAAAAATTGGTCAGACTCACTTCCAAAAGATACCAATGGCTCTGTCAATATTGGTGGTCATCAAGCCGTCTTCTTTGAAGTCAGTCCATGGATTTCTCCTGGCACAACGTTCCTGTGTCGCTTACGTGTTCGCTTTTCAAACTGTAATGACTGTTATCATGATGTGAACTACAGCAATGATGACTTCCTAGATAATGACTATGCGATGGGAAAACCATTTAAAGTCATCGATCTTCAATTCACTGTGGTAGATTAATGAAAAAATTTATTGCGTTTTCGACTCTATTTATCTTTGTGGGTGTTGGTTTTTATCTTTATCAACAAAACCAATCTAGCATCGCTTTAAATGACAGAGCTCTCAATATTAGAAGCTCATCGATAGCTAATCTTCAAAACAACATACAAACCAATCGTATGCCAGCATCAATTGAGCCTACTGAAAAAAAAGATGATAAGGTAAAGCCAGTTTCAAAAAGACAATGGATTGGTGCTAACGACAATATTATTCAAAGTGGAAAGATTTCAATGAAGAATAAACCAGATACGAAATGGCACGATAAACTTGTTACCATTCTGGGTCGTGGTTTAAATCCCGAGACTAAAATTGAAGTTAATCATGAAAAAAGCGTTATCCTCGTCAATGGACATGATGCGCTTAACGCAGAACAAGTCGTCGTCATTTTCAACGCAGACAAAGAAAGAAATAGCTACCGTGCTATGGTGAATTCACAAACAGGCAAAGTGATTAGAACATGGGATCATACTATCCATGAAAATATCAGAAAGCCTGCTAGTCTAAGTGGTCTTCCGTTAACTTTAGAAACTGAAGATTAGAAAAACTTTTTATATTGATCTAAACATTCTGAATTAGCTATTGCTTCTATATTTGTTAGTGGCTTATCGGCAAGAATCCTTGTAATCGCCAACTCCATTTTTTTTCCAGATCTTGTATAAGGAATATCCTTGACCTGAAAAATATGAGCGGGGACATGTCTTGGTGTCGTCTCTTTTTTAATAAGCGCTTTAATTTGATCTATTCTTGAGTTTGTTAACTCTTCATCCACTTTAGGCTTAACAAATAAAACAACTTCTACATCACCATCATGCTGTCTACCGACACAAAGTGAATCTTCAAGCCAATCGAGGCTTTCAGTTTGACGATAAATCTCAGCTGTTCCAATTCGTACTCCACCAGGATTTAAGGTCGCGTCACTTCTACCGTGAACAACAACGCCACCGGTATCTGTAACATGAATAAAGTCACCGTGATGCCAAACGCCTTTAAAATGATTAAAATAGGCATCCTTAATCTTACTATTGTCTGTATCCCCTAAAAATCCAATTGGTCGTGAAGGAAAACTTGTTAAACAAACAAGTTCACCTTCATGATTTGCGCCAAGAACTTTTTCATCAGCACTATAGCTAACAATATTCATTCCAAGACCCGCTGCTTGGATTTCTCCTCGTCTTACGGCCATCAAGGGATTTCCAAGCATGAAACAACCAATAATATCGGTTCCACCAGAAATACTAGCTAGATGAAGATCTGGTTTAAAAAATTTATAAACGAAGTCGAATTGCTCCGGCATTAACGGAGCGCCAGTTGATAGCACAGTTTCTAAAGTTGTAAACTCTGACTTGGCACTTATTTTTCGATCTTCAAGTGCTTTTAAAAACTTTGGGGATGTTCCAAAAATATGAACTTTCTGCTTTGCCACCAGATCGACAAAGTCTTCAAGCGTCGGATAGCCAGGCGAGCCCTCATACAAAGTCACTTCACTACCTAGTGCCAGACTCGAAACTAACCAGTTCCACATCATCCATCCGCAAGTCGTGAAGAACATAATATTCTTATTGGCGCTCAGATCACTATGTAAGCCGAGTTCTTTTAAATGTTGTAATAGCGTTCCTCCAACAGAGTGAACAATACATTTTGGCTTACCAGTTGTGCCAGATGAGTACATAATATAAAGAGGTGCATCAAAAGCGACTCTCTTGAATTCCAACGGTGTACTCACCTCTTGATTCGCAATCGAAGTCCATGAAACTGCTTTTTCAATATCGCTTTCATCATTACCTTCGTTGAAGATATCAACGAGAATAATTTTTTCGACGCAATCTAGTCTGGCCGCAATTTCTTTAATTTTATCAGTTAGATCAATTTTCTTTCCGTTATAACTATAAGAAGTCGCTGCGACGAGAACTCTTGGCTTTGACTGTCCAAAACGATCCACCACACCTTCGATGCCAAAATCACATGAGGTAGAAGTAAAAACACCACCAAAAGAAGTACACGCCAACATCGAAATAACCGTTTCAGGAATATTAGGCATCCATGCCCCAAGAACCTCTCCTTCCTTGAAATTCATTTCTTTTAAAAAGCTTGCTAACTTCTGTGTTGAAACTTTCAGTGAACGATAACTGATACGACGGTTATCATTTATTTCATGGAGTGCATTTAAGGCAACTTTATCGGCATGATCTGTCTCAGCATGACGCAGTAAATTTTCTGCAAAATTTAAACGAACTTGCTTAAACCATGTATAGTTATCAAAACCTAAATCTTTAAACGCTGGTGCATCACTTCCCTCTCTGATCACATCAAAATAATTTAAAACTTTAGTCCAGAACTCGGCAGGGTGATCAACACTCCAAGCATGCAAATCTTGATAGTTTTTTGCAGGCAAGTCTTTCATAAAGTCATACATCATCGACTGTTCTATACGAGAAGGACTTGGCGTCCAAAGAATATCGTTCACATTAACCTCTTAACTATAAAAAGTTTTTCAACGCTGCCTTGCTGTCCGCATCGACTTTGGTATGTAAACTTCCGCCGTGTGCATCCATTGTGACAACAACAGGAAACTCTTCAACGCCTAACTCCCAAATCGCTTCAGGAGAGCCAAGATCGAGCCAATGAACACTATCAACGGATTTAATTTTCTCAGCTAGAACTTGAGCAGCACCACCGATAGCATGGAAATAAACACATCCGTACTGCTTACAACCTTCTAAGGTTTTAGCTCCCATACCACCCTTACCAATGACACCAACGATGCCGTAATCGCGCATCACTTCCCATTGATATGGTTCCTCACGAATAGAGGTGGTTGGTCCTGCTGCCTTAACTTCATACTTCTTCGTTTTCTTATCTTGAAGTACAACTGGACCGCAGTGATAGATGATCTGATTTTTGAGATCAACTGGAGGTTTTGTCCCTTCATGTAATCTTTTATGAACGGCATCTCTTCCAGTGAACAGCTTACCACTGATTAAAACCATATCTCCTACGCGAAGTTCTCTAATTTTTTCTTGTGTAAAAGGATAATCTAAACGTTTCATCTTATAGTCCTTTTTAATATAACCATTTTTGAATTGAGTTATCTGCTTTAAGTTGGATTCCTTGGCGACGATAGGCCCAACACATATAGGAAATCGATACAAAGAATGATGCCGGTAGGCGATTGAGCGCTCCGATTTTACAACCTAATAGAGTCGTTTTTCCGCCAAAGCCCATTGGCCCGATTCCAAGTCGATTAGAAGTTTCAACGATATCTTTTTCTAGATCCGCTAAGACTTTTACTTTATTGGTATCATCTAGTCGTCTAAGCAATTGCTCTTTTGAGAAAACATACCCTGCTCCACGGTCTCCACCGATCGTGACACCAAGGACTCCAGGACCACATCCTCTTCCCTGTGCTTTTTGGACAGCATCTAAAATAACTTTTCTAACGCCATCTAAATCTCTTCCCGCACCTAATTCAGTTTGTGGAAGTGAGTATTGAGCACCGACGTTTTCACATCCCCCACCCTTAAGCATCAGCTTTATTTCTACAGTATTTTTTGCATGTTGATGAAAGTGAAGATCAGGGTGACCCGGTCCAATATTCGTTCCAGGATTCTCTCCTGTTAGTGAGTCGACTGAGTTTTGTCTTAAATAGCCTTTCTTGGTTGAAGCAAGAATGGCTTTATGAACAATTTTTGTAAATTTGATTTGATCAAAATTGGCTGGATGAGAGATATAAAATAAGACAGTTCCAGTATCTTGGCATATTGGTTGCGACTTTTTCTTGGCCAGCTCAATATTAGCTTTAATAATATTCATAGCATATTCAGCGGTTGTGTTTTTTTCTTCAGCAGCTAAAGCTTCAAGAATAACTTTTTGAATATCATCAGGGATTTCGGCAGAAGTAATTCTAATGAGCTCGACAATTGAATTGAATAAATGAACTTCATGACCAAGTCCCGGAAGTGCCACCACTTTTTTAGCCGTTTTTTTGATAGCTTTTTTTAAGGCTTTATTTTTATCGGTTTTCTTTGTTATTTTTTTTGCTGCTTTCTTTGCTACTTTCTTAGCAACTTTTTTAACCGCTTTCTTTGCAGTTTTCTTACCAGCTTTTTTAGTAGTCTTTTTATTGAGCTTCTTTGCAGGTCTTTGACGAACTCCCACTGAGGCCTCCCTAGGGTTAAAACGATATTTATGAGGCATATTACCAAGCTGTGTCTGTCCATGCTACTTTCATGCAATGATTTCTCTTTCAGGTTTAAATCCACAACAACGCTTAGCAGCGGAAACGATCGAAGGACCGGTACTCATACTGGCAGGTGCAGGCTCTGGAAAAACGCGAACACTCACTTATCGCATTGCACATATGGTTGATAACTTAGAAATACCACCCTCTCAGATCTTAGGCGTAAGTTTTACCAATAAAGCTGCTAAAGAAATGCGAGAAAGAGTTCATTCGCTGCTTGGCAGAAGAAAAAGCAAAGGCATTACACTTTCAACATTCCACTCCCTTGGAGTGAGAATTCTTAAAAGTGAAATCACAAAGCTTGGGTACCATCGAAACTTTTCGATTTATGACACAACCGATCAGATGTCCATCATCCGTGAGGGCTTAAAGCTTTATAAGGCTGATAAAAATTTCGATAAGAAAGTCGTTTTATCTAAAATTGGTTTTCTCAAAAACAGAGGCATCTCTGCTATCGAGTTTTCTAAAACTCGTCACTTTAATGAGGATGACCCTTACGATATTGCGACGGAAACGGTCTATCACTTCTATGAGGACAAACTTAAGTTTTATAATGCTATCGACTTCGATGATATTTTATTTCTAGTTGTTAGGCTCTTTAAAGAACACCCAGAGGTCGCCAGAACTTGGAGTGAAAAGTATCGATATATTATGATTGATGAATATCAAGATACCAACTCATTACAATTTCAACTTACTTTAGGTTTAACTCTATCTCATAATAATTTATGCGTGGTCGGTGATGATGATCAATCGATCTATGCTTTTAGAGGTGCCGACGTCAGTAATATCCTTGGTTTTGAAAGTAATTTTCCTGGCGCAAAGATTGTTAAGCTGGAAGAAAATTATCGCTCCGTCATGCCTGTTTTGAAACTCGCAAACGAAGTTATTAAAGTGAATAAAAATAGACGCGAAAAAACTCTTTGGAGTAAAAAGGAAAGTTCCGTCGTACCAGAGCTTTGGCTAACGGGTGACACGGATCACGAGGCACAAGCGGTTGTAGAAGAAATACTCAAGCACCAATCAGAAGGCGGACATCTTGGAGATATCGCCATTCTTTATAGAAGTAATACTCAAGTTCCACCACTTGAAGATGAACTTCGTATGTCACAAATTCCCTACTCTATTATTGGTGGTCAAAAGCTTTATGAAAAAAAGGAAGTTAAAGATTTAGTGGCTTATCTTTCTGTTATCCATAATCCATCAGATCAAATGTCAATGAGAAGAGTTCTCAACGTTCCTCCTCGTGGTATCGGTACTGCAACTCTTAATAAATTTTTAGAAAAATCTGAAGAACAGAGAATTGATCTTTTTGAAACAATGAAAATCCACTCAGATCTTGCTCCTGCCAGGGCAAAAAGTATTGAAGAGTTCACTTCATTGATTAATTGGGCGCGAGAAACGTTTGCCACTCAACCACTTCCTCAAGCTGTTAGCTTACTTGTCGAGAAAATAGATTTCTTCAATTTTATTGATAAGTCTTATGACAGCGCTAAACAAGCGGAACGAAGACGAAATGATATTATGTACTTTATTGACTCGGCTGAGCGTTTTTTAAAGTACCGTGGACAGAATGCCTCACTTGAAGACTTCGTTGAGAAGATTCTTTTACAAGATTCTCAAGACAAGCGCGATGAAGAAGAAGAAGATGATGATATTAGAAAGAATGAAGTCACCTTAATGACACTACACTCTTCTAAAGGTCTTGAGTTTAGGCAGGTTTATCTCATAGGAATGGAAGAAGACACACTTCCTCACAAAAGAACTGTTAAAGAAGGCGATGATATTGGTGAAGAAAGACGTTTGTGTTATGTCGGTATCACTAGAGCTCAAGAGCGTTTAATTATGACTTATTGTAAAGAGCGCCAGCTGTTTGGTAAAAAGACGCCACGACACCCTTCAAGGTTTATGAATGAACTTATGGATAAAGATTTTTTTATTCATAAAGATGTAACATCGTTCGGCCACCTGACAGTTGAAGAAGCTGATGCCTATAAAAAGGGCTTTTTCTCCAATCTCAGAGACTCTTTAGACGAATAATTTCAATAACTTAGCCCGCCATTTTTCCGACTAAAGTAATCCGGTATATTAACCGATATGTTCTGCATGAGAATTGAAAAAATGGGCGAATACGCCAAATTTAATTTGCGAATGATTAATGACCAAGGTTCACAAGCTGAGCAGACAAAGCGTCTTGTCGATAAGATGAAAGAGCTACAAGAGCAAGCTTCTGCAAAATTAAGTCAGCCAAGTGAACATATGCAAAAATTTAATAATTCGCTTAAGAAATTAGACGTTATTTAGCTTTTTGGTATTCATCCCAACTTACGCCAATACTCCACTGAGACACGAGTGGAATGATTGATACAAGTTGATCCCAAAAATCACTTTCTATTGAAAGGCTGATGGCCTGAACACGATTACATTCAGGGGCTTTTGCCTGCTTTAATAGCTCATCTAAATCTACAGCTTTTTGACCAAAGCCAAATTCTCTATGAATAAATAATGATTGTCCCTGAGCTTGTTCTTTTTTTTGTTTTAGTTTTACAAATCCACCACAACGACCTGGATTTACTTTAAGACTGCTCGAACATGAAACCAAGAACATCATAAAGAATGCTATTTTCATCTTATCGTTCCTGATTAATTGGTTTTTGTACAAAAGCTTCAGCTTGCCATTTAATTGGCCAATACATGCCAAAACTCAAGATCCTAGGCCACCAAACGTCCCAACCACTCACTTCATAAACAGAAAGTTTAGATACACTCACGGCCCCGGCTTTTGAAAAGGCTTGCTCAAGTGAAACGGGAAGAGGTGAATCAACTGCACCCCATAAATACAATGGAACTGTTCCTTCAACTTTGATAAAGACATCATGCCCTGGTTTAGAACCCCAGTAAATTGGTAAGCTCTCAGATGTTTGAGCAGCAAACTCGAGTCGAGAGCAGCTAATAAATATAAAGCTTAGCAGTATTAACTTCATAGACCTTGAAAGTTCGCTTTTCTTTTTTCAAGGAGCGCATTAACGGCTTCTTTATGATCTTGCGTACGCTGAGTAATACCTTGAAATGTCGCAAGCATATCAAGAGCTTGAGCAAGCTCGGCTTTTTGTGAAAATCTTAAAGCTTTCTTTGTCATTGATAAGGCAATCGGGGCCATCTGTAGAATTTGGCTTGCAAGCTTTTGTACAGTCTCAAGCTCATCCCCATTGGAAGCTAAACGATTGATCATGCCCCAAGAAAGTGCTTCTGTGGCACTAACCTTTCGCCCAGTTAAAAACATTTCCATTGCTCTAGGCCATCCGATAACTCTTGGAAGAAAATAGGTACCACCATCACCAGGAACTAATCCAAGTTTGGCGAATGTTTCACTAAAGAAGGCATCACTACTAGCAACACGAAGATCGGCCATACAAGCAAAGTCACAACCTGCTCCAACGGCAGCACCGTTAACAAGAGCAATTACAGGTTTTGATAAAGCTTCCATCATTAAAGGAATTCTTTGAATGCCTTTTTGGTAACGTTCACGAAGCTCATTTGATGAACCTGCAAACATTCCAGTTTCATCTCTCATTGCTTTAATATCTCCGCCAGCACAAAAGTGCTTACCAGCAC
>CAYGRY010000036.1:0-26163 GCA_964352405.1 uncultured Halobacteriovorax sp.
ACAATATTCTTGTTCAAGCTGGAGCTTCAGTACTCGCTCAGTCGAATCAGTTCCCAAATGTTGCATTGAAGTTACTGGGCTAGATTAAAAATTTCCGAAATAGAGACCCCAGGATCGAATGATCCTCGGGTCTTTTTTTGCTTTTTTTCCCCATCTCCCAAATTCCCCATTAAAGCTGTAATATAGATGGGTGAGTAATATACTAACGATTAAACCAAAAACAAAAAAAGGAACAATTCTAATTGTAGGAATTTCGTCCTTTATTGGCTCAAATCTCGCTGAACACTTCAAGCATGACTACAAAGTTATTGGTACCTATCATGACACTCCAGTTTCGCTGGATGGAATTGTTTGTGTGCCTTGTGATGTTTTAGTTAAAGAGCAAGTCCAAAGTGTTTTGTATGCGTTTAGACCAGACATAACAATTTACTGCGCAGGTATTTCCTCCGTAATTGAGTGTGCTAAAAGAGAAAGTTTCGCCGACGCACTTAATACATCTGGCTTGTTTAACGTTTCAGAATATTGCCAAAGATATAAATCTCAAATTTGTTATATTTCATCAGGCTATGTCTTTGGTGGAGAAGATAAAAACTATCTAGAAATGGATATCCCCGATGCCATTACAACGTATGGTAGAACTCAAGCAGCTGCAGAATTTTATATTCAAAAAACTTCGCTAAACTACCTTGTTTTTAGGTGCTGTCGTCTCTATGGCAGGGGTATTAATCCCTCTCAATCAACTTGGTTTGAGTTAATGCAGAAAAGACTTAGTGAAGGGCAAGCATTGCCAATGGACGATAATGTTAAGGTTGGATTTTTGGATGTCGCCTACCTAGCAATGATTCTTAGAATCTGTATTGAAAAAAATGTTTCAAATAGACTGTTACAGGTCTGCTCAAAAGACATAATGACTCATTATGAATTTTCTAAGGAATACTGCAGGCTCTTTGAATCTCAAGCAGATTTAATCAATAGATCAAAGTGGATGTTTCCAATTAGTAAAAACTCAATGAGAAATGGATCTGGTGATAAACTTTCATTTCGTTTAGATATTTCAAATATTGAGGGTTATCTTAATATTGATATGCCTAAGATCGAAGAGTCCTTGCAGTTCACATTGAAAAAACTTAAAGGAAGCTCGTTAGATTCTAGCCATAAAACACAAAGTGGTGGTGAAGGAATTAAGTTTATCTAGCAGACTGTCTAATAAATTCACTTAAGTAATGTCTTACTAGTGAATCAACTTCAACAATCTCACCTTGAAAGCGCCATGTGATTTTATTAAATGGTCCAACGTTGGCACGAATTTCATGAGCGCCAACTTGCTGGCCATAGGTATCGCTATCTGAAAGCCTAGGGGCAAATAAATCTTTGCCGTTAGAAAGAAAACCGATGCTGATAACATCGTGAGAGCGTCTGGCAAAAATCATACGAAGTGAATTTCTAAACATCATAAAATCATTAACAGTGTTACTAATTTTAAATGTCTTAATTATTGCGCCAGCGTTAGAGCCGCCACGGTATTGGTTAAATTTATTAATATAAAATTCAAAACGATCTCGAACAGCATCCATGAATTCAATAGAAGCTTCCTCGAGCATTGCCCCTGGATTGAGATGATCATCCATATGGATAATACCTGATTCATCCATATTAATTTCTTCGAGGGCCAAATGTTCAATCCATTTGGTGCTTATTTTATTTATTGATTCGATATTATTCATACCTTAATGATCGGTAACTAGGAGGATGCTGTCAATATTGGAGAGTGAATTGAGAAAAAGAAGAACCTTGGGGAGGGGTTAAGGTTCCGCCCGTCTTTAGACAGGTGGATGCGATTAGTAACCACTTTAGGCTTCTCACTATGCTTTGAGTTCAAAGCGTGAGCTTGCTCACCATGATCAGGGACCGCGCCCTTAGAAAATCTTGTAGGGCGGAAACAACTTATTCGCCCCAAGGTTCCTAACCATTATATCCTTTCTGGATTAAGACAAAAGAGATTATTTTATTGGCACTAAAAATCCTCACTTGACTATGTAAGTACTTGAAATTTTGACATTAACTTATTAAGTTTGCGAAAAAGATGCATTGTGTTAAAATAAATACATAAAGAAGCTCTCAAATAATTAAGGTATTGGCTGAAATAGTCCGATACTACCTGAGAGTGGAACACCAGGAGTGAAACATGAAAGACGTAATCGCATTCTTAAATGATGAGAATGGTCAGACATCAACAGAGTACATTCTGTTAGTTGCCGTTGTTGCTTTGATTGTGATGAAGTTTAAAACTATTGCTGTAGATAAACTATCAAAAATCAGTAACGATGTTTTTGGAGCTGGCGAAGGGCTTGCTAAAAGCATTAACGATGAGATTAATTAGGTCTATTAATAGAATTTCTTAATCTCATTACTTAAACTTCCCTTCTTTGAATTATTAGCAGTTATGCTAAACTGCTAACATGTCCTCATTTTTTAAACGTAATCAAAAAGGTCAAGCTGCAATTGAATACATTTTTATTCTTGTATTCATGATGTCTATACTTGTCTCATTCATCAATACGTTCTCTGAGGCTATTGGACGTCGAGTTCAAGGTCTAAATTACACCCTCACCCATTTTTTAAACACTGGCAATTGTCCGAAGTCTTGCGTGCTATCGAGTAGTGGCTATGAAAATGACATAGGTACACCGTGAATTTAATTGTAGCGGTCTATATAAGCTTGCAGATTAGTGTGGTCGCTTGGTTTGATTTTAAAACACTCAAAATATCGAACCTTTGGACCATCCTAAATCTAGTTCTTTATCTTTTGTTTCCTTTAATCCTCCCTGAAATCTACAGCTATCAGTTATCAACGTGGTTTATTCCAATCCTATTTATTGTTGTTGGTTTTGCTTTGTTTAAACTAAATATTATGGGGGCAGGGGATTCAAAGTATTTATTTTCTCTATTTCTACTCATCCCTCCACAGCATCACGAGTTGATGCTACTTGTTTTGCTACAGCTGACTTGCGGTATCGGTGTGATTTTGTTGTCTTGGCGTATATTTTCAAAATGGGAAGAGTTTAAGTTAATCTTTGTTTCTGGTGTCGGCTCATTTAAATCAATTATGGGAAGCAGATTTACCTATGCTCCAGTCATAATGCTTTCATGGTTTTGGTTTATATATGAAGTTGGTGTGAAGTGAAGAGACAAAAAGGCCAATCTACCATTGAGTATGTTCTACTGTTGGCCGTAGTCATGCTTCTCATCTCAATCGTTTTTAAAAGTCCATTATTTAGTGAGCTATTAGGTGAGGACTCTAGCTTTTTTAAGATCTTAAAAGATAGGATGGAATTTTCATATAGATATACCCATGCGGGTATAAAAGCAGATAGTGGCTTAGATGATATCAATTCAGCGGTTCAACACGAGAGCTATTCAAAAAATTCTAAATCAAGATTTGCAGGTGGTACATCTGAATATGGTGAATTGTAATGAGACCATCTATAAAAAATAATAAAGGTCAGTCTACGATTGAGTTTATTTTCAGCTTTAGCTTTGCTTTTTTTCTCATAATATACACGTTAAAAGTTGCACTCAATTACACCAGTGGTTATATGGCCCACTACGCAACTTATATGGCAAGTCGAGCCTATTTAACCTATGAGAACTCTGGTGGGGGAATTGATCCTGCAGGGCTGTTTGCGAATGTAACAAAACCAATATTTGATGATACGAAAGTAACGTTTTTTAATAATAATTTTGAAGTTGAAGATTCAAAACTTAAGATAAGAAGAGATCCAATTCTTACTGGTGTAAGCTTTGATTGGGAAACACCATTTTCTACAGTTGGACTTTTTGGAGGAAATCAAACTCTACATATGAAATCAGAATCATTTTTAGGTCGAGAACCGGACAGACAGGAATGTTCAAATCAAACTTGTCAGGCCGCTCGTTCTGGAAGTTCAGGTTCATGCGGAAGAGCATTTACGTTGGTTGATAATGGTTGCTAAAAAAATGAAAAAACAAAAAGGTCAGGCAATATTTGAGCTCATCATCTTTTTGCCAATATTTTTATTCTTAATGAAAACCCTATTCGATTATGGCGATGCCATAAATCACTCTATCAATCAAAACAAAGCAGTCCGAAGTTACTATTTCTATACAGCAGCCAATGACTCAAACCTTCCCAATCTTGCTTATCTTGGTGAATTTCAATCAAAATCTGTGAAAACAATCAGCTTAGATACATTTTCTTGGAGTACACAAACAGTTCCAGACGAAAGTGCTTTCCCAATGGGTTCATGTGTGAAAGTTCCTGGCTTTCTGGGAAATGATCTGCCTGGAGAGTGCGATGCACCTCAGCCAGATGATATGAAGTCACAATTCATTCGCGTTTATACATCTTTTGGCGTTTGTACTGGCTCCTGGGCTAGTGCTGAGGATAATTCTGCCGTTAGTTATGCTTTGGATTGGCCAAGAGCCGCCGATGCTTTATGTCAGCGATCAACACGGTAGCATTATAGCTGGATGATATTGCCGGTTAGCTAATGTAAGTCACTATTTTTGCTAAAATTAGAGGAAGATCAAGTTCTAATAATTAAGGCAAATGATATGAATACACGCGCGTTTACTCTGGCTCTGGTCATCTCATTGTTTTCCATGTTCATGGTTTATACATATATTGAAGATGAAAAATCTGTCATCAATCAAAAATATGGAACATCTGCTTCTGTGGTTATTGCAAAGGTAGACATTACTGAGCTTGAATTAATTGATGACTCGAAAGTCACGGTTCAAAGTGTTCCTTCAAGTTTTGTTCAACCAGGCGCTTTTAGAAAGATTGATGAACTTGAAAACACAGTGGCAACAGTGCCAATACTTAAAGGTGAGCAAATTACAAAGCCTAGGGTGACATACCCTGGAACAGGAACTGGCTTATCAAGACAAGTCAGCTCTGGAAAGCGCGCCTTTGCGATGAATATTACAGATGAATCAGCAGTATCAAGACTTATTAAACCAGGTGATAGAGTAGACATTATTAGTGCGGTTGATTTTTCATCTGGTCGTAAAGATTTTCAAAAAATAATGACAATATTACAAAATGTTTATGTTCTTTCAACTGGGAGAAGTATTACTAATAATCTTCCAATGTATGGAGTTAAAACTCCGAAAGAAATTACAGCGATGAGAGTTCCAACTTATACTCAGTATAATACAATTACGTTGGAGCTTGATCCATATCAAGTTCAAAAACTAACTCACGTATTAAAATTTGGTGGGCGAAGAGTCGATCTTTCGCTTCGTAATAATAATGATAACGAAATTATCAATATTAAGCCGACTCGATTATTCGATATCCTTGGTGATGATGCCGCTGAAGCAAGAACTTATTTTTCTGAACAAAATAAACAGGCTGGTCAATGAATCTCATAAGATATCTTTTACCATTAATAATGTTCTATCAGATTGCCTACGGTCAATCAGTTGATACTAAAGGACAGGAAGAGGAAGTTGAAGTTGTCATTGGGATTAGTAAAATTCTTCAAATGGATTTTATTCCAGGCAATATTCAAGTTAGTTCTGATCAAATTCTAAGATATACATTGGTTCCAGCAAAAAGAGAGCTGGTCTTGATTGGGTTAAAACCAGGCAAAACAGATATTATCGTAAGAGATCAAGCTACTGGGGATATTAAAAAAAGATATTTAGTTAATGTTACTGAAACTGGAAAATCAAAAATCCTGCAGGAGCTTCGAGAATTTGTTGGAGATGTTGAAGGACTTGAGATTGGACTTATCAATGATCAAGTCTTTATTGGTGGGCAGATTGTTGTGCCAGGAGACATCGGTAGAGTCGTAACAATTCTTGAAACTGAAAAATTTAGAGAAGTTTTAATGCTAGTGGAACTTTCACCTCAAACTCAGCTTATTATCGCAAAAAAGATGCAAGAGGAAATACAAAAAAGTGGAATGAGGGATGTTAATGTTCGTGTTTTAAATGGTTCATTTATTCTCGAGGGAATTGTAACATCTGAAGATGAAGCAAAAAGAGCTCTACAAATAGCTAAGATTTATCTACCTGACAGAATTGAAAGTTTAGCTAGAAGAACAGACTCTGTTCAGCAAAATAATTTTAAAGGAATTATTGAAACACTAATTCAAATTAACCCAAAAAGTCAGCCTCCAGAAATCCCTAAAATGATTAAGGTAACGGCTCAATTTGTAGAGTTAACAAAAAATTATAAAAAGATTTTTGGATTTGAGTGGCAACCTATTAGAGCTGGAACCGGTGGTCAAATTAGTATTGGAAAAACAACTGATGGCGGAGTTTCATCTGGCTCTGCAGGAACTTTGTCCGCAACGATTTCCAACCTTTTTCCTAAACTACAAAGCGCTAAGAGTGCAGGCTACGCTCGTGTTGTTCAATCAGGTGTAATTATCGTTAAAGATAAAGACAGTGATGAGGCTATTTTAATTAAAGGTAACGAAGAGACTTTTGATGTAGGCTCCGGTGACTTTACAAGAACAACCACGACAAGCGTTGGTTTTGATTTAAAGCTTAAGGCTTCTATTTTGGCCGAAGAAAAAATTGAGATAGGAATAAAACTAGGAGTTAGTAGTACTGTGGAAGGTAATGCCAAGTCAGTGCAGAAAAACTCACTTTCAACTCGTGTTATTATCAAGTCTAAGGAGAGTGCTGTCATTGGCGGTATTGTTATTGATAACTCATCGACTGAATATGATAAGCCAAATCAGACTGAAATCCAGGGAGGTGGAACACCTCTCTTCTCCTTTAACCGATCTAAGGATTACTCAACGAATAAAAGTCAGTTTGCGATGTTCTTAACGCCTGAAATTCTAGAAAATATTACTGATGGATCTGAAGAAATTCAGCGAAAATTCCGTCGACGGACTCGTTAATCATGTCAGGCCATATTATAGCAATTATGGGTGGTAAAGGTGGACAAGGTAAAAGCCAAGTGGCTGCCAATCTTGCGTTCGCCTGGACCCAAGAAACCAAGTCAAAAGTTTGTTTACTAGACTTTGACCAAAGAGCGAGTGGTGACTTAAATCTCATAACTGGCATTAATGGTAAGAAGACGGTTAAGGACTTAAGTGAGTTTACAGGTGCTATTGACCCAAGAAGCCTGACTCCTTTTTTAACAGCGCATCCAAGTGGAGTTAGTTATATTGGGATGCCAAATGATCCTAATGCCTCAGATAATATTAATATTGATGGTTTAGGCAAAACTCTAAAGTCTATTACAAATATTTTTCCGTTAACGATTATCGATTTAGGAAGCGAGATTTCACCGCTTGCTGAAAAAGCGTTGGAATACACAACGATGATTATGCTCGTTGTTACACCTGATATCCTCGCGCTTAATCAAACGAAACGACTTTATAATGATCTTATAACGATGATGTATCCCAAGGATATGATTCAAATCGTTCTCAACCAATACGTTAAAGGTCACCCTGTTACACCTGAGGTTGTGTCAAAGTCGATGGGTAAACCTGTCTTTGCACCAATACCTAAAGATGAACAAACTTGTGTTATGGCATTAAATAGAAAGATGCCGGCCGTATTGGTTGCTAAAAGTAGTCCTTTTACTAAAGGAATTGTTGATGTTGTTAGAAAAGTTGTACAAAAAAGCATTCTAAAAACTCTTGCTTCACTAAATAGACCTGCCCCAGTATCAAAATCAACGCCATCTGCAAGTGGAGACGGTGGCAAAGAAGGGTCTGATACCAAGCCATGGGTTTCTTTAAAGGGAAGAATTCACAAAGCTCTCGTTGAAGAAATGGATCTTAAGAAAAGTGATGATAATGATCCTAAGGCAAGAATCATTCTTAAAGAGCAAACGAAAAAAGCAGTTGTTGATATTCTAGGCAAAGAAGATACTAAAGGAATTTTAAACAATCGCGAGGATATGAATCAGATTGTTAAAGAAATTCTTGATGAAGCTTTAGGGTTAGGACCTCTTGAGGATCTACTTTCTGATAAAAGTGTATCCGAAATTATGGTTGTTGGACCTTCAAAAATATTCTTTGAGCAAGGCGGTAAGATTAAGAAATCAACCGTGACTTTTACAAATGATCGACAGGTTTTAAATGTAATTGAAAGAATTGTGGCACCAATAGGTAGAAGGATTGATGAAAAAACACCTTACGTGGATGCACGTCTACATGATGGCTCAAGGGTTCACGCTATCATTCCACCATGTGCAATCGATGGCTGCACCATTACCATTCGTAAATTTCCCGAAAATAGACTGACTTACAAAGACCTTGTTTCTTTTGGTTCAGTAACCCAAAATATGGCCGATTTTTTAAGAATTGCAGTCGAAGCTCATAAAAATATTGTTGTTTCTGGTGGTACGGGTTCTGGTAAAACAACTCTAATTAATATTCTTGGCGGTTTTATTCAAGCTAATGAGCGTATTATTACATGCGAAGATGCTGCAGAACTTGATTTTCCTCAGGACCACGTTGTTAGGCTCGAGACTCGTCCGCCCTCACTTGAGGGTGATGGCGCTATTGATATTCGATGCCTTGTTAAGCAAACACTTAGAATGCGTCCAGATAGAATTGTGGTTGGGGAGTGTCGTGGTGGTGAAACTCTAGATATGCTTCAGGCCATGGGTACTGGTCACGATGGATCGCTCACAACAGTTCACTCTAATAATCCTCGCGAATGTATTGGTCGCCTAGAAACACTTGTACAATATGCAGGCGCTGGTCTTAGTCCGAAAGCAATTAAGGAAATGATCGCAAGTTCTGTCCACATGATTATTCAGCAGTCACGTCTTGATGATGGATCTAGGCGAGTTACATATGTGACGGAGATTGGTGGTATGCAAGGAGAGGTTGTAACTCTTCAGGATATTTTTACGTATGTTCAAAAAGATATTGATAAAAACGGAAAAATTGTTGGAGAATTTCAAGCCTCAGGTTTTATTCCCAAGTTCATCGAAGTCTTAGAAAAGAAAGGTTATAACGTTCCTAGAGGTCTTTTCAGCAACGCTGCTCCACCAAAGCCAGCGGCTGCACCAGCGCCGGCAGCAGCTAAAGGGCCTCAAACAAATAAGCCACAACAACCTCCAGCAAAGAAACCTGCTGGTGCTAAATAAAGGAAATTTTTTATGGAAATTTTCGTCAGACTTTTAGGACCAACTGGAATCGTAATTGTTGTAGGTCTTCTTATCTTTTTAGTTGCCTTCAAATATAGTGTTAATATTTTTGATCTTATTGAAAGACAAACGATTGGAACGCGAACATATATTTTAGAAAAATTAGAATTGCTTTTTATAGAAATTGAACCTCAAAAAGTAACCTACTTATTACTTTGTTGCTCCTTTGTACCGGGTGCTTTCATTATAGGTCTCTTAGGTTTTTTTGGAGCTTGGATACCTGGACTCATTTTAGGATCTATTATCATTTTCTTAGGCTTTAAAATTCCCAAACCTTTTATTGATTCAATGATTGAGCGAAGAATTAAGGCTTATGAAGGTCAAATGGTCGATGCTATGCAGTTATTAGCTAATGGTATTAGAGCGGGACTATCATTGCCACAATCTCTTGGCATGGTCGTAGATGAGATGCCACAGCCTATTTCACAAGAATTTAATATGATTCTTCAGCAAAACAAGATTGGTGTCCCTTTAGAAGAGTGTTTTGAAGGATTAGTGAAAAGAATTCCGACAGAAGATAATGAAATGTTCGTCGCCAGTGTCAATATTTTGCGCGAAACAGGTGGTAACCTTGCAGAAGTTTTTGACACTATCGTTGATGTTATCCGAGAGCGTGTTCGCCTTAAGCAAAAAATAGACACCTATATTGCTCAAGGAATGTTCCAGGGCGCTACAATCTTTGCTATGCCATGGGCAATTGGGATTATTTTCGCCTTTAATGACCCTGAGATGATGAAACCAATGGTTACGCACCCATTAGGCTGGGTTGCGCTGTTTATAATCCTGGGGTTTGATCTTGCCGGTGGCTTCGTGATCCTTAAGATAGTGAAAATTAAGGTATAATTCGTTAATAATATTTTCTAAAGCTTCGGGCTTTAGTTGTCGATATGGATAATGAGAGAGTCCTTTTGCAAAAAAGAATTATTAAAGAGGGTGTTTCGATGAAACTGTTTAAAGCGTTTTTGATGTTACTTTTAATTCCAGCACTTGCTTGGTCAGGTGTGAATCTCAAAAACGGAAATTTTTATATTTCTTATACTGATATCATTGTTCCCGGTGGTGGTCAGGATTTAGAAATTGCTCGTACCTATAACTCAAAATCGACAGACAAGGGTTGGTTCGGCTTTGGTTGGGGCTCAGACTTTGAGACCTACCTAAGTGTCGGAGCTGATGGTTCTGTTGTTGTGCATGAGAATGGATCTGGTGCGACCACTCGTTTTACTCCAAAAGAAAATGTTGATCCTGCGGCTGCAGCAAAAAAGATTGTTGAAGCAATGAGAAAAAAGACAACAATTTCTACTCAGGTTGCAGAGTCATTGGTTGAAAAACTAAAAAATGATGCTGAACTTCGCCAAGCTTATGGTCGTAAGTTTGATGTTAAGGCCGAGCTTGCGGCAGGTTCAAAACTGTTTTCAAACACTCGTGGTATCCAAGAGCTTTATGTACTTAAAGATGGATATAAAAGACAGTTTAATGATGGTAAAGAGGAAGTCTTTAATAAAGACGGAAAACTTTTAAAAATTAAAAACAAATATGGCTACACTGTAGACTTCGTTTATGAAGGAACGACTCTTAAGTCAATTAAAGATTCACAAGCTAAGCAATTATTTTTTGAATGGTACGCAGATGGTAAAGTGAAGCACGTCTGGTCTGCAGGTGATAAAAAAACATTTTATAAGTACAAAGGCGATGATCTTATTGAGAGTACTGATGTAGGTGGAAATAAGTTTACTTATGGCTACGATACAAACCATAACCTTTCGTCAATTGGTTATGCAGACGACTCAAAAATGTTAGTCAATTACACTTCAAAAACCCAGTTTGTTGAAGAGATTACTAGCCGTAACGGTGAAGTCACTAAGTATGACTATGGATCAAATCCAAAGAATCCAGAGTATCACTACTGGACTATCGTTAAGAAGAAAGGCGTGTCTGGTAAAGAAGTTGCGAACCGTTATGAGTATGAGATTAAATCTCGTCCAGATGGTTCAGACTATACATATAGAATTTTGACAGAGATCAATGGTCTTAAAACGGAAACTTTCTATACTGAGTGTTGTTCACTTCCTTCGAAAATTATTCGTGGCGATCGCGTTACAACATTTGATTACCATGAAAATGGCTTACTTAAAAACAAAGCATCTAATAATGGTGAATTTGTAAAACTTGAATACCATCCAAAGTTTAATAAGATTACTAAAGTGAACTCTAATAAAGGTTGGACGAACTTTGAGTATGATAAAAATGGCAACCTTTCTAAAGCCGTAAACGATGGTGGTATGTCAGTACTTCTTTTATATGATCGTCAGGGTCGTATTACGAAGATGTTAGATAATAATAAGAAAACGAATGAGAAGCGTACACTTAGCTTTAAGTACAATGCTCTTGGTAAGCCTGTAGAGATCGCTATGGATAGTGTTGGTAAGATCAACGTTTCATACGATAACTATGGCGAGATTAAGAAGGTTGAATCTAAAGCAGGCCATAAGATGGCATTACAAGTGACTCAAGCTTTCCAATCGTTGCTATCAATTGTTAAGCCAGCTGGTGTGAATCTGAATATGTAATAGTCTCTAGATCGCCAATTAAGGTTGGCGGTGTAAGTGCTTGATAGCTGTAAAATGAAGTGTTTTTTTGGGTTATTAGGTAGATAGATTATAATGAATACAGAAATGAAAAAGAAAAAAAGAAATGGAGCCTATATGAAACTTTTATCTTTATTAGCACTATTAATGATGTCGATGACAATTTCAACACCTAGCCGTGCAGAGAACTGTGAAGCAGTTAACGATAGCGGCAGAGGGCAGCCAGTGGTTACAGCTACTGTTAATGATGATGCCCCTGTAGTTGAAGGTGACGGCCGTTAAAAACAGTTTTAATTCCTAAGTAACTAAAACCCTCCATTGTGAGGGTTTTTTTTTGTCACCTGTCTAAACTATAGTCAAAACGAGTCATCTAACTCCCTAATTTCCCATAACGCTACTTTGGCACATCCTGTGCATTGTTATTAGAAAACAAAATAACAAACCTGTTTAATTAGGAATTGGGGGAATATATGAAAAAGTTACTATCAATCGTTTTTTTAACTATCTTAGCTTCTAACGTAGCTTTTGCAGCTGATCTTGGGGAGAACATGGCTTCTGACTGCGTAAGCACTCAACAGTCTAGTCGTTTCCAACAAACTGTATCTGATGCTCCAGCATCAAGCACAGTTGATTCATCTTCGACTTCTAGCGGCAGATAATTAAGTACACTCATCATGGTTTAATAAAGACCCACCGTATGGTGGGTCTTTTTTTGTTTTACTTGAAGGCGTATCCTTTGCCCCTCATAATGCTTTAAAAGAGTTTGAGGGAGAAATAATGCAAGTTGAACATAAATTAGAATTTACCAACCTTGAAAAAATTGATGAAATTTTAAAAATTCAAACATCAAAGTCAGCTCTTACAAGCACTCCTGATTATTCTAAACGTATTGATGATCTTAAAAAGCTAAATAGAATAATTTCTACATATTCAAAGCATATCGAAGAAGCTTTAAAGCAGGACTTGGGAAAAAATAAATTAGAGTCACAAATTGCAGAGATTGGTTTTATTCAGGGTGAAATTAGGCACACCATGAAGCATCTTAAAAAGTGGATGAAACCTAAAAGAGTTCGAACCCCTTTAGTCTTAATGCCTGCTAGAAGTTTTATAGAAACTGAGCCACTTGGCAGAGTTTTAATTATTGCTCCATGGAATTATCCTTTTCAATTACTCTTTTCACCACTTGTTGGTGCATTAGCCGCTGGCAATAAAGTGGTTCTAAAACCCTCAGAGTTAGCTCTAAATACTGCCAATATAATTACCAGAATGATTAGTGAAAACTTTGATCCTAGACAGGTCACTGTTGTAAACGGAGCTGTTGAAGAGACGGGAAGGTTGTTGGACCAACCTTTTGATCATATTTTTTATACAGGTAATGGGCATGTCGCCAAAATTATCATGGAAAAAGCCGCGAAATACCTCACACCCGTAACATTAGAGCTTGGAGGTAAGAGTCCTTGTGTTGTTGCTGGTAGGCCAAATATGAAAGTCGCTGCAAAAAGGATCGCTTGGGGCAAGTGGTTTAATGCTGGTCAAACATGTGTTGCTCCAGATTATGTTTTGGTGGAAAAAGGTCTTAAAGATGAATTTCTACAAGAGATTTCCAAGGCAGTTTTAGATTTTTATAATGAACAACCAGAGCAGTCTGATGACTATGGAAGGATTATCAATAATAGGCATTTTGATAGGCTAACCAGCTTATTTAAACCAGAAGATGTTATTTTGGGGGGGCAAAGTAATCGGGAGAAAAACTTTATTGCCCCAACCATCCTTTCAGTAAACTTTGATCATCAAGTGATGAAAGATGAAATTTTTGGTCCCTTGTTACCGGTTATAGAAGTGGATAGCTTTGATTCAGCTATCAGTATCATCGCAAAACGTGATCATCCTCTGGCAGCGTACCTTTTTAGTTCTGATAGTGAGCAACTCAGTAATTTCACTCGTAAGGTTAAAGCTGGTGGGATCTGCTTGAATGACTGTTTAATGCATTTATCTAACCCCGATCTTCCTTTTGGTGGTGTAGGGCCTTCTGGAATGGGGGCGTATCATGGTGAAAAGTCGTATCAAATTTTCAGCCACCATAAATCAGTGCTTAAAAGGATTTTTCTTTTTGACTTAAGCCTTAGGTATCCACCATATTCCGGTAAGTTAGCACCATTATCTTGGCTAATGCGCTGGCTGGGATAGCTTAAAATTGTCTTAATTTTCAACACTGTCTTAAAGTTAAGCAAAAGTGATCTCTCTAAGTTCCTTAAATGACGTTAATTCTTTTGGCACGCTTGATGCATTGTATATATGTATCAACCATGAATAGGAGAATTGAGATGAAAACACTATTAACACTTATCGCTTTAACTGTAGCTGTAAACGTATCTTTCGCTGCTGAACTTGGAGAAGGTTCTGCTGATTGCGCATCAATGGTTCAAGCAAACCGTGCAACATCTGCAGTGGTAGCAACAGCTGATGCAGAAGTAGAAGTTAGTGAGTCTTCAGACGCTCGTTAATTTTAAGCTTTGATTTGATTTAAAAAAACCCGACATAGATCGGGTTTTTTTTGTTTACTGATTTAGGATATTTTTTAATAACTCTTTCTCTTCAATCGTATATTCGTCATTTGGATTAACTTCAATCTCTCTAATTTTTTTAACTGATGAAGACTGTCTAATTTCAACTTTATCAGCACTACTTGGAATAGTTTCAAATAACTGCTTGATTACTTTTTTTCCAACTTGAACTGTTTCGCCAGCTCTTTTACCAAAGTCGTTAATCACTCCTTGAGCGGTTGGGCCAAAAACTCCAGAAATATGATCAAATAATGGTTTGTCACTTACTGGAACACTTAAGACTAAAAAGCTAAAGCTAAACCAAAGCAAAGGCTTAAAGACTAAATTAATCATATTCTATCCTTAGAATGTTCAATTTCTATTTTTTGTACGGCTTTTAAAAGTTCTTGGGGTGAAAATGGTTTTTTTAAAAAATCTACAGCACCAACTGAAAGAGCTTCAATCATGACAGATTCCATTGTTAAAGAGGACATCATGATAACAGCCCCTTTAAATTTATTTTCAGTTAAGCGCTGAGCAAGTTGTAGACCGCTAGAGCCTGGCATCACAACATCAATAATAAATAATGAAATGGAGGAAACTGTTCCAAAAATTCTTAAGCCATCCTCAGATGAGCCTGCAGTACCAACGACATTATAGCCAGCATCTTCGAGAATTTTAGCAGTTGTTCGCCTTGAAAATTCAGCATCATCGACAATGACAATCTTGAATTCTTGAGCATGTTGATCGGTCAAAAGATCCTCCGTTGAAAGCGCATTCTTCATTAATTCTAATCGAAAAATGCAAAGCTTCCAACGAAGTATATTTTTTTATGCAGCAGCAGGTGTTTGAGTAATCTTCTTTTTCTGAGCAGCCTTGCGGTGAACTCTAGTCATATGCTCTTTCCAGCCAACTAAAGCTACTTCAAGGACCTCATCAATTGTTTTAACTGGAACAAAATTAATCTTAGCTAGGAATTCAGGTGGAATCTCGGCTAAATCTTTTTTGTTCTGCCAAGGAATGATCACGGTATCGATATTCATTCTCATCGCTGCAAGTGCCTTCTCTTTTAGTCCACCAATTGGAAGTACTTTACCAGTCAGTGTAATTTCACCAGTCATTGCAACTTTGCGACTGACAGGAAATCCTGAAAGTAGAGAGATGATTGCAGTGGCCAAAGTAATACCAGCAGATGGTCCATCTTTTGGAGTCGCCCCAGCTGGTAAGTGAACATGAAGTTCATACTTATCAAAGAAGTCCTCGTCCACACCAAGATCTTCAGCTTTAGAGCGAATATAACCAATCGCTGTTTGAGCCGATTCTTTCATGACATCACCAAGTTGACCGGTAAGAGTTAAGCCTTTACCTTTCATCTTAGTTGTTTCAATCGGTAATACTTGTCCACCTACTGATGTCCATGCAAGACCAGTGGCTACACCAACTTCGTCGTATTGTTTTTCGTCTTCTTTAGTATAGATTGGTGGCCCCAAAAACTTAATGACAGTGTCATGAAGTAAATGAGTTTTTCCGTGCTCGCCTTTAGCAATTTTCATTGCTACTTTTCTGCAAAGGGCACCAATTCTTCTTTCTAAGTTTCTAAGACCAGCTTCTGCTGTGAAATGTTTAATAACACTTTCAACAGCTTCATCAGTAAATTCAACATGATCAGTAGAAATACCATTTTCTTTTAATTGCTTCGGAATTAGGTATTTCTTTGTAATAGCGACTTTTTCTTCTTGAGTATATCCAGAAAGATGAATCACTTCCATTCTATCCCTAAGTGGACCAGGGATCTGATCAAGGACGTTTGATGTTGCGATAAACATCACGTTTGATAGATCAAAAGGCACATTAAGATAGTGATCTCTAAAATTACAGTTTTGTTCAGGATCTAAAACTTCTAGAAGAGCTGAAGCAGGGTCACCTTTATAGTCACCACCAAGCTTGTCGATTTCATCGAGAAGAATGACTGGATTATTCGTACCAGCCTGCTTAATACCTTGAATAAGACGACCAGGCATTGACCCAACATAAGTTCTTCTATGACCACGAATTTCAGCTTCGTCTTTCACACCACCTAGACTGATGCGAACAAATTCACGACCAATCGATTTGGCGATACTTTTTCCAAGCGATGTTTTACCAACACCTGGAGGGCCTGAAAGACAAAGGATTGGACCTTTCATATCTTTGCCTTTCAATTGACGAACGGCTAGATATTCAAGGATACGCTCTTTAACTTTATGTAGGTCGAAATGATCTTCATTTAAAATTTCTAAAGCAGCATCAATATCAATTTTATCTTCAGATTCAACTGACCATGGAAGATCAACCATCCACTCAAGATAGCTTCTGATAATCGCACTTTCAGATGAATCCGGATGCATTTTTTCAAGTCTAACAAGCTGCTTGTTTGCTTCCTTTTCTACTTCTTCAGGCATTTTGGCTTTAGCGATTTTTTCTCTAAATTCACCAAACTCATCTTCAGGTTCAGCAGGAGCTTCACCATCACCAAGTTCAGTTTTAATTGCTTTAATCTGTTCGCGTAAGAAATATTCTTTTTGTGATTTTGAAATTTCATCTTTTGCAGCAGTTCTAATTTTTGCTTGCATGGCTAAAATTTCTAACTCACGAGTTAAAATATCATTAATACGGTTCAAACGATCTGTAGGATCTAGTGTTTCTAGAATTCCTTGTGCTTCAGCAACATGTAGATTCAAATTTGAAGCTACTAGATCTGCTAAGCGACCTGGCTCTTTAATATCATCGAGCACAGTAAGAATATCCGGTGATAAAACCTTACCTAAAGAGATAACTCTTTCAAGTTGCTCGCGTATCGTGCGCATAAGAGCACCGATTGCTACAGCTTCCTCTTGGCAGGCTTGATCTGCGATTTTCACAACTTTCGTTGTAAAGAATGGCTCTGTTTGATCAAATGAAATAATTCGAGCTTTTGATAATCCTTGAACCAGAATTTTCACTCTTCCATCAGGCAGCTTGCGCATACGCATGATCATTGCAATCGTTCCCATCTCATAGATCTCAGATGGCTCTGGGCACTCGGCCGTAATATCCTTTTGACTAGCAAGAAGGATCATACGATCAGTACTTTCGAGCGCATGCTCAACTGCTGCAATGGAAGCCTCGCGGCCTACAAACAACGGTAGTATCATAAAGGGGTAGACTACGATGTCGCGTATGGGCAACAGCGGCAGGGTATCCTTGAACTCAATGCTCTCACCCTCGTAGTTTGTTACCATATTGTTTCCTCCAACCTTGAAACTCTGGCGCGTTCTTCGCTTTGCATGTAACGAATCGGGGTATTTGCAATTAGTCTTTAAAGAAATCGCACATAACTTGTGTTTTTTTTTGTATACTTGAGCGTGTTTGGAGCGCATTACATAGTAATTTTCTTGAGTTGGTAGTGTCATTGCTACAACCAAGTACCCCTCTGGGACGGCTTTTAAGCCCTTTCTCCGAGTGTAATTGTCGGGAGTTAATGTGGATGAATTTGGTATAGTTATTTTAGCAGCTGGACAAGGAACTAGATTAAAATTGCCTGTTCCAAAGCCTTTAGCACCGATCGCTGGAAGAACACTTATAGATTTTTCAATTAAAGCAGGTCTTCAATTTCTAAAGGATACCTCTAGAAAAGGAAAAATCTCCTTAGTCCTTGGACATCAAAAAGAATTACTTATTGATCATGTTAATAAGCATTGGAAATCATCAGAAATTGAAACAGCTGTTCAAGTCGAACAAAAGGGAACAGCAGATGCCTTAAGAGCATATTTTAATGATAATAATCATGCAAAAAATAGAGCATATACAATCGTTCTATGTGCCGATACACCACTTATCACGGCCAGTGAGATCAAAAGTCTTGTTTCCATTCTTGAAAGTGAAAAACTAGATGCAGTGGCAGCGACTTTTATTGAGAATCAGCCTCGAGGATATGGAAGAATTGAAAGAGGAAGTACAGGCTTTCGAATTGTTGAAGAAAAAGATGCAACTGAAGCTCAAAAGAAAATTTCAGAAGTAAACTCTGGGCTATATATCCTTAGAACAGATTTTATTATGAAGTATCTTTTCGATTTAAAGTCTAACAATAATTCAAAAGAATTTTATCTTACAGATCTTTTTCAAATGGACAGAAAAGTTAAGGCCATAACTTTTGAAAATAAAGACTCCTTTGTTGGAGTTAATACAATTGAACAGCTGCAGTATGTGAATCAGCAGCTTCGAGGTAAAATTGTTAAGTCAGCGATGCAAAAAGGTGTCTATATTATGGCGCCAGAGCAAACGTGGATTGATGACACGGTTGAGCTTGAGCAGGGTGTAAAAATCTATCCAGGCTGCATTCTTGAAGGAAATACAATTGTTGAAAGCGGTACGGTGCTTGAGGCTGGAGTCGTTTTAAAGAATACTCAAATTGCAAAGAATTCCAAAATTTTGGCATATTCTTATCTTGAATCTGCAGTTATCGGTGAAGAAACTTCTGTTGGACCATTTGCAAGACTTCGTGAAGGTTCAGTCATTGGTCGTGGATCTAAAATTGGCAATTTCGTTGAAACCAAGAAAGTGAATCTTGGTGAAGAAGTTAAAGTGAGTCATCTATCCTATGTTGGTGATGCTGAAATTGGAGATCGTACCAATATCGGGTGCGGCTTTATTACTTGTAACTATGATGGAGCCAGCAAGCATATAACTAAAATTGGCTCAGATAGCTTTATTGGCTCAGATAGTCAGATGATAGCTCCAATTTCCATTGGAAATAACTGTTATGTAGCAAGCGGCTCGACAATCAATCAAGATCTTGAAGATGGAGACTTTGCCATAGCAAGAGGCAAGCAAGTCACAAAAAAGGGAATGGCTAAGCGCTTCATTAAATCCAAGAAGTAACAGCTTTCATTGTGTAATATTGCCCATAAATGCTATGTTAAGTGGATTTTGAAGATCTAATTTTCGCATAGCGAGGTAAGGCATGTGTGGAATCGTTGGCCATTTGGGCTCGAGTCACTCGATTGATTTAGTTTTAGAAGGTTTAAAAAGACTTGAGTATCGTGGCTATGATTCAGCTGGTATCAGTTTCAACAAACAATCTGGCGCTTTAGAAATTTATAAAAAACAAGGCAAGCTTTCAAATCTTGTCGACTTTCTTGGTGATATAAAAGAATTCAATGCTCTTTCATGTATCGGTCACACAAGGTGGGCCACGCACGGTGAAGTGAGTGATGCTAATTCTCATCCACATACTGACGGTGGAATTTCAATTGTTCACAATGGAATAATTGAAAATGCAGAAGACTTAAGAACGGAGCTCGTCGCTCATGGATATAAGTTTCAATCTCAAACAGACTCGGAAGTATTTTTAGCGTTATTGTCTACGACAGTTGCTAAAGGCATTCCATTGCAAGAAGCGATTACGTCAAATTTTTCAAAGCTTGATGGTAACTCTGCTTTTGTTATTTTGGATTCGAAAACGTCTGATATTTGGGCGATTAAAAAAGGTGCTCCACTCGTTTGTGGTTTACATGAGGTTAATTCAGATGCACTCGTTTCATCAGATCCTTATGCGCTTGTAGGTTTTGCTGACAAATTATATTTTCCACAAGACAATGTTCTTTGCCATTTAAGTGCAGGTAATAAAAACCTTATCAACTTTTATGAAATGGATGGAAACAAGTCCGATCGCTATATGTCTAAAAAGCAAGAAATGAGTTTAGAGGTTTCTGATAAGGGAAGCTTCGATCACTTTATGCTTAAAGAAATTTATGAGCAACCGGGTTTAATTAGAGCTTTAACAAAATATTATTTCGATGGTGAAGGGCAAGAAACCCTTAACAGGATTTCTAAGCTTAAGCCTGGACGCTTTCTAATTAATGCCTGTGGCACAGCTAATTATGCTGGTCTAGTTGTTAAAGACTTTATTGAAAAATTTAATAAGATTCCATGTCAGGTTGATTTAGCCAGTGAGTTTCGTTATCGAAACCCACTGGTTTTAAAAGATGATATCGGTTTATTTGTCAGCCAATCAGGGGAGACTGCAGATACTCTTGCAGCTCAAAATCTTTGTAAGCAAGCTGGCATTAATACATTGTCTATCGTCAATGTTGAAGGCTCTACTCTTTTTAGGGATTGTGATTACAATTTACTTATCCGAGCGGGTATTGAAATCGGAGTCGCTTCAACCAAAGCCTTTACACAGCAAGCCCTAACAGGAAGGTTGCTTTCACATGCACTTGGAGATGGAGTTGATAAAAAATCATTAAAAGATAAGTTTAATCTTTTAGCGACAAGAATTGATGAACTGCTTTCAAGAGCGGAAGAATTAAAATCAATTGCAGAATCAATCCATCATTTTAAAGGATTCTTCTATACAGGTCGTGGGGCATTATTCCCTGTTGCCTTAGAAGGTGCTCTAAAACTTAAAGAAATCGCTTATGTTCATGCCGAAGGATATGCCTCTGGAGAGCTAAAGCATGGCCCCATCGCTTTGATTGATGAAGAGATGGTTAATGTTGCATTAGTCGCACCAGAGCTTCTAGATAAAACAATTTCTAACGTTGAAGAAATCAAAGCTAGAAAAGGTAATATTGTCGTCATTGGTCCACAAAATGATGCTAACTCAAAACGAGTTGCAGATTATTTCTTTGGTCTAAACTATGACGGTCTTGGTGAATTATCGGCCGTTTATTGCAACGTTGCTAATCAAATATTGGCTTATTACATGGCAAGATTTAAAGGCACAGATATTGATAAGCCTAGAAATTTAGCGAAATCAGTGACGGTGGAGTAGGAGAGTGTCTAATTTGTTAGAAGGTTTAAACCAACAACAAAAACTAGCGGTAGAACATACAGATGGTCCTGTTATGGTTTTGGCCGGTGCTGGTTCCGGAAAAACAAAAACACTTGTCACTCGTATCGCTTATTTGATGAGCGAAAAAAATACAAGTCCGTTTAGAATTCTAGCCTTAACATTTTCTAATAAAGCCGCCAGAGAAATGCGTGAGAGAATTTCTACCATGACTGGCTTAGATATTGGCTCACTTCAAGTGACAACCTTCCATGCTTTTTGTGCACGAGTCTTAAGACAAGAAGCAGACTTTATCGGACTGTCTAGAAGCTTTACGATCTATGATGGAAGTGAAAGCAAGTCATTGATGAAACAAGTTCTTGGACGAAAAGGGATTGGACCAAAAGAGTTGAATCCAAAAGAAGTTCTCTATTATATCGAACAACTCCATCATAATGGATATTGGCCTGGCAAAGAGAATCATGACCTGGATATTGATCAAGCAGATCCCTTTTATTCGTATTTTCTTGAATACACAGAAGAACTACACAGATCTAATGCTACTGACTTTGGTGGTTTAATAACAGGTGTACTAGAATTATTTAGTAAATATCCAGACGTACTAAAAAGATATCAAGAACGCTTTAGATATATATTAGTTGATGAGTATCAAGATACAAATAGATGTCAATTTGAGCTGGTAACGCTTTTGGCGAATAACCACTCAAACCTATGCGTCGTTGGAGATGAAGATCAGTCGATCTATTCATGGCGTGGAGCTGATATTCGAAATATTTTAGATTTTGAAGAGACATTTCCTAAAGCCAAAATCCTGCGCCTAGAACAAAACTACAGATCAAGTAAAAATATTATTGAAGCCGCTTCACATGTCATTGAGAAAAATACTCAACGTAAAGGCAAGAAAATGTGGACGGATAATGATTTGGGAGAGTCCATTCAAATCATTGAAAATGAATCAGATAAAAAAGAAGCAGAGTGGATTGCTTCAGAGATAATTAATCTTGCTAGAAAAGAAGGGGTGAAGTACAGCGATATAGCTGTATTCTACCGGGCTAACTCACAATCTCGTATGATTGAAGATGCGCTAAGAACAATTAATATTCGTTATAGAGTTATTGGCGGAATTAGGTTCTACGAGAGAAAAGAAGTTAAAGACTTAATGGCTTATTTAAAGCTTGTGGTAAATCCTAAAGATAGCTTAAGTCTTTCTCGAATTATCAACGTTCCTGTAAGGGGAATTGGTGCCACATCTCTTAGAAAACTCGAAGAAGAAGCGATTAGAAGCAACCAAAGCCTGTGGGAAGCTCTAGAATCACTTGTTAGTGACTTCTCTGCTTTTTCACATATCCGAATTAGCGCCAAAGTAAAATCATCATTAACGTCGTTTGTTTCATTTATTCAGGATTTAATTAATCTCAATGCTCAAAATGCCAAAGCGACAGATCTCTATGAGCGCGCTTTGCATGAATCTGGTTATTGGGAGTCATTAAAAGCCGCTAAAGACCACGAAAGCTTAGCTCGAATGGAAAACGTTCAGGAATTAGGCAATGCGATTGCCCAGTTTGAAGCCGATAGAGAAAATGGAACACTTTCTGAATTTTTAGAGTCTGTCACTCTTGATACAACTGAAGAAGAGCCTAATAATCTTGGAGATGTTTCTTTAATGACGGTTCATGGAGCTAAAGGCTTAGAGTTTGAACATGTCTTTGTCACTGGTTGTGAAGAAAATGTTTTTCCTAGCTGGCGAAGCCTTGAGGATGACTCTGGAGCTGACGAAGAAGAGCGTCGATTGTTTTATGTCGCCATGACTAGGGCAATGAAAAAACTTCATTTAACATTCGCTCGTGGAAGAATGCTTTTTGGACAATTAAAGTTTAATGGTCCAAGCCGATTCCTTCTTGAAATTCCCAAAGACTATTACGTTTGGAAGAATCCAGACGGAAAGGTTTCTTCATCAAGAAGATCGCCTGTATTCTTTGATGACGACGAGGAAGAAGTCTATCAAGAACATGACGATGAACCAGTAATTCAAGTTGCTAAACCAATCGTACAATCGAAGTTTCCCGTTGGTAGTAAGATTAGACATGGCCTTTATGGAGACGGAAAAGTTTTAGACTGCGAAGGTTCAGGCACGGAAGAGGTTATTGTTATCAAGTTTTTAGACGGTGCAAGGAAAAAGTTTAAAGTTAAATTTGCACCGCTATCATTGATAAACTAAGGACTAAATGAAACCTAATAAAGTTTTTCTCATTATCTTTTCAGTTTTTATCACCTTTGGGATTCTTCTGGGTGGTATCTATTTCTATGTGTCTAAAGTACTTACGCCTGATAATATTCGTGATCTTCTGACTCAAAACTTAAAGGAAACTTTTCCTAAAGCTAAGGTTGAAGTTGGTGAGGTCGATTTTAAGTTTGGAACTTCAATTGACTTTATTATAAATAAGATCAACATCGAAACAAATGAGCCATTGGCTTCAGTTTCGGACGCAAGACTAAGAATTCCTGTCTGGTCAATTCTTAAAGGTGGCGGTGTAGTAGAGATTGAAATTAATGGTCCTCAGTTTTATTGGTCAAAACTAAAGAAGTCTGAATCCAATTGGGCCCAGGCTATGAATTCTGCAGCCGTTAAAAAGAACACTTCATCAGTCCCTGTGGTACTGCCAGCATTTTTAGCTTCGAGTCGTCTCAATATAAAAATGAAAGACTCTAAGATTAAGTATTATCTTAGTGAAAAAGAAAAAGGAACATTTCTAATTTCGAAGTTCTTAATCAAAGAGCTTGGTCTTGAGAATCCTGCTGCATTTGAAGTGGACACTACAATCTTAATGCAACAGGACTCCCTTGGGGAGTTGTCTGCCAATATACTTGTTATTGGAGAAGCTGATCTTCATAGATTTTTAAGCGAGGGGAAACTGTCTTTAGTTTCCGTTGCGACGATCTCAAAAATTAAATCAATAAAAAGCGGTGTGTTTCCACTTTCTGAAATTAGAATGGAGCTTAAATCTGATATTTATAAAACTGGGAATATTTCTGGTGATGCGAAAATGTCTTTTTATGACTCCGCACTATCTTTGAAAGTCTCAAAAAAATCACAAGATATTAAAATCGAAAATATTAAAGCCGCGCTTTCGGTTAAGGACTTTTTATCTTTCGTGCCAACAATGACGAACAAAATTAATCCTGGAAAGTCACAAATTAATATCGAAGGGGATGTAGATCTTAGTCACCAACAGATTAAACCTCATTTGCAATTTTCGATGAATCAAGGCTTTTCTTACAGTCAGTTTGGTCAGAATTTTTCTCCAACCTTTAGTGGTAGTTTATTAGATAAAAAGATTGATATGAAAGTTGAGCTTCCTCTTTATCAAGGTCAGTCTTCTACATCTATAAAATTAATACTTCCTAAAGAATTTAATTTTAATAATTATATACCTGACTTAGTTATAGAAACTAACGCCAATGGTATAATAATGACAAAGAGTGACTTAGAGAAAATCAATGAAGGATCTAAGTCTGGTGACTCAGTCAACGATACTGTCATATCGAAATCAAGTGCAGATAATAATCTTAAAAAAAATAATGAAACAAAAGAGCATCAGCTATTTGTTCTTCCATTGACTTGGCAATTAGATGTTGTGGATAGCAAATTCACTGATAAAGATTTAAGTTTAAAAGCCAATATTAGAATTAGTTCAAAAGGAAATACAAAGTTTATTTCCCAAATGAATATTGCCAGCGGAACGCTTTCTACAGAAGTAGATCTCGCGGCTGTTGATAACTCGGGAAAAGCACTAGTGACATTTAAAAAGTTTTCGGGGGCTGTCGTATCACCATTTATTTCAGATAAAGTAATGACTGTTAATGGTGAGGTTAACGGTCTTCTGAGTACAAACTTTATACAAACGAATGATTCCTATAAGTTTGACTCAAAATATGATCTAAAAGTTTTAAACGGAAAAATTTCTAAAGTTGATCCATCAGAATGGTTAACGTCTTTAACTGATGCCATAAAACCTTTTTTCCCGACGATTAATGATGTTATTAAAGATATTAAAATTCAGCCTGACTTTTCTCTTCTTGAATTAGAGGGTTCTGCAACAAATGATAAACTTTATTTTAAGGATATATTTTTTAAAGGAATCGAGAATAAATTTGAAATAAGTGCAAAAGGCACAGTTTTCTTAAATAATTCGGGTGAAAGTGAACTTGTTGCTGACTATAAAGATTATAAAGGAAACTTGTCCGCCTTCTTGTTAAAAGAAGTCGGTACAGAGATCTTACCTTTAAAGCTAGTCGGATTAGGGACAAGCCTTAAGCCAGATATTTCTTATACGTCGAAAAAGCTCTCTTCCATCCTGTTAAAGAAAAAGGGAACAAATAAGGTTAGAGATTTAGCCAAAAAGTTTTTAAAAGATGGCGATAAGAAAAAATTAGATAAATTACTAAAAGGTATATTGAAATGACAAAAGTTATCCCACTTGATTGGAAAAATGATGAACTTACTTTAGTAGATCAACGTTATCTTCCTCATGAGATCTCATATGTTCATGTTAAAACTATTGAAGATGCTCATGAAGCAATTAAGGTTATGGTTGTTCGCGGAGCACCTTTAATTGGCTTTACAGCTTTATATGGAATGGCTCTTTGGCTACGTGTTCAAAAAGAGGTAACTCAAACAACAATCGATAAAGCTGTTGTCTATCTTGAGTCTGCAAGACCTACGGCCGTGAACCTATCCTATGAAGCCAAAAGAGCTAAAGACTTTATTTTATCTTCACTACAAGAATCAAAGTCTTTAGAGCAAACTTATTCAGATCTAGTTGATTTTGCTAATGCGCAAATGATTAAACTTGGTAATGATAATCTTTCTATGGCCAAAACTGCAGCGAAGAAATTGGGTGAGCTTTATGGTGAACGTCCGCTTCGTGTTTTAACTTTATGTAATACAGGTTTTTTAGCTTGTGGCCCGATGGGTACGGCACTTGGGGTTATTTCTCATTTAAATAGTTTAAAGAGAATTGATAAAGTTTTTGCTTTTGAAACAAG
>CAYGRY010000037.1:0-25916 GCA_964352405.1 uncultured Halobacteriovorax sp.
ATTTTTATCGGCGGCGATCCACTAATGCTTTCAAATGAAAAGCTAGAAAAATGTTTTGATTAGTTTTCAAAGCTAAAAGTTCCGATGCTCAGGCTTCATACAAGAATGCCTGTGATTATGCCTTCAAGACTTGATCAAGACTTCGTTGCCCTGATCAAAAAAGCGGCGACTCAATTTGAACTTATTACAATTGTGATTCATCTCAATCATGCAGATGAAATTACTGATGAATTTAAGACGGTGATGAAAGAGCTTCGCCTTTTACCTATTCAATGGCTGTCTCAAAGTGTGCTCTTAAAAGGCGTTAACGATAACGTAATCTCTCTTAAGGATTTATTCTTGGGACTGGTTAAAATGGGAATTAAGCCCTACTACCTTCATCATCCGGATCAGGTTCGTGGTGGCATGCATTTTTGGCTCGATATTGAAGATGGCAGAAAACTTTTTGCTGCGCTTCGTAATTATATTCCAGGCCACGCTCTACCTGAATACGTCATCGATATTCCCGGCGGGCACGGCAAGACACCGCTTCTAAACCCTGAAGGTTTTGAGTTTAATGGCCAATTGCTAAATAAGCACGGTGAGCTGGTTTCTTATTTTTTAAATTGACAAATTCTGGGCCGTTCAGCATTATGGCTGACAGTTAGCGGCGGTAGCACAGCGGTAGTGCGTCTGCTTGCCATGCAGAAGGTCCCGAGTTCGATCCTCGGTCGCCGCTCCAATTTATACCGTAATTAAAACCACCTCTTTGTAGGTGGTTTTTTTTTACAAGTACTCTTTAATTTCTAATCTCAGAAAAATCTAACTGCAAATATCTTTCAAGATATTTATCATTATAGAAATAAGGGGAAAGTTTCATTTCTCCATTATCTTTAACTTCACAAAAAGCTGGTTGATCAGGAGAGGGTCCTACAAAGACTCTATCGGGACGAGTCTTTCCCTGTAAAACCAAGCTAAGATCAAAGAGATAAATTCTGTCTTCATGAACATTCGCTTCTTTTCGAATCTTATCATCATAGAAATGGCAGCCAGGACCAAGTGTTGTTAAATGACCTAATAAAAACTTGGTATACTTGTTCCATTCATTAGTTATTCGTAAATCAAAAATTAAAATTGAGCACAATGAAATGACAAGAACGATTGTCGAACCAATATTAAAGTCGATTTTTTTATCTTTTAAAATGGCAATCAGGAGTACAAAAATCGCCGTAAAGATTAGTGACCAAGCTCTAAGTTCATAGCCAAGACCAGTATGAAAGAATGAGTATTGGTAAATATTGTAATAAAAAGCCAGTAAGGTTGTTAATGAGATGACAAAATAGGCGACAATATTCTTTTTGAACAGAAAAAGAAAAAACAAAACTACCGACAATAAATATAAAGAAAGAAATATATAGGAAATTAAATTAAATGAATTACCGGAAATTGTATCTAACCCCACATTGGTTCGAACTGAGTATATCGCCCAAAAACAATAAAGAGTTGTAGTGATAAGAACGCAAAGGAGTTGCTTAAAGCTTATCACTTGTTTATTTCTATTAAGGCAAACAAGTGAGGGAATCAATGAAAGCAAAATGACAACGCTGCCCTCATAAGTGATTGCCATCAGAACTAAGAAAAACATCAAAACATAAGGTCTTCTGTTTTCTAATAAAAGAGTAAAACAAATCCATCCAAACGCGCAGGCATTGACCGCACTTCCTAAATGAAAGCTATATGAGATTAGGACTGTAAGAGTAAAGAAAGATGTTATTAGAACTCTAATTGATGAGCTAAGATTTTTAGATAGATACAAAATATAAAAAAATGATGCTGGCAAAATTATTGTATGTAGCAAATTAAATAGGTTCACACTTCCATTAAAAGACTTTCCATACTTAAGAATCAGATAGGATGGGTAAGCCTGAAAAAAATGAAAAAAACGATAATATCGATCATCTCTAAAGTAAAAATTTTCAAACAATACGTTTGAGTAAAACCATGCCCCATCAGCAAAGAATGGTCGCATCGTATAAAAAGCTAAAAATGAGGTTATTAGAATTGCAAAACCACTTAAGCCAATTAAGAATTTCTTTTGATTTTTTAGCATCTTTTATATCTTATCCGCAAAATCTGAAAACAATCCATCAATTTCTAACTCATCCAAGACAAAACTCATCATTTCTTTCTTGTTTTTAAATGGCTTGAAGATGGCATCATCACGAATTGTATAAGGGGCAACTTTCAGCTCGTACTTGTGTGCCATTTTCATCACCGCATTCTTGAATGCTCGATCATTTTTAATATCATAAAGCTGAGGCAGATAAGGTCCGATGTATTGTGCATAAGTAGCTATTTCTTTTAAGCCCTCATCAGTCAGCATTTTATCATAATCAGCACTACTTTCATTCCATTCATTGACCGCAATAAGTTGCAGTAAAGGTATTTGGGTTTTATTTTTAATCATCTTCAATGTGTTGGGTTCAAAGCATTGGATAATAGCTTGGTCATTGTCTTCGTAACCATAACTTTTTAAGACAAAAAGTGTCTTACTCACAATATCCTTTCCTTCAGTTGCATGGAATTCAGGAGCTTTAATTTCAGGGATGATGCCAATTTTTTTTCCGGTGGACTTGTTAAGGCCATGAATGAGTTCAATATATTCAATGAAAGTTGGAACTTCAAAATGCGCGCGGCCAAGCGGAAACCTGCCAGGAAAAACAGCTTCTCCTGTTTCTAAATTAATTCTTTCATGAACACTAAGCTTTTTAATTTCATCAAGACTAAAATCAATAGCGTAAAAACGCCCATCTGCTCTAGCTCGATCAGCGAACAGCTCCTTCACATTTGTCGTCGTATCAAGATGTGTATCGTGCATAACAATTAACTGATCATCTTTAGTCATCACAAGATCTGGCTCAATATAATCAATATCCCAAGAATGGGCCAAGCTCACAGCTTCAAGTGTGTGCTCAGGTAAATATCCACTCGCTCCTCTATGCGCTACTTTCATTATTTTTTGTTGGCGACACGAAAGACAAACTAACGTTACAATAGCGAATAATAATATTTTCTTCATTGCATGAAACCTTAAGAGAGTTTTTATGAATACTACTGTACTGCAAGACCCAACCCCAGTCGAGTTAGTAAGGCTCAAACGCTGGAGAATGAGCGTGTTCTGGGTCTGTTTGGTCGGTTATATTGGCTACTATCTTTGTCGCAAGAACCTCTCTGCAGCTTTTCCGTTAATGACTGAAGTTTTTGGCTATACCAATTCTCAGTTAGGCTTGATCGCTTTTTATTCAGAGCTTGCCTATGCCTTAGGTAAAATTATCAATGGTCCCTTAGCTGATAAGTTTGGTGGTCGAAAACTTTTTCTCACAGGAATGATTGGTGCCATCACTTGTAATATTCTTTTCACTCAAGGTACTACGCTCACTTATTTCATCGTTGTTTGGTGCGTGTGCCGCTACTTTCTTGCTATGGGCTGGGGTGGCTTAGTTAAAATGATTGGACACTGGTACGAGCCTGAGAGAAACGGCACTATCATGGGCTTTATTTCACTGAACTTTCAATTTGGTGGCGTGCTTGCCACCTTGCTGGCTGGTTTTCTTGTCGCGAACGGTGTTGGTTGGCAAGGTGTTTTCTTTTACCCTTCACTTATCCTCTTCGTGATTTTTATCGTCAGTTATTTTTCATCTAAGGAAACTCCAAGAGATTTAATTCCTCATACGAATTTTGGTCATAGCAAGTTAAAGCCTAAAGCTGTTTTGGCACAAGAAGAGGGCGAACAAGAAATAAAAGAGTCTCCTTTAAAAATTATTAAAGGTCTTCTTTCTATTAAGGTCTTTAGGCATATTCTTGTTTTCAGCTTCTTAACAACGTTTCTAAGAAGTATCTTTTTCTTTTGGACTCCGAAACTATTAGTGGATCTAGGCATGGGAACAGCTAACGCGATCTTAAAATCAGCACTATTTCCTTTTCTTGGTTGTCTTGGAACGATTCTTCTTGGTTGGTATACAGACAAGTATGCCAAAAACGGAGACCGAGCGAAGGCGACTTGGATTATGCTTACTGGATTAATAGCTTCTTTACTGGGAGTCGTCTATTGCATCCAAGTCGGTGGTATGAACGACACAATAGTAATCCTTCTTGGTGCTTGTGGCTTTTTCCTACTAGGCCCTTATTCGATGAGTAGTGGATGTCTAACTCTCGATATCGCTGGACCTAATGGAGCCGGTAGCGCATCAGGCATGATTGATTTTCTTGGCTACGTTGGGGGCTCTATTGCCGTTTGGGGCGCGGGTAAGCTTTCTGATGTTTTTGGTTGGGGTGAAGTTTTTCAAGTCTTAACCGTTACGGCGACCCTTGCAACCTTTTCTGCTTGGATGATGAGTCGTGAATATCAAAGAAGAAGCCAAGAAAGTAATGCCTAAGCTTGACGCATAGTCATATTTTCTCGTAAAAATAGCTTCTACGGGGAACACTATGACTATTGCGCTTAATCCATCAGACCTATCTGAAGCACAGAACTTATCAAAACTGGTAAGAACACTTAATTTAACCGGTCACAATCCAGCGACCAGCGGTAACTACTCTTTACGATCAAAAACAAAAGCCGGTTACGCTTTGGTTTCCGAATCGGGTATCGATAAAAGTACCTTTCAAGAAGATAATTTAATTCTTGTTAATATTGAAACGGCCAAGCAACATGATATATTTGAAGGACTTGGAAAAAAATCTTCTGATGAAACGGCATTGCATTTAGCCATTTATAAAGCAACACAAGCAAACTGTGTTCTTCATAGTCATATGCTTGACGCTATTTTATTCGCCGAACTTTTTAAAAATCAAGACATGCTTAAACTAAGTGGTATGGAGCTTTTAAAAGGTCTCGATGGGATTAAAACCCATGAAACTGAAGTGACTATTCCATGCTTTGATAACACACAAGATATTGAAGCTCTTGGCGAGAAGATCCAACCGATTATTAAATCACAGCCCTGCTACTCCATCATCTTAAGAGGACATGGTATGTATGTATGGGGAGATAGTGTTAAAGTCGCCAAACGACACTTAGAAGTTTTTGAATATCTCTTTAAGTATGAACTTGCTCTTAAAGGACTTAAGCTATGACTACACTTTTTCTTGCTGAAAAGAATGAAACGATTACTGATCTAAATCTGATTACAAAATATTTAAATGATCATGGTGTTGAATTTTCGAGATGGAGTGCTTCAAAAGATCTTCACGATGAATCAACGCAAGAAGAGATACTTGCAGCTTATGATCATGAATTAAAACCTTTTATGGATAAAAAAGGATTTAAAAGCGCTGATGTTATTAATGTCCACCCTAAAACAGAAAACATCGAAGCTATCCGCCAAAAGTTTTTAAAAGAACATACCCACTCTGAAGATGAAGTTCGATTTTTTGTCGATGGCCAAGGAAAGTTTTGGTTTAATTTTGGTGATAAAGACGTCGTTTGCTTAACATGTGTTCGTGGGGATTTTCTATCTGTGCCAAGTGGCTATAAGCATTGGTTTGATTTAGCTCCAAAATATCATGTTAAAGCGATAAGAATTTTCTCCAATATGGAAGGCTGGGTCGCCAATTACACTGAATCAGGTATAGATGAAAAATATAGTAAATAAAGTTAAATTCATTCTCATGGACGTGGAAGGAACTACGACATCAATCGATTTCGTTCACGATACACTTTTCCCTTATGCCTACAACAAGATGGAAAGCTTTATTCAAGCTAATCCGCAGCTTGTCAGTGGTCTTGAAAATCCGACGGCTACTTTAAGACAGTGGATTAAAGAAGATAAAAAAGAGCCTCTACTTAAAACGATTCAAGGACATATCTGGAAAGAAGGATATGAAAGTGGAGAACTTAAGGGCCACCTCTATGATGATGTCCCTGCCGCTTTTAAAAGATGGAAACAAAACGGATTAGGTCTTGGAATCTACTCTTCTGGTTCAGTTCTAGCTCAAAAGCTTCTTTTTACTCACTCGAAGTTTGGTGATCAAGATCAAATGATCGAAGCTAATTTTGATACGAAGATTGGTCATAAGCGTGAGAAGCAATCCTATACCAATATCTTAAATGACCTTAACCTCAGTGGAGATGAAGTTCTCTTTCTTTCTGATATCAATGAAGAATTAGCTGCTGCCAGTGAAAGTGGTATGCATGTCATACAATTAATTCGAAAGGATCCAGTCTATTCACCGTTTGATCAAATTCGATCTTTTGATGAAATCTAGAAGTTGTCTAAGTTATAAAGTCTATTTTTTTAGATAAGCTAGCGCCATGAATAAAACAGAAATTGCCTCACTTTTACATCACCGCTCCCCTTATCTTTTAATAGATGAGGTCATTGAAGCAAGTAAGGATTCGATTCACGCTGTCGCAAAACCAACGATGAATGATTTTTATCTTCAAGGACATTTTCCAGGAGCTCCAATTGTTCCTGGTGCGATGATGCAAGAGATGACAACTCAGGCAGCAGGGATTCTCCTTACAAAATTCTACTCCCCTGTTGAAAATTATAATTCAGATAACACTAAGGGTTATGCAATTGGAGTGCTTAGAGCTATTCATATGGCCAAGTACAAAAGCATGGCAAGACCTGACCAAGTGCTTAATATTAAAGTTTCACTTACTGATCAAATTGAAAATAGCTTTCGCTTTAAAGCATTCATTGAAGTGAATGATAAGAAGGTCATGCAAAACGAGTTTACGCTGGTGAATATTTCTGACGAGCCCTTGTTTGAATAGGATTCATCCCAAGAAACTTCTTGGCAGTCACTGGACCAATACCAAACCTCAAAATAAAGAAAAGCATTTTGAAATCATCAAAGTAGAGTTTGATGACGATCAAAATGATATCGAATGCGTAATTCAAGCCGTCTTCACAAAAAATGAATACCCTATTAACTGGCGTGATCTTAAAAATAATGAGTTATGGCTTATGGGTTGGAAGTAAAGCTACGCTCTTGATTCTAAGTCGGTCCACTCTTCTAAAAGGTTTTCCAGATTCTTCTTTTCTAAATCAAGCTGGCTTTGAAGCTGGCTTGTTTTTTTTGCAGAATCTGCCTGAGAATAATCTATGGCAGCTAGCTTTGACTCAAGACTTTCCACTTTTGATTCTTGATCGGCAATATCTTGCTCGATCTTTTCAAGTCTAAGGCGTTCTTTATTAGACAAACCAGCAGATGACTTTGAACTTGTTGAGCCTTTGTTTGGCTTAATTTTGTTCAGTTCTTTTTCGAGTTCTTGAGTTTCAAGATAGATCTCAGCTTGAGGCCATCCGGCTTCAAAGATTTCAATATGCTCATCATAAATAAGCCAACACTTATCAGTTACGTTTTCAATAAATGTTCTATCGTGACCAACGATAATGAGTGCTCCTTCGTAGGCACGAAGTTCTTCTTCAAGAATTCCAATTGTCTCAAGATCAAGATCGTTGGTAGGTTCATCGAAAATCCATAGATCTCTAGCATGCTTCATGAACTGAGCGAGCTGGAGTCTATTTTTTTCTCCACCTGAAAAGGTATGAATAGGTCTTTTAATTTCTTCAGTCTTAAACAAGAATCCATCTAGGTAGCTTGCAACGTGACGTTTTTCACCGGTGTTAGACATCACAAAATCAATGCCCTCACCTACAAGTTGCCACGGTGTAATATCATTTGGAAGTGATTCTCTTTTTTGAGAGAAGTGACCAATATCAAGTCCATCAAGAGTTCTAACTTTTCCATTGATAGGCTGTTGTTCACCCATAAGAACTTTTAAAAGGGAACTTTTACCTGCGCCGTTATTACCCATTAAGGCAATTTTATCACCCTTAGCAAGAGCAAACTTAAAGTCATTGATTAAGATTTTTTTACCATAACCAATATCAACTGACTCAGATTCAATAAGCACCTTACTTTTTCGACCAGAGCTTTTTAAGTTAAGGTTTACAGTTTTAGAAGCCAGTGCTTTTAACTCTGTAATACTAGATTGTAATGAATCGTAGTCAGCAATACGCTTTTTACTTTTTGTTCTTCTGGCTTTGGCTCCACGACGAATCCAGGCGGTTTCACGGCGGTTACTATTTTCAAGACGATCTAATTCTTTAACTCGTCTAGCATCTTCATTTTGAAGATGGATTAAGTAGTCAGCATAAGTTCCCTGGAAACTTACAAGCTTGCCACTTTGAATATGAACAATACGCTCAACCACGTTATTTAAAAGACTTCTATCGTGTGAGATAACCATGAAGGTTTTTTTAACGTTAGAAAGTTCTTCTTCAAACTTTTGAATCGTCTTGAGATCAAGGTGGTTGGTTGGCTCATCCCAAAGTACCACTTGGTGAGGACATGATAAACCAAGAGATAAAGCAATTTTTCTTTGCTCTCCACCAGAAAGGCCATGTACTTTTTGGTTTAGATCATCAATTCCAAATCCTTTTAGGTAACTCACAAACGAATTATAAATACGATCTTCGCCCTCATGAGCAAGCTCTTCAAAAATCGCCTGTTGTTTTTCAAGCAATTTTTCAAAGTCCTCTTCTCCAAGTGCAAGCTTATCATTGATAACGTTGAGTTTTTGCTTTAACGCTTTAAAGCTTGGGTAGTATTCATAAAGATAATCTTCGATATTTAATTCACCTGGAGGTAACAACTCCTGTGGAACATAAAAGATAGAGAGATCACGACTTTTATCAAAGATAAACGCTGGAACAGTGATGTCTGGAGCTTGAAGACCCATGATCACTTTAAAAAGTGATGATTTTCCGTGGCCGTTTAATCCAAGGATACCAATTCGATCGCCTTCATTAAGCGTAAAAGTCACTTCTTTAAAAAGCTGCTTATGAGGATGAGATAAAGTTAAATTTTGCAGCGTTAAAAGTGTACTCATTTATTGATTGATCTTTTTAAGGTTATTAATAAAGGGAACTAAGAGCGCCTCGTAGCCAGCAAGCTGATCCGGCTCAAGAGATTCTATCAGTTGATTTAATTCATCTATTGTCAGTTTCGTATCTGTATTCGTTTCACCCCATGCATTGGCAAATTTTTTATCTCTTAAACGAATTGGAGAACGACCACCTAACTCAATACCAAAAGCCATAAGATCGGCCATAAACTTGGTCGATGCTTTTTCAACACACGCATGAAGTCTTTGATTGGCTGCTTTTTTTTGTGAAAACTCTCCGCCGGCCCATAAATACAAATCATGTTCGACGCAGCAGTGAGACCAGTCATACTGACCAAGTCGATCAGGCCAAGCAGTGCAAATATCTGTTTTGAAAGCACGCGTAAAGATTCTAGATTCAGCACTGGCCGAAAAGCTAAAAAAAAGAGATATGGTAAGTAATAGTATTTTTAACACGCTCGGATATTAGTATACGGGCCACAAGAGTAAAAGATTAACTTATGAACAATTCACACAGTACAACCGTTGGCTATATTCTTTGGATTTTTGGCTTTATGGGCTCTCATAGGTTCTATTTTGGTAAGCCTGTGACTGGTACAATCTGGTTTTTAACACTTGGTGTAATGGGAATTGGCTGGATCGTCGATTTGTTTTTAATCCAAAGTATGGATGCTGAAGCTGATCGCAAGTTCAAAACAGGACCTATTGATTACAATATTTGTTGGGCCCTTCTAACCTTTTTAGGTTTCTTAGGTATTCACCGCTTTTATATGGGCAAGATCCTGACGGGCATTTTATGGCTAGCGACTGGTGGACTTTTTGGTATTGGTTGGCTTTATGATCTTTGGAATCTTAACGATCAGATCGACGAAGTTAATAGTAGCTTGTAAAAAAAAGCCACTCGTAAGAGTGGCTTCATTTTTTTAATTTTCTTAAATCTTATAAACCCTGAAGAGTCTTAAGAAGATTGATCCTTCCACCAGTAACCATTCTAGTTTCATAGCGTGATACTTTAGTCACGTTATCCATAAGAACTTGCTTAAGCTGAACTGGACTTAATTCAGGGTTGCGTGAAAGTACTTCAGCTGCAACACCTACTGAGTTTGGTGAAGCCATTGAAGTTCCTGACATATTTCCATAACGGTTGCCTGGAGTTGTTGAGTAGATCCCTGAACCTGGAGCAGCAAGATCAACACCAACTAAACCGTAGTTAGAAAAAGAAGCCATTCCACCTGATGAAGTTGTTGCTGCAACAACCATTAATGTTTCTGAATCAAATGAAGCTGGGTAAGTTAATCTTCTGTCAATATCTTGAGAAGAGTTACCAGCTGCTGCGATAACTAATACACCATATTCTTCACCAATATAGTTGATCGTATCTTTAACTAGATCGCCACCTTCATTATTTGATTTACCAAATGAACAGTTAATGATTTTAGCGCCATGCTTAGCTGCATAAAGAAAAGACTCAGCAACATCAACATCAGTTTCATCGCCATTGTTTGGAACAGTTCTAATTGCCATAATAGCAACGTTAGCTGCTACACCAGCAACACCAATGCCGTTATTTTGTTTTGCACCGATTGAACCTGAAACGTGAGTTCCATGTGAGTGCTTATCCATTGGATCACCTGTTGCAACTCCGTTTGAGTTACGAACAAGAGTGTTAATTCCGTGAACGTCATCAATATAACCATTGTTGTCGTCATCAATTCCGTTACCAGCGATTTCACCAGAGTTAGTCCACATAACGTCTTTTAGATCTTCGTGATTGTAGTCAACACCTGTATCAACAACAGCTACGATAATTTTTTCGCCTTTATTAGCGCCTAAAGTCTCGTAAGCATCATTGACCGCCATACCGCCGCGCTCTGCTGAATTAAAGCCCCACAGCCTTGAAAGACCTGGATCATTGAACCCTGTAACAGACTTACCAAAAACTTTTGGAAGCATTTCTGTCTGAGTTGCTTGTGGAAGTTTTCTTTTACCAGCTTTTGCATTGATATCAACACGTAGAACTTCACTTGAAGATTCAAGTTGAGCTCTAGTCAAAGCAACATCGTTTGTTTGAACAACATAGTACTGACCAAATAAATGCTGAATATTTTTAGCAGTAGATGCAACTGGAGTATTTCCAGCTTCTTTCATTTTAACAACTAATCTTTCGGCGCCGCTGGCTTGAGAAATCATGGCCATTAGGGCAACACCTGCGAGTAACTTTAATTTCATATAATGTCCTTATCCTTTAGTTTGATCAGGACATCATAGAAAATGATATAAAGGATGGGCACAAACAAGTTCTAACTTTAAAAGTGAAAAACTCAACTATTTGCGCTTAATTTCGTTTAAAGTGCGATTAAGCCTAATGAGAGAACGTTTCTTGAAGCTTATAGGGTCATGCCTATAGTCGAGATAGTTAATAATATCCTCCATTTCAACTTTATCTTGAAAGATTTTTTGAAAAGTCGGCATGATTGTTTTGTTATTATATCGTCCAGGATTGGCAACATAGTCACTAATCCACTCTCGTGATTTAGATTCAAAAATATTCGGTTTAATTAAATTTGAAGTTTCAGTTTCGTTATTATGGCAACGAAGGCAGTGAGAGTTAAAAAGGATCTCGCCCATCATCACTGTTTGCGGGGCATCTTTAACTTGCGATATAAATTTCTCGATCGCTAATTTAAAAGACAGATAATTAATTTGATAAACCCATCTAAGGTTTTTTTTCTTATCTCTTATCTTTTGATCCTTCCAAATCAAATAAAATGGTCCAGTTTCAACTAACTCTTCAGTCCTATAATCGATAGTATTCATCTTGCCATTAATTTTCTCAAAAGCCAGATAACCAGGTTCGTTATTTATATGCTGAGGAGAGATGATTGGTAGGTAACCATTTTTAGTTTTAATCTGTAGATCATCACTAATTAGCTTCTGTCCTGAAACATGCACTAAAAAATCTTTTAAATTGAAAGCATTGTATTGTTCAAATTGACGATTTTTTTGATCGAAGATCTTAACCTGTTCAACTTTTAGGACTTTTTTCAGTTGATCAATTTTAAGCTCTTTTAACTCTCCAGCATTTGTCTCAAAAGTAATGCTATCTGTGGTGGCACTTACAGCAAGTGTAAACAAATTTAGGAGAAGGAATATTGATAGTTTTACTTTAATCATTGTCTTTAGTTCACATATCTAAGGCTTAAATAAATTTAACACAACCTGAAGATTCTTTCATTTCTAAGCAGTTATGCCATTGTGGCTATTTTGAGTGGCAATTTACGTTAAGGCTATCATCTTAACTGACCGAATTATAGTAATTGTGAATATTCGCATACAATTGGCTTACCAAACATAGGATCATAAAAACAGAATGAACTCCAGAAAAGCCATCCTTATTATCGACGATCATCAGCAACGAAAGACAGAGCTTAGCTCGAGGCTTCGCATGCAGGGGTTCACCATCGATGTAGCGACGGGCGGATTTCATAGTATTCATTTGATGGAAAAGAATCATTACCATCTCGTTTTAATGATCGATGACATGACCGACCTATCAACCCAAGAAACGGTAAGCCTCATTAAAACTACAGCTCTAAAAAAAGAAATTCATATCCCAGTAATGGTGATGAGAAGTCCTGGCAAAGAACTTGATGAAGATGAAATTGAGTACATAAAGAGAGAAAATGTTAGTCAGATTTACGCGTGGCAAAACGAGTTTAGAACCACCCTGAGGCAGATTACGGCCAATATAGAGCAAGCAGCGTAATATTTTCATACTCATTCTCAAAGAGCAGCCCGACTTCTAATTTGAAGTCATGAAGAAGTTTATAATTTCAAACATTCTCTTTGCACTTATCAACTCAGCTCAGGCTTTCGATAGCTGTAAATATGTTCAAAGCCGAGGATTCTTTTCCTATCAAAAAGTTGAGTCTCTTAAGAAACAACACCGAATCATTGAACATAAATCAATGAATAAACTTAAAACGGCAGAGTACTTAAGTTTGATGAAAGATTTTTTTATTGAACTGTGCAAAGCACCTTATGAACACAGAAAGATTATTTACAATCGAAGAATAGAAACACATTTAACCGCTGGCCCAATTACACAACATCCATTCATTGCAGCTCTACCAATGGGGCCTCGAGATCATGACACCGGTTGGGATGTAGTTCCCGGAGCTGCTGCTACCGGTAGAATGGCTCCCACTGTTATCAATATACAAAGTTTATATAAAGCTCACGGAAGTAAAAATTTAGTACTTCACGAATTTGCTCATGTCCTCGATCGTTTTTTTAATAGCTATGAGATCTTTAATTTTGATTTATCGCCTTCAGATAACTTCAGACCAATCTATGACGACACTCCTTGGCTGCAGGTCTACGGTGCATTTCTTTTGCCTTATCATAAGAAAAACGTAGAAGAACATTTTGCTGAACTTTATGCCAGATGGTATGGTTCACAAGAATCTCGCATGGAGCTTCGTGCACTAATTCCTGGAATAGAGGAATACTTTAACTCGCTGCTCTAACAAAAATAATCAAAAGCACCGCTTCTCGACGCACTAGACAGTTTTGGCTAAGATAACGCCGTCTTAACTGCAATTCTAGAGAAGGAAGGTCACCATGCAAAAGATCAAGGTTCAAGGAACTGTTGTCGAGCTCGACGGCGATGAAATGACTCGTATCATTTGGAAATTTATTAAAGATAAACTTATTCTACCTTACGTAGACGTCAATATTGAATATTACGATCTAGGTATGGAATACCGTGATAAAACTGATGACCAAGTCACAGTTGATGCTGCTAACGCTATCAAAAAGCATGGTGTTGGTATTAAGTGCGCCACGATTACTCCTGATGAAGATCGTGTAACTGAATTTAAACTAAAAAAAATGTACCGTTCACCAAACGGAACAATTAGAAATATTCTTGGTGGCACAGTTTTTCGTGAACCAATTATTTGTACCAACGTACCTCGTCTAGTTCCAAACTGGACAAAGCCAATCATGATTGGTCGTCACGCTTTTGGTGATCAATATAAAGCGGTAGATTTTGTTACTAAAGGAAAAGGTAAATTAACAATCACTTATACACCAGAAGGCGGATCTCCTGAAGTTCACGAGATTTTTGACTTCAAAGGTGATGGCGTTGCCATGGGTATGTATAACACTGATGAAAGTATCAGCGATTTCGCTCACAGCTGTTTCAATATGGCGATGACTAAGAAATGGCCTCTATATCTTTCAACTAAGAATACAATTCTTAAAAAATATGACGGTCGTTTCAAAGATATCTTCCAATCAATCTACGAGAATGATTATCAAAAGAAATTTGAAAGCCTAGGCATTTCTTATGAGCACCGTTTGATTGATGACATGGTTGCTGCTGCACTTAAGTGGAACGGCGACTTCCTTTGGGCCTGTAAAAACTATGACGGCGACGTTCAGTCAGATACAGTGGCACAAGGTTTTGGATCATTAGGTCTTATGACTTCTGTTCTTATGACTGCTGATGGAAAAACTGTTGAAGCAGAAGCTGCTCACGGAACTGTGACTCGTCACTATCGTCAGCACCAACAAGGTAAGAAAACTTCAACGAACCCTATTGCTTCAATCTTTGCATGGACTAGAGGACTTGCTCACCGTGCGAAACTTGATGGTAATACTGATCTTACAAAGTTTTGTACTTCTCTTGAGCAAGTTTGCGTAGAAACTGTTGAATCTGGAAAGATGACAAAAGATCTTGCGCTATGCATCCATGGCAAGCAAATGAATGATTCTCACTGGCTAACCACTGAGGATTTCCTAGCTGCCCTAGATACAAATCTTCAAAGTAAGCTTAACACTAAGTAATTACTAGAAAGCCCCTGCCAGTCAGGGGTTTTTTTTGCCTTTGACGTTTCTTTTTCTATGCGTTAAACATAGAGCGTTCAAACTGTTTAATCTCATGAGGTCCGTATGAAGACATTTGCTGCTATTGCTTTCGCTATCGCTATCGCTCTTGCTACTACTGTTAGCGCTGATACAAATATCGATATGGATGAAGCAATTGATGTTTCTGCTAATTTCTCGAAGCCGGAAGTTTCACAGTCAGATCGTTTAAAGCAAGTTCGCGCTAAACTTGAAAAGCAAAACGAAATGCTTGTTAGAAAACAAATTGAAACTCTTCGTCTTAAAAACGAAATCGAACTTACAAAAAGAACTCAACAAGCTTTCAATCAAATGATGAACAACTTAGAGCAAGTTCAATAATCATCTGAAAAATAGATTTATATAACGGCCGTCGAAAGTTTCGACGGTTTTTTTTCGCCTTCAATCTAAAACTCAGTCACTTAGCCTCTGGCACAAAACTTGTAACACAATCCTTTGAATACATTTTTTAGTCCGGGAGGATCTATGTCTTTTTCATTTAAGCATTATGCTTTTGCTGTAACAGCACTAGCTGGTATCTATAGTGCACAAATTTCTGTTGGCTTTATTGGTGGCGATCATGCTCAAAGAACAATTGCTCAAATTGATGAACAAGTTGTTCTAAGTGCTGAAAATATTGAAGCAGAAATAGCTAAGCGATCAGAGTCAAAAATCGCAAAAATCGAAGCAATTAAAGCTGACATTGAAAGAATTGGAGAAATCTCAGACTCTAAAGAGTTAAAAGAACTCCTAGCTAATCATAGAGAAGACCTTAAGTTTCAAATCGAGTCTTATGATCTATTTAAGAAAAACGTAGAGACATTTATAGCAGCGCAAACTGATGACTTTGATGTCTCAGCGATTGAAGCTTCAATGATTAAACTCAGCGAAGAACAGCTTCAATTGGTCTCTAGCTATGATGCTAAGAAATTTGAAGAAGCTATCGTCATTGCCAAAGATAAAGAGGAAGAAGCTCGTGACCAAAAGATTTCGTCTCTTGAGCAGATGCTTTGTCAGCAAAAAGAGAGCCTAACAGCTCTTAAAGATGAGCTTTCAGCGAAACTTTCAGAACTAACTGAGCTTATAAGTTCAACTGATAGAAAACCAGAACCAACAATCTATGATCCAGGGTTTGCAATGCCATGGGCACAGATGCCAATGCCTTTTCAAATGATGATGAATCCGTTTAGCTTTATGATGGGCTCACAATTTGGTGGAGCTGAAATGAGTAATCCTTACCAAATGGGAATGGATCCAGGATTTGGCCTAATGGATATGTCTGGATTTGGTCTTGGAGGCAATGGCTATACTCAAAACAACTTTTATGGCCCAACATCATTCAATGCCTACAACAACCTAAGCAACTTTAATATGAGCCGTGGACCGTCTCAGGCCGAAAAGCCTGCTCATGTTCCAGCAGCTAACGCTTTTGTTCCTAATGTAGATCGCACAACTGTTCCAGAAGTGTCAGCGACACTACAGTGATCAAAATTTAGTCACTACCCTATAATAATTTCAATCATTTAAACCCGTGTCTTCTGGCACGGGTTTTGCTCTTTATAGCTGTATATAAATTAAGAATCGGAGCAGTTATGAAAAAGTTTCACCCATTATTTGGTTTTATCTTATGCCTAAGCTTTGTAAGCTTTGCACCAATGAGTCTTCTCGTTGATGATGGTCGCGCACCAGCCAGTAATGAAACTCCAAAACCACAGGTCGAAACAAAAAGACAGCTCTTCGTCTTTGGACCTCTTATCATTTATCAACGTTCTGAAAGAATTAAAGAAGTTCGTACTGAATACGTAAGACTTCAATCTGATGTTGATTTAATTGCCAAACAAAAAGCTGAAATCGAAAGGCTTCTAAGCAATTCTCAAGGTTCAATGCAAGAAATCTCAAAGCTTAAAAAAGAACTTGGAAAGCTCACCTCTTCATACAATCAAACGAAGAGTGAACTTGAAAAACTTAGAACTGATTTCGATGCTGAGCGTGCTGCTCTTGCTGCTGAAATTGAAGCTCTTGTTGCAAGTAATGAAGCCAGTGAAGCTGAGAAAGCTGAAGCGCTTTCGCTTTTAGAACAAGAACGCTCTCTCGCTCAAAATCTATCAAATGATATCGCAAGCCTAACTCGCGAACTTGAGCTTAAAGATACAGAGCTAACTGAAACGAAATCACTTCTTGAAGAAGCTCAAGCCGAAGTTCTTGCCAAAGAAGAAGAACTTAAGAAAATCAAATGTGAAAATGAAGGTGCAATCGCTTCTTTAAGAGAAGATATTAAAAAGATTGAAAAAGAGCGCGATGATATCTCTGTGATGATGGATACATTACGCTTGGATTATGAACAACAGATGACACATCAACAAATGCAACAACAGCAAATGATGATGGCGATGTATATGTTCTCTTATCAATCAATGCTAACACCTCAAGGTAATCCATATCTGCAACAATCTTCTGTTTTTGATCCAAGCTATCAGATGATGCATATCCAACAGGCTCAACTTGTGAAGCAAATGAATAATATGCAGTATAAGCCTCAAGTGGTTAACAATTATTATGGTAGCTATACTGGTATGTACGGCAATGGTGGCGACTTCATGGAAGCCAATCCTTATGAGCTTAACCATTACAATATGTTTGCGAATAACACCGTTGATTTGAACGCCAACACCTCGATGCCAGCGTCAATTCAACCTAGTCTTTCGCCAGGTTACTTCTCTTTTAAAATTAAGGCCGCAAAATGAAAAAATCATTATTCTTAGTCTTGATCTCTTTATTTTTTCTTGTCGCTTGTACTGGATTTGATACAGATAAAGTTAGTGGACAATTAAAATCTAATGACGGTCGCTTAAGCATTAAAACAAGTGACGGCTTAGTCGATATTGATGAAGGACTAGTCGACTTTAGATTCAATACTGGCTTAATCGGAATTTATGATCCAAGTATCAGTATCATTCAAAATGGTATTGAAGTTGGTGAATTAAAAATTCCTAGAAATGGATTCCAAAATAATAAAGTTAAGATTTCGGCAAGTGAGCTCAAGCAAGATTTTGGACTTGAAGCAAGTCTTTCAGAACTAGAAATTGAAAAATGGACCCATAGAGAAGAAAGTGTCAGTTGTGATTATTATGGCTACTGCTACGGATGCAAACTGGAAACAAAAACTGACGGTGAACTTGTGAATAACTGTGGTTACGATAATCGTTACGATTGCGACGGTAAAAGATGGGAAATTCGCGAAAATAGACGATTTGCCCAACAACTCAATATTAAATTCTTAAAAAGTGGAAGCAATGAAGAGATTGCGAACTTTAAGGGTAAGGCTTCAAATATACGTCAAGAAGCCAAAGTACTTGAGCACGGAACTTGTCTTTAAGACGGCAATATTTTCCTAAATAAATGGCTCATTCTTCCGAAACATTACCAAGACTGCTGCGAATGCAGCGTACTTTGGGGGAAGGCCATGGCCAAAACAATCTTTAAGAAATGTCATATGTGTGGTCATGTCATCGAGGCTCAAGTAGAGCCGAAGCGTTGTGAAAAATGTCGAAAATCGTTTCTACCTAGTAATTACTTTGAAAAAATTCATAGCAAAGAAAAAGTCGAGTTTAACCACTTGTTTTCTTGTAGCGACGATCTCTTAGAAGAGAATTTAATTAAAGGATTTCACGTCCTTTGGTAGGAATTCAGGGACTTAACGCCTAGCTATATCAGCCTGTTCTCGTCAGGCTTTATTCAACATGCTAATTTTTTAGGATGAATACACAACAAACAACTGAAACAGCCCCTTCTCAAAAACTCCATCCGGTTATCGTACGCCTGCTTGATAAACGCGGACTCGATCATCAAGGTATAACTGATTTTCTTTCTTGGAATCTCAAAGAGCTGCCTGATCTGATGGCCATGCATGATATTGAAAAAGCGGCGCTTCGAATTATCGATGCCATTGATGCAAAAGAAGAAATTGGGGTTTACGGCGATTACGATGTTGATGGCACCACTTCATGTGCGTTGTTTGCTCACTTTTTTAAAATGCTTGGAGTAAAAGCAAAACTGATTCAACCAAGTCGCTTCGTTGAAGGTTACGGTCTTCACCCGCCATCTGTTGATCAGGCCAAAGAATCTGGCATTAAACTTTTAATCACAGTTGATTGTGGCATTACCAATAATGAAGCTGCTATACACGCCAAGAATATTGGTCTTGATCTCATCATTACCGATCACCATAAAGATGCCCGCGAAGAAATGCCTGATGCCTATGCGGTTGTTAATCCTAACCGCCGCGACGAACCAGAGACAACTGAGCTTCGTCCTCTAGCTGGTGTTGGCGTCGCCTTTGCCATTTGTATGAAAATAAGAGAGCTCTTGATGGCCCGTGGGCAAAAGATTGAGACTCTTTATCCTCTGTTACAATTTGTTGCGATTGGAACTATTTGTGATTTGGCCAAGCTTACACCAATGAACATTAAGCTTGTTCGCCACGGTCTTAAGCAAATTCCTCAAACACAATATCCTGGAGTGAAGGCTTTCTTTTCTAGAGAAGAAAGAGAAGCTGGTTTTATTCCTGCTGAAAAACTCGCTTTTCACGTCGGTCCTTATATCAATTCAAAAGGCAGACTAGATCATCCTGAAAAAGCACTTTTGCTTTTAATGAGTGAAACGGAAGAAGAAGCTTCAACTCATTACAATCATCTTGAGGTTTGTAATAACGAACGTAAATGGATTCAAGCCCAGGTTTTTGAAGGTGCAAGAGATCAGGTCATTAAAGATATTAGTGGCGGCGATCATCTTGCCAGTGTTGTTTACAATGCTGAATGGCACGAAGGTGTTATTGGTATTGTCGCTTCAAAATTAGTAGAGACATTTAAAGCTCCGGCCGTGGTTTTCACCAACGGTGAAGAAGAGGGCATGATTAAAGCTAGTGCCAGAAGCTTTGGTGTTCTCAATATTTTTGACTGCCTTAAAGAGTGTGAAGACCTCTTTACTCGCTTTGGCGGTCACAAAGCTGCTGCAGGTCTTTCTATGCCTAAGTCTAACTTTAGAGCGTTTAGAGAAAGGTTCCTTCGCGCCGTAGCAGCAAGACCTCTTATTGAGCGAACAGTGCCCGAGTCATATGACCTTGAAATTCGCCCTGAAGAAATCAGCTATGAATTAACTAAAGCACTAGATCTTCTTGAACCTTTTGGTATGGGAAATTCTAAACCTGTCTTTAAAGTAACGGGCATGAAGCTTGAAAGCTTTGATCTTTTAAAAGATGTTCACGTCAGATGGAATTTCAAAACACCAAATGGTCAGTATCTTAAAGGCATTAGCTTTAATTATATTACCAAATGGGGCGTGATCCATCCTGAAGAGATTTATCGCTCACAACAAACTGGACAAGATCAATTATCTGTCACCTTCACTCTAGGGATTAATCGTTTTAACGGACGAGAGTTTTTGCAGTTGATGGTTGATAATGTTTCTATTGGAAATTTAGCATAAAGTTTAAATACAATTATTAATCTTTAATTTCTGTGGGGAGGAATTATATGAAAGCATTGTTAGTTATTTTAAGTATGTTCGTTGTTTTTAACAGCTATGGTTCAGAGAGAAAATTTTGTAAAGCAGTTATAAAAAATAGAATTGATAAGGTTAAAAATATTTTAAAAAATGAACCACAAGCAATTAATTATAGATGTAAATATAAAAAGCACACTCTTTCTCCACTAACGTGGAGCCATGTTATGTTTAATCAAAGTATGAGCAGTTTACTTTTAGAAAAAGGTGCATCTCTTGAACAATCATTAAAAGAACATCCAGTAAGAGATATTATTTCAAGAATAAGAAATAATTATAATTGTCGATATGTTCATAATTGTTCTTTTATTGAATATTTAGCCAACATTGATAACATCACTAAATATGTAACCATTAATGATGTTAATGCCGTTATCAATAACAATGGTTTTAAAATTTCAATTGAAACAAAGAAAAACTTTCTTCAAAAACTTCAAAATGATAACTTTGATTTCTCAGCTTTAATCGGTGAAAATAATAGTACAATGTTATTTTTCGCAAGCAATATTGAAACATTAAAATTGCTTGTTAATTTGGGACTTAATGTTAATTACAAAAATAACTTAGGAGATTCTTTTTTTACTAATGCAATAAAGAACAAGGCTAGTGAAGACTTCTTACTTAAAGCCGCTCAAATCAACACTTTAGTACTAAGTGAACCAGGCTCAAATAAGGAAATTCCTTTATTTATGAGCCTTACTAATAATATGGAGTCGTTATTTAGTTATATCTTTAACGCAACTAATCCGGATGCGAATATTACTGACTCTAGCGGTAAATCACTTCTTCATTATAGTTTCAAAGATATAGAAAAAGTCTCATTCCTTTTAGAAAATGGAACCGATATCAATTTGATTGATAACCAAGGTCAGACAGCTCTATTTTTAGCAGTTAAGAATAACGAAAAGTCTGCTACATTTTATTTGCTTGAAAATGGAGCTTGTAAAAGTATTATTAATACTCAAGGCAGAACACCGCTTAGCTACGCTATCGAAAATAATAATGCAGAAATCATTGAACTTTTAGCGAAATATCCGTCTGATTGTTAGCCAGTAGATGCACCAGCCTCACTGAGGCTGGTGCATATTAAACTTATCTTACGATTGTAACTTTCTTCATCACAACATCTTCAACCGGACGATCCATTTGTCCTGTCTTAGTGTTGCCGATTTTCTTAATCACATCTAGACCTTCAGTCACGCGACCAAAGACAGTGTGACGACCATCAAGGTGTGGTGTAGGAGCTAGAGTAATAAAGAACTGTGAACCATTTGTTCCTGGACCAGCATTGGCCATTGAAAGCATACCTTCAGCAGAGTGGCGAAGCTGAGATGTACACTCGTCTTCAAAACGGTAACCAGGACCGCCACGGCCAGAACCTTCAGGACATCCACCTTGGATCATGAAGCCGTTGATGACTCTATGAAAAACTAGGCCATCATAATAATTGCCTTCTTTGACACATTCTTGGCGACCTTCAGCAAGATTGATGAAGTTCCAAACTGTCTCAGGGCATTCTTTAGCGAAAAGCTCGATAGTGAAATCGCCTAAAGTTGTTTCGACTTTAGCATTTACTCTTTCTAGATCTTCTTTGTGATCATTCTTTTTAAAACTTTTTCCAAACATAAGTCCTCCTAATAAACTTTTTTCTGATCAAAGCCTGTTAGTTCATTCACATGAATTCCCTTTGGTTCAATCAGTTTGATATATTTATCATTTCCAAAAAATTCTTTTAAATTGATCATTGGTGTTGATTGCAACTGTCCGTCTTTATTAAATGGCGAAAGTGCTGACATCGGAAGAATAGAATATTCTCCATCGTAATTAATCTTGCTCAAAAATTCACGTGTCTTCATATCACTAAAGCATAATGAAACAAAAACAGGGTATGCTGTTAGAAACTCTGAACTTTTCAATAATGTTTTTAAGCTTGAAGCTTTAGCGTCATCAGTTATCGCAAGATCAATAACGATCAAATTAATTTTTTTAAAACTTGGCATCTTAAAAGGCACGATTCCAGCCTGAACGCGCTCAGAGACTGAATAAAAAAGGCGCTCTTCTTCAACAAGGCTTTGGCTATTTTCAGAACTTCTTAGCGCTCGATCAATATTAAATGAAAGCTGGAACTGAAGACCTTGCTGATAATCTAGCCCGAAACTTTGTCTGAGTTTATTAAGATCAAAGAAACGGACACTCGCCTCGCGGTGACAACTTAGCGAAGCCACTGTATCTGCCCAACCAGGTAAATCAGGTAAGAAGTACTGAACCACACCTGAGCCCGTAAAATATTCTCCAACATTACGACGTTGAAGTTCTTCTTCTGTCGTCGTACAGCCTATTAAAATGAATAATAAAATAAAGTACTTCATTCGTGCGATACCGGTTTAAACCAATTCATAACATCGGCGATAATCGTTTGAATGGTTTTATCCATCATTGAATTTTTTGACAGAGCATAAAATCCTGGCTCAGACTTAATAATCGTCTGGCTTAAATGAGATAACTCAACGGCCAGGCCTGACAGTTTTGAAATATCCCATTGAGGCTTTCTAGCATTAAAGATTTGATCAAACTTAAGCGTTGTAATATTACCATCTGGAACAAGTTCAATCGTAGCAAAGATGCCTGGCTGATCAATCAATAAGTCGAGAGAGATCAGTGTAGCCTCATCATGAGTTTCAACGAAGTTCCTTGGCTCGGCCGGCATTGGAACTTTCACTCTGATATAGTCTTCAAGCTCGCGCCATTCAAAAATCTTTTGTTGATAGGAGTCTTGCTCACTCTCCCACTGATCTTTGGCCTTATTTAAAAATGAAAACCATTCTTTAGAAAACGTATTTTCTTCAAAGACTTTAAGCTGAGTCACTTCACGACACTGTTTTGAGACAATCGTTAGAACTTCATCCAGGCCGCCAATAACTAGCGTTTTACCCTCAAGCTTTGTTTCTGGATTAGGTAAACGATTGAGGTGATAAATAGAATCACCGGCACGATGCTCGTTTAAAACCTGCGCACCTGATGGAGATAATCCTGGCTGTATGGACAACTCTTCTTCACAAGCAATCACGATATCCACATCATGAAAATTTTCAACCGGCTCACTTAACGAGTCTAAAACTTTTTCCCCAAGCTTTTCGAAAACTTCTGGGTTTTCTTTCATCTGCTTTAAAACGCCGTCACTTGGATTTTCACTGACCACGACTCTAAACATATCGCTAAGGCGGCTCTTACCACCAAAGCCAGGTGCATTCTTGGCCAAGTGGGCTTTATGAATTCTTTTTATTTCACAGGGTGAGACTCTTAGAGATCGTTGCTCAAGTTGATTGAGAGTTTCATTTGAAATAGCAGAGATAGACCAATCACTTCTGGCAAAAACTCGGACATCAGCTCCAAGATCATTGAATTTGATTGAGGTAGCAGCCGCAATTGGACCACTACCAATGATGGCAACCTTCATATGGCATCTTTGATACCATATTTGGGCTATTTATAGGAAGTAAACCTTGTGCTCGTTACGATCGATGCTCGAATGTTCAGCAAATTTATACATAAAGTTAATAAAATGCTCCATAACCTCAAAGCTTGGCAGCGTTTTATCGAATTCACATCCGTAATGCATATAGGTTTGACCATTATCATCAATATGCTCATTGCTATGACGCATACTAACAACAACTGGTACAAAAGATTGTTTAGTAAAATACATGCGTAGAGTCAGTTCTGTACCTTGCTCAAAACGCTTATCTTTATTCACATCCCATGGAACTTGAAAGAGACAGCCGTCTTTTGAAAGATCGACGAGTTTCACTGGATAGACACTACCGTTATCGTCGATAACACTATAGGCACCCAAAAAATTTTGAAACATGACACGTTCGAAGTTTCTACGCTTCTTTTCAATCGTTTCATTTCTCTTGCCTACAAAATCCAATAACTTATCAGTCATTCCAGAGCTCCTTATCTAGGTCTGCTTCACGATGACTTATCGACCTAAAGGAGAAAACTCTTAGAATTTAGAGCCTTTTTTTTGCCAGTCTGGAATTTGGGAAATTTCTTCTAGTAGCTGCTTAAAGGCATCTAGACGGGTGATGAGCAGCTTTTGATCGGTGGGACTCAGCTTATCCGAGTAAAAAGCACAGCCTTTATTTTTTTCTTCATGACCGCAATTGGTAAAACTACAACCAGTTGCCACTTCTTCGACATCTGGGAAAAGTTCGATCAAATCTTCACTAATAATGTCATCAATTGAAAACTGGCGGATCCCTGGACTATCAATCAGATCAAAATCTTTACAATGAACAATCTCTGACCAAGTTGTTGTATGAGCTCCCTTTCCAACTTTTCCAACAGCGCCAGTTCGAAGATCAATATTTTCACCGCTAATAGCATTAATCGTTTGGCTTTTACCCACACCACTTTGTCCGACAAATAATGCCGTTTTATCTTTAAGGGTCGTTTTAAGTTCTTCTAGACCAAGGCTTAAATACTTCGGCTTATAGTCAGGATCGATGGCACTGATTTCAAAACACTCAACGCCTAAAAACTTCAAACGATCGGCTTCAAACTTGATATCAAAATCTTTTCCAGAGTACTGGTCCATTTTATTGAAGATAACGATAGGGTGGACTTGCCATTGATGAGCACGAGTTAAAAAGCGATCAACAATACCTCGCTTATAGGCTGGCTTAGAGGATGAGTTCAAAATGACTAAGCAATCGCAGTTGGCGGCCGTCACTTTCTTTTTAGATTCACGACGAAGCATTCTAAAAATTTCATTTCGTCGTTCTTGAACAGTTTTAATAATCCATTCATCAGACTGAGCTTCCAGTTCGACATAATCACCTACAACAATGGTGTCTTCTTTTAAAAGATTGCCTAAAGCTGTAGCCTGAACAATTTTACTAGTCTCAATTATTTTACAGTCAAATATTCTTTTATCAGATTTGATGACCCTAGCTTTTGTCATAGTTGTTTACCCATAAAGCCTTGTGGAAAAAAATGTCCGCGTGGATCAAATTCTTGTTTGAGATTTTTAAAAACTGTCGTTTGAATTGGTGTATAAAATTTTTGAATAAATGGTTTTTTTAAAAATCCGATGCCATGCTCCGCAAATGGTGAACCTGTCCATTCGTAGACTTTGTCATAAAGACCAAGAAGAGACTTCTGACATTGTTTTTCCATCTCAGGACTTGGCATAAAATTAAAATGAAGGTGGGCATCGCCAAAATGTCCAAAAAGATTGTACTCAACGCCAATCTTGGTCATCTCACGGTAATAACTTAAAAGCTTAGCAAAATCTTTCGTCGCCACTTGAACGTCTGTGCCTTTTTTGGTCACACCCATTTTTGTATTTCGCTCAAAGACAGCGCGGGGCACCTCCATTCGAAGGGCATGACAATGGGCCGCAGACATTTGAAAAATATTATCTTCTGAAACACTACTAAGCTGACTTAACAATTTGTCGTAGACCCTTTCAAAATCTGCTTCCTTAATTTCTAAAAATACTAGATCACTATTTTCACAATTAGCAGGTAGCTTTTCTTTGGGT
>CAYGRY010000038.1:0-25393 GCA_964352405.1 uncultured Halobacteriovorax sp.
TTTCTTGGTGAGCACTCACACAGAGCTGCCAAAGTGGTCTGATTAAGGTTCATCTTCGCCATATATGCTTCGGCAAGAACTTTTCCAGGGTGTATTGGTAATACATTTTTAATCATATTCAATCTCATGGTTAGCTAGGTCATCATCTACCATTTTATTCATTTGTGTAAAAAAACGTAATCATTTCTCAAATTAAAGTACATTTTATTATTCTTAATATACTTGATTCCAAGATGATTAGAGCTATTTATTTAAATCACATAAATAATAACAGGCACTTATAAATTAGGAGTTCTTACCATGATATTTACTGGATTATCGAAACCTGATAACATACACGCGTGATTGTAAGTTTTGCCAATAAATTGGCCGAAGATTTATTTGAAGATAAGAAAACTAAGACTGTCATAGCTTTTCCATCTGAGATTAGACGAAAAGCTCGAAGAAAGCTTTTGTACTTACATGATGCTGCAGATTTAAGTGATCTTAAGGTTCCACCTGGCAATCGCTTAGAAGCTTTAAAGGGTGAGCTTATTGGCTTTCACTCCATTCGTATCAATGACCAATGGCGGTTAGTGTTTAAATGGAATGAGGGAAATGCCCATGAAGTCTCTATTGTTGATTACCACTAAGGAGTAATGATGAAGCAACCTAAAAATCCATTTCATCCCGGGGAGATTCTTTTAGAGGAATTTCTTGAACCGATGAATATGACTCAAGCTGCTTTTGCTGAAAAACTTGGTTGGACTAAGGCGAAACTTAACGAACTGATCAAAGGTAAGCGCGGTATAACTGCTGAAACGGCTCTTGATCTAGCTAAGGCGCTTAAAACCTCTCCTAATCTATGGATGAACCTGCAAAGTACTTGGGATTTAAATCGCGCGATGAAAGCCCGCTCCGCTTAAATAATTAATTCTATTTTAATTTTATAAAAGCTCTACCAAATAGTTTAAAGTTTATTAAAAAGGATGTTGTTGTGGAACCAAACACGAATAAATTTGATCGTCTTAGATGTAGAGCTATAATCACGAGTTATTCTATTTTGCCAGATAAATTTACATTTTTAGGAATAGAAATTGAGACAAAAATTATAAATATACTTCCTAGCAATTTAAGAGAAATTCTTGTTGATTATTTCGTTACAAATTCTTCGATTACTGAAAGCTACTTTAAAATAAAAGAGGTTAATGAAAAACTTTTAGACAGGATTTCATACCTAAGTTTTGCCCCATGTTCAGGAAAATTAATTTCAGTCACCAAACCATCAGCAAGATTTGGAGAATTTTTCAGGGTCGGTTTATTAAAGAATACATTTCAAAGATCTGTCCACGGGATAACACAAGAAGATTTTGAAGAATTAAAAGATATTGACGATGGCGGTATGATTGAAAAATCACTTCGTAGTCATAGGTACGCTCTTGAATCCTCATCCATCTTAGATGAGATAAAAAATTTATGGACTTCAATTGAACCATTGGCAAAGTTCGAAGCGACTCAAAGAAATATCTTTAACGATATTTACTGCCCAAAGTGCAAGGATAGCACAAGCAAAATACCAGCAACGCAAAAAGTGATTAGAGAATACTTTTCAGAGCAAGAATCTATGACTGAAGATAAGGCTAAGAAAGTTGCTGACGATATCAGAAAATTTAGAAATACAGTTGTTCATGAAGGGAAACTAACAAATGATGAACTACATGCTAAAGCAATGGAAATATCAACAGTTCTAAGATCTGTTGCTTGTACTGCTATTTATAAGGCTACTAAAAAACAACCTGTAATACATGAGAGTATTAACTTTGGTTCTGGATTTATTGAGCTTGAGCTATCAGTCACTGAAAAGTTTGAAGTTAAATTAAAACCTGATCAAACCTATAGTTTTGGTTTAGCGTTTACTAAGCTCCCACACTATCTTAAAACAAATAATAATTTTTCATTTGGTGCAGGAATCATCTATCCGTTGGAATTTCATGAATTGCAGTTTCCTCACTTCTCATAAGAAAAATATTATTAGTTCCTATATGTTTTTTTTTGCTTAAAGCATTGCTTTAATGGATGTTACTTTTAAGTGATCTTAGAAATGCAACAGATTCTAGGAAGCGAAGGGAATGTCGAGTGAGGCGTGCTAACAGCACGTCGATCGAAGACTTTTCCAAGCTGACGACGAAGATGATGTATTTATAAGGTCACTTAGATCATTTCTTTTTCGACGGCACGCTCAATGCGTCCCCCTAATCCCATCAACTTCTGATCCAACTGCTCATAGCCACGATCTAAGTGATACACACGAAGAACATCAGTCGTACCTGTTGAAGCAAGGGCTGCTAGAACTAAAGCAGCTGACGCTCTAAGGTCTGTACACATGACAGGAGCACCTGCCAGAGGAGTCGCACCCTTAACGATAGCGGAGTTGCCTTTAAGTTTAATTTTAGCTCCGAGACGAACAAGTTCAGGTACGTGCATGAAACGGTTTTCAAAAATATTTTCAGTCATCACCGATGTACCAGTCGCTTGAGTCATGACGGCCATCATTTGCGCTTGAAGATCAGTTGGAAAGCCTGGAAATGGTTCTGTTGAAACATCAACAGCTTTTAACTCTCCAACGTATTTGGCTTTAATACCATTTTCTAGTTCAGTAATTTCGGCGCCCATTTCACGTAGTTTTTCACTAACATTACTTAAATGGTTCGGATTAAAGCCAGTGACTTTAACTTCACCTTTTGTCATGAGTGCGGCCATTAAGTATGTACCAGCTTCGATGCGATCACCGATGGCACGGTATTTAGTCGCTTTAACAGAAGTCACGCCAGTCACTTTTAATGTCTTGGAGCCGATTCCACTAACTGGAACGCCCATGGAAACAAGAAAGTTGGCGAGATCATCAATCTCTGGCTCAAGAGCAGCGTTATCAATTATGGTTTCACCCTTAGCAAAAACTCCCGCCATTAATAAGTTTTCAGTGGCACCCACACTTGGAAAATCTAGAACTAGTTTCGTACCGATAAGTTGATCACAAGTGGCTTCAACATAACCGTTTTGCATGACGATCTTTGCGCCCATCTTTTCAAGATTTTTAAGATGCAGATCAATTGGGCGAGTTCCAATGGCGCAGCCACCAGGCAGAGAAACCTTGGCGCGTTTAAAGCGAGACAATAAAGGGCCTAGCACAAAAATAGAAGCGCGCATGGTTTTCACTAATTCATAGGTAGCTTCTTGAGATGTAATATTTGAAGCATCAACGGTGGTGATATTGCCGCTCACTTCAGTTTTAACACCTAAGTTTTTAAGTAGCTGCCACATGGTTCGAATGTCTCTTAGATTTGGCACATCTTCTAGTTCAATTTTTTGATCTGAAAGTAAAAGCGCAGCAAGAATTGGAAGGTAGGCATTTTTAGCGCGTGAAACTTTAACTTCACCGTTTAAAACCTTGGTACCATTGATGATTAATTTATCCATTTTTCCTACTTTCTATAAATCTAGAACGATCCGTTAGATCGTTAATAATATTAATATCGCTAAAGCCCTTTAACGATCCCATAAGCGTCGCCAATTCGTCTAGGTGCGCCTCATGGCCTTCCATGAGGAAGTATCCACCGGGAGTTAAATGCTTTAGAACTTGTTCAAAAAAGAGTTTAAACCACTGGTTATACTCAGCGTCTTCTAAAAATAAGGCAGAGCTTGGCTCATAGCTTAAGACTTGTGGGTGCACTAGCGCTTGATCCGCCTGCTTTTTAATATAGGGCGGATTTGAAACGATGAAATTAAATTCACGAGTGATTCCATCCAAGCGATCACCAAGATGAAAATCAATTTTTACAGTTTTAGGTAGTTGATACTGATGCAGATAAGCATTTTCTTTTGAAAGCTCAATCGCACCTTTTGAGATATCAGTCAGCATGACAGTTTTAAGATCAGCATTTTTGGCGAGGGTTAAGCCAATAATTCCGCTACCACAGCCAATATCAGCGATATCTTTTAGATTATTTTTTTTAATAAGCTCTAGAGCACGCTCAATGATGAGTTCTGTTTCAAGTCTTGGAATCAGAGTTGAATCATTCACTTTAAAAAAGCTGTCGTAAAAAAATTGATAACCTAAAATAAAGGCTAACGGTTTTCCACTTAAGAGCTCATCAAAAATTTCTTTTGGGTTTAGTTTGTTACTTTGAAGCGTATCAAACCATTCTATTTCTCTAGTTAGAGTATGAAGGTTTAAACCGGGATGAAGGCTTTGAAGTAAGCTTTCATGACTTAAATAGAATTTTTTAATTTGATCAGCTAATAGGGAAATCATAGAACGCAAAGATGCCTTGAGAGATGGTTTCCCACCTATTCGTCCTCGCCTTTAAGGAGCTCGGCCTGATTATGCGCGATCAGTGCATTCGTCACTTCACCCAAATCCCCAGCGATAATACGCTCAAGATTATAAAGTGTGAGTCCTATGCGGTGATCGGTCACACGACCTTGAGGATAGTTATAAGTTCTAATACGCTCGGAGCGATCGCCTGTTCCAACCAAGCTTTTACGCTCGGCCGCTTCAGCAGCATTGGCGGCCTGAATTTTTTGATCAAGCAGGCGCGACTTAAGAATCGCCATACCTAGCTCTTTGTTTTTAAGCTGTGAGCGTTCTTGTTGGCAGGCGACTTGTAAACCGGTTGGTAAATGCGTGATACGAACAGCAGAGTCCGTCGTGTTAACCGACTGTCCACCAGCACCAGAAGATCTGAAAACATCAATTTGTAAGTCTTTTGCTAAAATGACGAGATCGACATCTTCTGCTTCAGGCATGACGGCAACAGTAATAGTTGAAGTGTGAATACGTCCTTGAGCTTCCGTTTTAGGAACACGCTGAACTCTATGCACACCACTTTCAAATTTTAGTTTTGAATAAACCTGATCACCGACCACTTTAAAGATAACTTCTTTAATGCCTTGATCGCCCTCAGATATTGAAACCATATTGGTGGTAAATCCAAGCTCTTTACAAAAGTTGGTATACATACGCCAAACATCACCAACAAAAATGGAGGCTTCATCCCCACCGGCACCGGCGCGAATTTCAATCATCACGTTTTTGTCGTCTAGTGGGTCTTTTGGCAACATAAGAAGTTGCAGGCGTTGTTCATAGACTGGAATCTGCTCTTCTTTTTCAGAGAGTTCTTCTTTGGCCATCTCACGCATATCTTCGTCTTTTTCATCACGAAGAATTTTCTTAGCTTCATCAATATCTTCACGAACTTTTTTGAATTCTCTATAGACTACGACAATCTCTTCTAAGTGCGAGCGCTCAGTTGAGAGTTTTTTAAACTCATCTTGGCGGTCATAGAGAGTGGGATCCCCCATTTTCTCTGTGAGCTGTTCAAAGCGTCTGACCGCACCTTCAAGTTTGTCATAGATCGACATGCTGATTATCCGTTCATTGAATCCATGAATTCAGCATTGGTCTTAGACTTAGTAATACGACTTAGTAGGAACTCCATAGAGTCAATTGTACTCATTGGGTGAAGAACTTTTCTAAGCAGGTATACACGCTGCATATCATTGGTATCCATCAAGAGGTCTTCTTTACGAGTTGAAGACTTGTTGATGTCAAGAGTTGGGAAAATACGTTTTTCAAGAAGCTTACGATCAAGTTGAATTTCTGAGTTACCAGTACCTTTGAATTCTTCAAAGATAACTTCGTCCATTCTTGAACCTGTATCGATAAGAGCTGTAGCGATGATCGTAAGAGATCCACCTTGCTCAATATTTCTAGCAGCACCAAAAAATCTTTTTGGACGGTGAAGTGCGTTTGAGTCAACACCACCAGAAAGAATTTTACCAGATGGTGGAACAACTGTGTTGTAAGCACGAGCGAGACGAGTGATTGAGTCGAGAAGAATGACAACATCCTTGCCTGCTTCAGTCATACGTTTTGCTTTTTCAAGAACCATCTCGGCCACTTGAACGTGACGGTTAGCTGGTTCATCAAACGTACTTGATACAACTTCAGCTTTAACGTTACGACGCATATCTGTAACTTCTTCCGGACGTTCGTCGATCAAAAGAACGATCAAAACGGCTTCAGGATGGTTATCAGAAACTGAGTTAGCGATATCTTGAAGTAAAACTGTTTTACCAGCTTTTGGAGGAGCAACGATCAAACAACGTTGACCGAAACCTTGAGGAACAAACATATCAATAATACGAGTTGAATAGTTTGTTGGCTTACTTTCAAGTTCAATTTTCTTTTCAGGGTAAAGCGGAGTTAAGTTATCAAAGAGAACAGTCTTTTTATGATCTTCTGGTGACTGGTCGTTGATGCTTGAAACTTTTAGAAGAGCAAAATAACGTTCACCATCTTTTGGTGGACGAATCGAACCTTCAATCGTGTCGCCTTTTCTTAGACCGAAACGACGAATCTGACTTGGTGAGACGTAAATATCATCGGCACCTGGCAGGTAGTTATATAAAGGTGATCTTAAAAATCCAAAACCATCAGGTAGAATTTCTAGAACGCCGCCGCCGAAGATTTCTTCGTCATTGCTGGCTTTCGCTTTTAAAACACCAAAGATAACTTCGTGGCGTCTAAGCGCTGAAGCATTTTCAATGTTAAGTTCTTCGGCGAGCTTGTTAAGCTCTTTAATGTCCATCTCGCGCAGATCGTTCAAATGCATGGAATAGGTCCCCTGATGATTACGTTTTTGGGATTAGTGACGTTCATGGATATGAAGTCAGTTGATAATTAATTAAACTAGATAGCCCTCTATTTATTTTAAAGACGATTGGTCTTTGAAATTCGGTCGAATTTAATGGGATAATTCATATTAACTTGCCTGAGCTGTAAGTCAAGCTGATTGATTCACACAGGTATTCTTTATATTTATTTTTAAAATTGGACGTCCAAATACTCGTCCTCGTATGTATAATGCAGAATATGAATTTTGAAGAATATCCAAGATTTGACCAATTTAAGGGCAAGACGATTTTATCAGTCGATTACGGCACTAAAGTAACGGGCCTTGCCTTTTGGGGCGTGGGACGTGAACCATTTCCTGGTCCTTATGGGAAAATCATCTATCAAAACGACGATCAGGTCTGCCAAGAAATTAAAACAATTTACGATGATGAAGCCTGCGACGTGATTGTTGTCGGTCTTCCTTTATATGCTGACGGCACAGATTCAGAAATGACCAAGCGCGTGCGCTCTTTTGCTGCGCATCTTAGTGCCACAATTGCAGATGCTGAGCTACACTTTCAAGACGAAACATTAAGCAGTTTTACTGCCCAAGAGAGAATGAAAAACTCTCCTCGTTATGGATTTAAAGTTGATCCAAAACAATTGGATGCTTTAGCTGCCACAATAATTTTAGAGGATTTTATCCGACATCAAGATTAGGACATTTGATCTCATGACTAAAAAATCAGCCTTTGCACTACTCATTCTAGCTCCTATTTTGGCCATCTTTGCTGCTGGTCTTAGGATTTATTACTCTCTCAATATGTGGCAATACCCAGGACCGGCCATCGTGTTTGAAGTTAAACCGGGCGAAGGCTTTGCCAGTGTGAATGGTCGCTTAAAAAAACAAGGCATCATTGATTCGGCCAAACTTTTTCACCGCTACTCTCAAGTTCAAGGCTTGATGACGAAGTTTCAGGCGGGAAAGTTTGAAATTAAAGAAGGTATGACGATGCTTGGTGTGGTCGACACTCTCGTTAAGGGCACGCCGATTCAAACAAAAGTCACTTTGCCAGAAGGAAAAAATCTTTTTGAAATTGGTGCAGAGTTTGAAGAAAGTGGAATTACCAAAGCAGCCGATTTTGTGGCTGCCGCAAAAGATCCTGAACTGATGAAAGAGTTAGGAATTCCAGCTGAGCGCGCCGAAGGTTATCTCTACCCTGATACTTATCAGTTCTCACCAAATACTCCTGCCAAAGACGTGATCAAGGCAATGGTAGCGCATTTTAGAAACAAGACTGAAGGCCTTAACCTTTCTCATCAAGATATTATTCTGGCTTCAATGATTGAAAAAGAAACAGGTGCTGCTCAAGAACGCCCACGCATCTCAGGTGTTTTTCATAATCGTTTAAAAAAGCGTATGCGTTTGCAAAGTGACCCGACGACGATTTACGGTATTTGGGAGCGCTTCAACGGCAATCTTAGAAAAGCAGACCTGCTTGAGCTAACGGAATATAATACTTATAAAATTCCAGCTCTTCCAAAAGGACCAATTTGTAATCCTGGTCTTGAAGCTATTAATGCAGCATTGACTCCTGAAGAGCATAGCTTTCTTTATTTTGTTAGTCGCAATGATGGCACCCACGTATTCACTAAGAATTATAAAGATCACTTAAAAGCCGTAGAGGATTTCCAGAAGAATCCAAGTGCAAGACGAGGAAAGTCTTGGAGAGATCTACAGCAAAACTAAATGGAGTTATCGATGAAGATGAAAATGATTTTCGCACTAGTTCTAAGTTTCTTAATTCATAATGCTTGGGCCGTAGCTCCTGGCGATATGGTTACAAATCTTCTTTTAGAGTACGGAGAAGGTAAGAAAGTTGATGGCGGCGGTGCTTTTGATACAGATTCAATGAAAGGCAAACTTGCAGTTCTTTTCTACGTTGATCCTGATGTTAAAGATCTAAATGAAGGCTTTAGCCAAGTTCTTGCTAAGAAAAACTATAGTCTTGAAAAATATGGCTCATACGCCGTAATTAACATGGCAGCGACTTGGCTTCCAAATTTTGCGATTGAAGCTTCTCTGGCTGAAAAGCAAAAGACTTATCCTCGCGTTGTATACGTCATGGACCTTAGAAAGAATTTTGTTAAGAAATGGGGACTAAGTGATGACAACAGTGTTGTTGTTATTATGGATAAGACAGGAAAAGTTCTTTATCGCTTTGATGGAAAAATGGAAGATGCTGAAATCAAAAAAGCTATCGCCATTATCGACGCTAATATTAACGCTTAAGTATTAAGTTCAGGCGAGCTGCTTCACGAATAATAACTTCGTGATCACTCGCCAATTTTTTTAATGTCATCTCATCCGTATTTGAATTTTGGGCAACATGGTAACGGACATACTTGTCCCCGTGCACAGAGAGTCGTCTAAGTAATCCAGCTTCAGCTTTTATATGACTTGCAATTAAGCGCTGAGCTTCAGGCGCTTCTTCGCTCATTTTTGCTAATTTGATAGGGTCTTGGCAGGCTTCAATCTTTTTTATCAGTTCATTATCCATAAGAACTATTTTATCAGTCTGAATCTATTAAGAATGGAGGCAAAATCTGCCTCAATAATCCTCGTTGTTGAACCTATGTCGTTTGATTGGCTAAAATATACAGATGAGCACCGCTTCATAAAAAGCGACAAGCGAGGATATGATGAGCAAGATTGATACTGAAAAATTTAAAACGTTATTACTCGAGCACAAGATGCGTATCCAAAATGGTGCGATTTTAACATCTAAAGATGATCTGCATATTTCAAGCGATGATCTAGCTGATGAAAGTGATATTGCTACTAATGTTATCAATCAACATGTCTCGATGAATATGAGACACCGTGAACTTGGTAAACTTAGAGCAATTAATGAAGCTTTATATCGAATTGAAAATGGTGGCTTTGGTCATTGTGAAGAGTGCGATGATCCGATTGGCATGAAGCGCTTAGAGAATCAACCATGGGCAACACTTTGTATTACCCATGCTGAAGAATTTGAACGTGTTCAAAGCCAAAAGGCCGTTTAGCTCTCAATAACTTGTCTCATCGTTTCTAGATCTTCAATCCCGATTTCTTGGGCCTTAATATCTTTGGTGATTTCTGACGTCTTCTTTGTCAGTTTCGCGATTTGAGTTTCAAAGTTCGCCTCATAAGTATCTGCAAAAGCTTGGGCCGAACAAAAGATCGTCATTAATAGGATTACTCGACTCATACTTCCCTCCTGGAATTTAAATCACCTTATCCGTGGTGATCTTGCCCAAATATAAAGCAAGCCGCTTGCCACTTTTTTCATAGTTATTTCAGATAGTTGAGATGGAATAAGTGGCTCTGGCGTCAAGAAGACCCCAACACTAGTGTCAAAAATTTGAGGCGCTTTTTGCTCAAAATTGTCCAAACTTTATACACATGTCCAAATTTGATGCCGCATTTAACGACAAATCCCCTGTAAGTTACCAATATCATAGATCCTTTCTTGGCCAGATCCTTGCTTTAAGTAGCTATGAAAACTTGACCATGGTGGAAGCCTTTATTCCCCTATGTCCGAGGATTCATGTCAAAATGGGCACCGCCTCGGAGAATATGGAAGCATGATGAAAATAAACTTATCCAAAGTCTCAGTCCTATCTATCCTAATAAGTTTATTAGGCTTTAATAGTGCTTTTTCTCAATCGAGAGTCAGTACTATTCGACCTGAACTACTTAAGAAGGTAACGAAATCTGCTCCATCAAGTTCTGAGCTTGATATTTTAAATTCTCCCTACGCAAGTTGGGGTGTGATGCCTCAAGAAAACTCATCGATTAACTTAGTTGATGCGTGGAAAAAGTTTAGTAAGAAACAAGAAGTCGTCGTTGCCGTTATTGATACAGGTATCGACCCGGCTCATCCTTTCTTAAAAGATAATCTAAAAGGTGCTAAAGGCTCAGCTTCAAGTTCTGATTACGGAATGGACTTTTCAAAGTCAGCTGTTAATGACCATCAGCCAATTGATCAACACGGTCACGGCACTCACGTTTCAGGTATCATAAAGAGCGTATTCCCAGATGTTAAAATCCTAAGTCTTAAGTACTACAACCCAAGAGCTTCAGGACAAGACAACCTTGATTCAACCATTAAAGCTCTTCGTTATGCAGTTGAAGCCAATGTCGATATCATTAACTATTCAGGCGGCGGTCCAGAGCCGGCCATTGAAGAACTTCGTATCCTTAAAGAAGCTGAAAGAAAAGGCATCTTGGTTGTAGCAGCAGCTGGTAACGAAGAATCAAATATTGATATTAAGAAGAATGCTTATTATCCAGCAAGCTACGGTTTATCGAATATCATTACTGTAACTGCTCATGATCAAAGCCTAAACATGCTTTCATCATCAAACTACGGAGCTAAGAGTGTTGATATCTCTGCCCCTGGTTATAGAATTAAGTCTTCTCTTCCAGGTGGTCGTTCAGGTTTCTTAACCGGAACGAGCCAAGCAACAGCATTTGTTTCTGGTGTAGCAGCAATGCTTAAGTCACAAGATCCAAACCTAAGTGCAGCTCAAATGAAGCAGATTATTGTTGCTTCAGCTAGAAAAGAGACAACTCTTGCAGGAAAATGTTTATCTGGTGGACGTCTTGATGCAGCTAAAGCGATCACGACTGATTCACAAGAGATCTCTGGACGTAAAGTTGCTCAACGCGATCCAGGCTCACAAAAGAAGAAAGCTGTTAAAGGTAAGATTGTTTACCGCTTAGCTAAATAAGAAAAAAGATAAATTGCACATAAGCAAAGCCCACCGTAGCCCAGGACGAGAGAGAGAATAAATCCAAGTCGTGGGCCTTCAGCTACTCTATAGCGCCAAAAGCTTCTTAAAGCATTTGAACTATGACTGGAATATTCTTCATTAAGAATTGTTCTAAGCTTATGAGTTAACGGTCCAGTTTCATCAAGATCGACCAAATCATACATATAATCAGAGCTGATCTTCATTCGCTGCATTTCTGCTACAAGATCCCTAAATTCGACTAAATAGGCGTGACAATCAACGGCCGTTCGACCTGGGCGCTGAAAGTGATCAAGTAGAGTCATGTATCTTTTCTTTAAAAGCGAAAGATAACGTGTTCTATAGCTCGAGTCTTTGGCTAGAAATTCATCAAAACGAAGTAAGAATGAACCTACATCTTTTTTGTAGCGCTCTTTAGTGGCGTAGAAGCTTTTTTCTCCGCCTGGAGCACCTAATGTTTCTTTATTAAATTGTCTGCCACAGCTTTCACATTCTTGGTTGGTGACGAAGACCGAACCACAAAAAGCACAGCTTTTTCTTGGAATTGCTGGTGGTAAATCATTTCTAAGTGAGATTGAATAATTTTGTTCAATGTTCATACTTCCATTGTAAGCGTCACACCGCTAAAATGGAAAGAAGATGCTTAATAAAATGCCCCTACAGCTTCGATCTTTTTTCATTTCCATTTTTGGAGGGGTTCTCTACGCGCTTGGCTTTCCCAACCAATTTGCCCCTGTGCTTATCGTAGGACCAATTTTTGGTTTGGCCATTCTCTTTTGGCTGCTCGATATCGAAAACAACAAGAACACTTCATTTAAAACGAGAGCGCTTTATCTTTTTGCCTTTTCATTAGGTCATGCATGCTTTGGTTTTTACTGGATTCCTCATACTCTTCAGGTTTTTGGACAACTACCAGTGATCGTTAGCCATCTTTTAGGTGTGGCCTTTGCTCTTGTGATCCTACCTCAGTACTGGATTTTTCTTTTAGGTTTAACTTGGCTTAATCGCAGACAGCACGGACTTTTTAATAATCACGTGATCTCACCTACTGTTCGTCATTTATTTTTTGCTATTACACTTACCACTCTTGAATACGTCGTTCCTCAACAATTTCCTGCTCACCCAGGACACGCCTGGATGGAGATGGCTCCACACTTAGGTCTTGCACCAATTGGTGGCGCTCCTCTATTTTCATTTTTTAGTTATTGGTTAGCTTTTTGTGCCCGCCAACCTCTGAATCAAAAACAAGATTGGCTTGGGGTTGCGAGTGGTCTTTGCTTTGTCTTTTTAAATACGATTGTTCCGCTTAAAGTCGCACCTGAGTCTGAAACAAAACTTCATCTTCGAATCGTTCAGCCTAATATTGGAAACTTTTTAAAACTTGATTCAGAAAATGGTGGAATTGATTCGATTCGAACTGTTTTTGAAAGTTATAAAGAACTTAGTGTAAATGGAGCGACTAAGCCAGATTTGATTATTTGGCCTGAGACTGCTTTTCCTCATATGCTACGTGGCACGATGATGAAACTTCATCCAAAAGTCACACCAAGATTGTTTAAAGAAATCATTGATGAAACTGAGTCCGAATTAATTATCGGTGGCTATGATATGAACCCAGAATCTGCAGGCAGGTTTATGGGAGAATATAATGCTGCTTTTCATTTTGGTAAAGACTATCGTTTAAAGAACGTTTATCGAAAGCAACTTCTTATTCCCTTTGGTGAAGGTCTTCCTTTTGGGCCGCTCAATAAACCCTTATCAAAAGTATTATCTAATGTTTCCTTCTTCGCCGCTGGAACACAGTTCACTCTGTTTGAAACAGATCAAGGTTTTAAGTTCTCTTCAATCATTTGCTATGAAGCTTTATTTTCAACATTTATTCGCGAGTATTTAAATACACTTCGAGATCAAGGCGATAAACCGGATTTTATTTTAAATCTGACGAATGATTCTTGGTATGGTGATACCAGTGAGCCTTACCAGCATTTATTTTTGGCCAAATGGCGTGCTGTTGAGTTTGCTCTTCCAATGGTGAGATCAACCAATACTGGCGTGACATCAATCATTTATGAAGATGGGACTGAATCAAAACAAACGGCAATTAATGAGAAGACAACATTAGAACTCTCATTAAATAAAAGAGTTAGTCATATCACTATTTTTCAAAAGCTAGGTTTGGCCGTGGTATGGATTGTTTGGCTCGTTTTAACGGGAATCGTTCTTTTGCTTGGAAAATTAACGCGTAAATCCCTCACGCACGAGATCGTGTAAAGTAACCATCCCTAGAAATTCACCGTTAGCATTAACAACTGGTAGAACACCAATTGATTTTCCTTTTGTCTCCATCATCTCTAAAGCTTCAATGGCCAAAGCTTCTGATTGAATAACCATTGGTGAACTTGTCATGATGTCTTGAACTTTTGAATCAACGCCACCTAAATCTTTGGCAAAGGTTCTTCTGATATCACCTTCAACAATAATTCCTTTAAGCTCGGACTTTTCTAAAATCGCGCAGCCACCGACAGGAAGCTTTGTCATAGCAAGGATGACATCTTTCAGGACGCTATCCATTTGAACTTGAGGACATTGATCTATTGGACGCATCAAATCTTTCACTTTAACTCGAAGCTGTTTCCCAAGCCATCCACCAGGATGATTTACGGCAAAGCCTTCTTTGGATAAACCAACACAGGCTTCAAAAAGGACGGCCATGGCATCACCCATAGCAAGAGCCGCCGTCGTACTTGTTGTTGGTGCTTGATTATTAAGACAAGCTTCTTTTTCTACTGAACAATCAAGTGCAACACCAACAGCATTAGCCAAAGGTGACTTAATGGCGCCTAAAAGTCCGATCATTCTATGTTTTGGAATATCTAAAAATGGTAATAGTTTTTGAATTTCTTCTGCTGAACCTGATTTACTGATGACCACGATGGCATCATTTGGCCCAACACGTCCCAAGTCACCGTGTAAGGCTTCCGTTGGATGTAAAAATTGCGAGCGAAGCCCAAGTGAGGAAAAGGTGGCAGAAAGTTTTGTGGCGATATGACCAGACTTTCCCACTCCACAAAATACTAACTGAGCTGAATTTTTGGTTAGTTCTTCAAAAATCGATACCAAAGAATCCGATTGTTCCTGAGTTAGACGATCTTTTAACATCGTAATAGCCTTGGCTTCGGCATCAAGGACACTTTTTAGAATATTTAATGAGTCAGGTTTATTCATGAATTCATCCTCTTCGCATTTGGTAACAGCGAAGATTTCGGCTACAATAGTAAAAGTATTAAATTTCTATCACGATAGCGAAGTTATGGTCAAAGCGTCATTATTTAAAGCCCTTCTAGTCACAAGCCTTATTGGTCTTGGAGGCTGTGCATCTTATGATCAATTTCGCTATGTCACTGAAGAGTTTGAAATCCCAAGCAAGGTCTTTAACGCAGACTACCCTCAAACTTGGCAGGCTGTTCTACAAATTATGGCCAAGTATGACCTTGAACTTAAAAACCAAGAAGCTGGTGTCATTAAAACTCGCTGGATTGATAATACTCTAGAAGTTAATTTCGCCGATAGTTTTGGTGGGAATGACGCCGTTAAAGCTGCTCGCTTTAAACTTATAATCAACGTTGTTAAGGGCTTTAGAGGTGACAGTGAAGTGAGTAAAGTCACTATCTTTAAACGTCAGCTCGTTGAACAAGACTTCTTACAAGGCTGGAAAGTTTCTCCAACAGATGGAATCTTAGAACAATCACTTCTTTATCGTGTTGAACGTCTCTTATCGATTGATAAGAAACTTAAAAAGATCGAGAAAGAAAAAGCCAAAGAGCTTGAAGCTAGCTTCTAAATTCTAAAAATTAAATTGATTGGTAAGATAGAGCGGTTTGTTTCCAAAATCTTTTTTGGATATCAACTGATGCATCAGGAGTTACCTTTCCTGTAATTTTTTCCAATGCATACCTAATATCAGTGTGAATATCTTGGTACTTATCTTTTTGAAGCATAGAAAAAAGTGGTTTAAGAGCTTTTTCAAACTTAAGCTCACCTACAACTCTTACAGCTTTCTTAACTAGATTCGTTCCTTCTTTATCACCTGGCTTTCCTTCATAATAATTTCTCTTATCATAAAGCATGGCCCATACATGGGGAGCATATTCTGTTAAACCCATATGAGAAATATTCTCAAGCGCCTGTCTTCTTACTAGAAAGCTTTTATCACGAAGAGATTTTGCAAATATTTTAGCATTCTCTTTATCTTTTAGTGCTAGCAGAGTTTTAAGTGCTGCCATTCTTAGCACCCAATGAGGATGCTGTGTAAACTTCACTAGAAGTGAAGAGGCTTTCTTACCCATAATTTGGCCAAGTAAAAATGTGGCCAGCCAACGGCTTTTATCTGGATAGCTGTCAGACTTCATCACATCTAAAAGAACTGGAACAGATTTTCCGCCAGCACGTAAAGTATCATGTCTAAGTGCCTTCCATGATGAGGCTTCTTTGCTTGAATATTCACGAAGAAATCTTGGCTTTAATCCATCAACACGTAATTCTTTAGCTACGTCAGATACGACCTTACTAGCATCAGTATGTTTAGGAGAAGCATGTGTTACCGTGGCTATAGCCATGCTAACAAAAAAGACTGCTAAAAATGCTGCACGCATTAAACTCTCCTAGCCTAACATTTTTTCAAATTCGCTTAATAATTCTTCAGCTGAACGTTGTTCGCCTTTTTCTTGCTTACCAACCATCTCTTTATCACTAGTTGGCTTAGCACTTGGCTCTTCAGCTTCTTCGCCAGAACTTGAGATCATTTGTTCAAAATCATCTAAAGCATTTGCATCTGGCGCAGCTTCTGGTTCACTAGCTGCTTGTTCAATAATTTCATCAGCCACATCAATTTCTTCAGGAGCTTCTTCTTTTACTGGTTCAGCTGCTGGCGCTTTACCACCGCGAAGTGAATCTAATTCTTTTTTAAGTTGTTCATTTTCTTGTTGAAGTCTTTTAAGGTTCGCTAAGTCTTCTTCAATGATTTCATATTCTGCCAAACGTTCACGCATCTCATCGCGCTCTTTTGATAAAGCCGCTAGGCGTGCTTCAAGATCTGATGTATCACCGCCACCTTCGGAGGCAGCTGATCTAGCGGCAGCAATTTCATCGTCCTTAAGTTTTAACTTTTCCTTAAGACCAGTAAGTTCTTTTTTGTAGATATCGATTTGCTCTGAAGCATCGCCATCGATTCCCGCTTCAAGTCTTTTTTCAAGTTCACTGATAACTCTGTCTTTATCTGAAAGCATTCCCTTAAGAGAGTTTACCTCCGCAACTTTTTGATTCAATGACTCACTATCATTTCCAGCAACGTTCACTCCTGAAACAGGAAGGTCTTTAAGAGGCATAACAGAAGGAATACCTTCGCCAAGATCTAAACCGCTACCACGAAACAATGATGACTTAAGTGAACTTGAGTTTTGAATAATACTGTCGAGATAGTTTTTAACAACACTGGCAGGAATTTGGTGTGTGAGTTTTCTAAATTTTCTACGATTGTATAACCAGTAAACAATAAGTACTGCTAAAACGAATAGTAAAACTAAACTGGTAATAGTAATGGCTTCATCCGTGAACTTCGTCACGATCAATTTAAGAGTCTCGGTCACGACAATCCTTCCTTGGAAACACGTGTTATCCTATGAAAATTATAGGGAGTTGACCCCATCCGTGTCAACCTTAGAACATATATGTCAGACGAGTTTAATCAGATCAAAATACAAGGGCTTTCTAGCGGCAACGATGGTTTCTTGAAACGGATGAAAATCTTTGCCCCTATAATCGGTCACTTCAACACCAGATTCTTTGCAAATCAGTCCTGAGGCGGCCACATCCCATGGAGCAAGCCCAGTTTCCCAAAAACCATCAAAGGTTCCGTCAGCGACATAACATAAATCAAGGGCCGCGCTTCCCATTCTGCGAATGCCGCGACTCTTGCCCATTAGGTTTTTAAATAATGCAAATTCCCGATCAAAAACCTTTCCTTTTTCGGTCGCGAATCCAGTCGCCAGCATTGCATTTGGTAATTTTTTTCCAACAGCTGTGAGCTTTTTTGGTTTTTTACCTGGCTCAATCTTAAAAGCCCCCAATCCCTCGCAAGCATAATACGTAATGCCAGTTGCTGGTTGATGAACAACTCCAAGAATTGGTTTTCCAAAATGAGTAAGCGCAATACAGACGCCATAATAATCAAGACCGCTTAAAAAATTATTAGTGCCATCTAATGGGTCTACAACCCAACACCAAGGGATATCTTGGTAGTGTTTATAGGCATGCTTTTTATTGCCAAAGCTTTCGTAATAATTTTCTTCAGCTAAGACATCCATTTTGGGGTGCTTTAACTTTAATGATTTAATTATAAAGTTTTCAACAGCAACATCTGCTTCACTGGCTACACCTAAAGCTTGCTTGTGAGTGACTTTGAGGGTTCCAATTTTCTTTTGAAAACGAGTGAGTTTTTGACCAGCTTTTTCGGCTAATTCGATAGTAGAAAGAAGTGTCTCTCTAATTTCTTTTTTACTCATCATCTGACATATTTCCATTTAGACGCTGATGCTCAATTACTAAATCGATTTCAGATTCTTTTAGAGGTTCTTTAGAGGCAATTGTATAAGTCTCAGCAAACCAATGACCAAGATCAATCATTTTACAGCGTTCACAACAAAAAGGACGAAATTTCGATGAATAATAATCAAACTCCGTTTTACATTGTCCGCATTTAATAATGAGCTCTTTATTCACTTCTGCTATTCCTATCATGTTTTACGAGTGCCCAGTATAGCTGATCCAAATCCACTTGGGGAAGTTTTGAGCTAAACTTATGTTGATCAAGGCTGGCAATTCGTTGTGGTCCCGTAACAGCGTTGACTAGCCATGCTGCATCAGCACTTAGTAGATCCTTCAAATCATAACTAGAACAAGTAAAATTATTTTTATGGTTTTCAAGAAAAAGCGAAACCGTGATTCCTTGCAGGATATATTCGTTTGCTTGCGGAGTAAAAAATGATGAGTCTTTACACCAAATAATATTCGACACACTTGCTTCTGCGATCATTTCTTGTTCATCTAAATAGAGATAGTCATCAAATTTTTGCTGTCTTGCCAGATCTCGCTGATTCATTCGCCAAGAATAATCCCCGGCCTTTAACCAAGAAGGTTCGCAGCGTTTTTTAAGTCTATTTTCACTAAGAGTTAAATTAATCAGAGCTTCACTGTCGCGGCAAACTAGCGGCCTAAAATTAAATTCAAAACTTTGATCATCTAGTAAATCAATTCTTAAAATCTGATCTGGTTGATCATTAAAAAATTGGCAGACTTTTAAAAAGAGTTCTTTTTCGTCAGGAACACCAGGTAAGCCAAAATATTTCCATGACTTGAGTATACGCTGCCAATGCATCGACCAAAATAATGGCTGGCCTTGATCCTCTCTTAGGGTCGTGAAAGCTAACTTTGTCGCCACGCTTACTCCATGGTACTTATTTATCCATGAATAAAACTATCACATTGATTGGCTTTGGTAATCAAGCAAAGGCATGGGCCATGAATCTAAAAGATTCTGGCTGGACTGTTCAAATTTGCTTAAAGCCTGAGAGTTCATCAAGAGATTTAGCGGCAAAACTCGGCTTCAATGTCACAACTTTAGAACAAGCCTCTAAAAGTATTGGCGACTTCGTTAATTTAACACCGGACCATCTTCATCATGAAGTCTTAGACGGAATTACTTTTTTAAAAGGTTCAAGACTAATCTTTGCCCATGGTTATTCAATTGAAAGCAAACTTCTCAATAGCGCCAATATTGGAGCAGAGATACTTCTTTTTGCCCCAAAAGCAATTGCTAGTGAGCTACGTTTTCTTTACGAGACAAAAGGAAAACTTGCTGCTGTCTACTCTGTAGAGTTTTCTAAAAATAAAGATCAAGCTAAAGAATGGATTTTTGATTTGGCCAAAGCTTTGGGAATCAATGCTGGTCCTTACCCAGCAACCTTCGAAGATGAAACCAAGGCTGATCTTTTTTCTGAACAATCTATTTTATGTTCAGTCTTACCAAGAGCGGCGGAACTTAGTTTTAATTTGCTTCGAAAGAATGGAATAAGTGAAGAACTTGCTTATCTTGAATGTTGGTACGAGATGAAACTTATCGCCAACACTCTTGTTAAAATGGGTCCCAATGAGTTTTTTAAGCTGATTTCTCCCAACGCCCTTTTGGGGGGTTATAAAGCTGACAAGCTACTTTTTGACAAAGCGTATCAAAACAAATTAGAAACTCTCTTTGAGGATATTGATCGGGGAACCTTTTACAAACAAGCCAGTGACGCTGATTTTTCAGCTCTGCGTGAAGCTATAGCCGCCGAGTGGGGCCATAGTAGTTTGCAACAAACTCACCTGAAATTAAAATCGCAATTGTTTGAGGATTAATATGAAGGCCCTAACAACAAGACAGATTAGAAAAAGAAAAGCCTCTAGCGGTGCTGAATCTCTTCAGATGCTGACTTGTTATGATTTTCAAACAGCTAAAATGCTAGAGCAAACTTCTGTTGATCTTATTTTAGTTGGTGATTCTGTTGGTAACGTTGTGCTTGGTTATGACACAACAGTTCCAGTCACGATTCAAGATATGATTACTTTTGGAAGTGCCGTTCGTCGTGGTGCTAAAAATAAATTCCTTGTGGTTGATCTTCCATTTGGCGCGACCGCGACTTTTGATGACGGTATTAAAAATGCTGTCGAACTTTTTAGAGCAACAGGTGCCGAGTCATTAAAGATTGAAGGCGCAACTGATCACGTACTCTCCATGATTAAAAGATTGAGCGAAACAGGTGTGGCCGTGATGGGACATATCGGGTTGACTCCTCAATCAGTTCACGAACTTGGTGGATATTTCACTCATGGTAAAACCACAGATTCAGCTCATCGCTTGCTAGCTGAAGCGATTAAACTTGAACAAGCAGGAGCTTTTGCGGTTGTACTTGAATGTGTAGATGCCACGACTTCTGCCATTATTACAGAAAAGCTGAACATTCCTACAATTGGAATTGGCAGTGGCGAACAAGTCGACGGCCAAGTTTTAGTGCTTAATGATCTCTTGGGACTAGCTGAAGATAATACGCCAAAGTTTGTAAAACCAGTGGCCAATCTATTTGAAACAAAAAAGACTTTGATAGAAAATTATCTTAAGCAGAATCGTGAAGTCACTAAAAGTAGATTTTCTAAAAATATTCCAGCCCAATAATAATCATGGAACTCATCCTTACTTTTGACATTGGCAACACCAACCCTCACGTTGGATGGTTTATTGACGGAAGCCTTAAGCAAGTCACTAGGCTTGATGCTGTTAATGAACAAAGTATTGATGCTGTCGGTGCTAAAAAAGTTCAATCGATTACCTCAAAAGTAGGACACGACTTTGATCACTCATGGCTTTCACCAATTGAAGTCATGGAGTGGAGAACCTTTAAAGATTTTCTACAAATGCCTTTAAAGTATGCCGGGACTTTAGGTGCCGATCGATTGGTTCAAATTTATTATTTACATCACAATAATAAAAATATTCGTGCGCTGATTGATGCTGGAACTTTTACGACTATCGATCTACTCAAAGAGAGCGGTCATAGCGGCGGCATTATTATTCCAGGCTTTGAAACTTATCTTGATGTGTTCAAACTTAAAGGAGCCAAGCTTCCAAGACTTAGTCTTGATCAAGTTAATATTCAGGCAGCACCATCGCTTAAGGCTCTCAATACATTTGATGCTATTGCCCAGGGCTACAATTTTTTACTGCACAAAATTCAAGATGAACTTAAAGATTATGATGCGCAAAGCATCATGCTCACCGGTGGCCACGGGGAATTACTTAAACCCTTGTTTCCCGGTTGTATGAATGAGCCACACCTTATCCATCACTCCCTGCACTTCTGCCTTAAGAAAGCATATGAACTAGGAATAATGTAGGGATTATGCGATTCTCGCCGCTATGAATATCATTGTGGCCGTTACCGGATCCATTGCCTGCTATAAAGCTTTCGACCTTGTTCGTGGGCTAACGAAACGCAAACATCACGTAAGAGTTGTTTTAACTCAAGGTGCCCTTGATTTTATAAAGCCAGAAATTTTTAAGCACTTGGGTGCTGACTATGTTTACTTGCCTCAAGATGATCACAACCCTACAAAAGAAATGTTCGACGGGCTTGAGCACGATCAAGTTCTGCATATCGCTTTAGCTAGATGGGCGCAAAAAGTTGTTGTTGCCCCTCTTAGTGCCAATTCATTGAATAAATTAGGCCATGGCCTGGCTGATGATTTACTTTCATGTTTATTCTTAGCTTTAAAACCTGAAGTATCTGTTCTTTTATTTCCGGCCATGAATCCTGCGATGTGGGACAATGCTATTGTTAAAAAGAATCGTGAAACACTAAGTTCTCTTCCACTAACTTATATGCACTCAACGATGAGTGGTGAGATGGTTTGTGGTGAAAACGGTGATGGAAAATTAGCAAGCGTTGATGAAATGTTAACGTTGATTCAAAGCTTTGAGCATAAAGCACTTCAAAAGAAAGTTTTAATCACTACAGGCGCAACGATTGCCCCCATAGATCCTGTTCGATTTGTGACCAACGCAAGTTCAGGTGAAACTGGATATTGGCTTGCCGTTGAAGCTTTACGCCTTGGATATCAAGTCCATTTAGTCGCCACGAAGTACTCTACGCCAAAAATTGATTTGCTTATTGATCATCCAAGAGTCTTGATTGATAGAGTTTCAACCACGCAAGAGATGTTTGAAACCGTTACAGCTTCTTTTAAGGACGCGAGTGCTTATATTTCAAGTGCTGCTATTGGTGATATCGCTTTTCACACAAGCCCATCAAAATTAAAAAAAGATCAACTTAGTGGATCACTCCCTTTTGAAAAGTCTCAAGATATTTTAAAACATCTCTTAAGTCTTAGAAGTTCTGAGCAGACCATGATTGGTTTTGCAGCAGAAACAGATCTCTCTCTAACAACCCTTGATAAGAAATGGAACGATAAGCCTGTTGATTTATTGATTGGCACGAAAGTTGGATTTAATCAGGGCTTTGGTGATACTGCGCCTGAATATCTTTTCTATCGCGGTAATCAAAATATTGTTTTTCAGGGTACATTAACAAAAGAGCAACTTGCTCATAAAATTTTGGAATCAATTAGGCATGATCAAACTCATAGCCTCCACGTCTGAATTTATTGAGTGGAGAAATTCTATTAGTCGCTCTGTTGGCCTTGTACCAACCATGGGCAATCTTCATTCTGGTCATCTGAGCCTTGTTGAACAATCATTAAAAGAAAATGAATTTACTGTTGTCACCATCTTTGTTAATCCAAAACAATTTGGTCCAGGTGAAGATTTCGAGCAGTATCCAAGAACACTTGATGAAGATTTAAAGAAACTTGAAACACTTCATAAAGACATCATCGTCTTTGCTCCAAAAGATAATAGTGAAATTTACCCAGAAGGTTTTCAAACTCAAATTGCTTTACCTGAACTTTCGAAAATTCTTTGTGGTAAGACAAGGCCAACTCACTTTGCTGGTGTCACCACAGTTGTTTACCAACTTTTTATTTTGGTGAAACCAGACTTAGCTTACTTTGGTCAAAAAGATTATCAGCAAGTTAAAATCATTGAGCGCATGACCAAAGATCTTAGACTCAATAGCCATATTAAGATGCTACCAATAGTAAGAGATCATGACGGATTGGCACTTTCATCGCGCAACCAATACCTGAACAAAAAACAACGCCAAGATGCTCTCTTACTGCCAAGAACCATCGAGCACTTGAGCTCTGTGTTAGTACAAGAGGGTCTAAGTGCTGTTTTAAGCCAGATTAACGAAATTACCAAGAATCCTGTATGGGATTACCTAGAAATACTCGAGGCTAAGAGCTTGCGAGCGCCTCAAAGCGGTGATAAATTTTTTGTCTTGGTCGGTGCTGTCTTTATGGGCAAAACCCGACTCTTAGATAATCAAATTGTGGAGCTCAATGTTAGATAACGAATTTCATATTAATATCTCGTCTCAGGCAACATTAGTTTCTTTAGTCGCTCCACAACTCGATGAACATAGAACGATTCAAGAAAGTCAGCGCTCTTTAACTGAACTTAGAGAACTCCTTCGTACCCTTGGCATCAAGGCCATGAGTGAAATCATTCAAAATAAAAAACAAATCGATGCCGCGACGTTTTTAGGCTCAGGCAAACTTGAAGAAGTAGCTAAACAGGCCAAAGACGAAGGCTCAGACTTATTAGTTTTTGACTTCGAACTTTCGGCGTCGCAGGTTAGAAATATTCGAAAGATTACTGGTATGTCGGTCATCGATCGCGTTCACGTTATTTTAGAAATTTTTGCCCGACATGCAAGAACCAAAGAAGCTAAAATTCAAATTGAAATTTCAAGACTTCAATATCTTCTTCCACGTCTTATGGGATTTTGGTCCCACTTAAATCGTCAGCGTGGTGGTGTCGGTGTTCTAGGCGGCGAAGGTGAAAAACAAATTGAGCTGGATCGTCGTATTATTCGTGATCGTATTGAATTTCATAAAAAAGAATTAGAAACGATTAAAAAATCTCGTGAGCAAGAAAAAAAGAAGCGTCAAAATAAAGCAGTGACGGCAGCTCTCGTTGGCTACACCAATGCTGGCAAAAGTTCACTAATGAATAGAATGTGTCGAGTTAGTATTCTCGAAGAGAACAAACTCTTTGCCACGCTCGACTCAACCTTTAGAACTTTAAATCCTGATACTCACCCACCGATGATTTTAATTGATACGGTGGGATTTATTTCAAATCTTCCAAATACATTAATTGAAGGTTTTAAAACCACATTAGAATCAGCTCTTGAAGCAGATCTTCTTATCTTGGTAGCTGATATCAGTGATCCTCACTATGAGAAACAACTTAAAGTCACTCGCGAAGTTTTAAATGAGCTTGGCGTTCACGATAAAGAGCAGCTCATTGTTTTTAACAAAAAAGATCTTCTCAACGACCCAATAAAAGAGAAGATTATTAAAAGAAGTCACGCTGGCTCTTTTGTGGTTAGCTCTTTCAACCCTGAAGACATTAAGGCGCTTCGAAGTCACGTCATTAATTGGTTTTTAGAAAAACAAAATAAGTATGACCTTTTTGTTCCTTATGAAGACGGCGAAGCTCACTCTGTTGTCGCTGGAAAAACCAATATTCTCTCTACCCATAACCATGAAACTGGTATTTTTTATCGCGTAAGAGTTCCGGCCTTTATTTTTGATTCTTTAAGAATGAATAAGTATATCTTGGCGCCTGATAGTGAGATTTATCATCACATGGATTTCAATTCAGATAGTAATACTTAAACCAATAAGATCCTAAGACTACTGCAATACTCATCGAATAATTAAAACAGAATTGGAAAAATTCTCGATGATCCACAGCTCTACTCCAATTTAAAATTGTTTCAAAGACCAGTATCCATCGGTGCTTCGAGCATTATTCTAAAACAGTTTCGAAGATTTATTGCTGTAAAATTTTGGAGACAATTGCCACTAAATCAAATGGACCCAACGGCTTTTCTATATGGGTGTGTATTGGCCTTGAAAGGCTTTCTAGTGAAGGAAGATCGCCAGTGAGGACAACCGGAATATGCGCATCTAGTCGTTCAATAAATTCTTTAGAAATTGTTTGGCCATCTAGAATGAGGAGATCTGGTTTTAAATCTTCAATAAAATGCATGCAATCATGGTCTGAATAGCTATAAATATCAAAACCGGCTCCACTTATAGCCTTTTCCATTAATTCTCGAAGAAATTTTTCTTTTTCAACGTATACAACCATCTTCTTTTGCATCATTGTCTCCCAATAGCTGATGGTTTTTTGTTAAAGCGATGGTACAGTTTGGTTATGTC
>CAYGRY010000039.1:0-25191 GCA_964352405.1 uncultured Halobacteriovorax sp.
CCATAAATTGGAGGCTGTGCTAAAACATTAAAACATCCATTTCTAACAGAAGTTCTATTTGCTAAATAGGGATTAAATCTATTGTATGTAGTGACTCGACTACGATTCATTAAAGATCTTGGTCGACCAGAGACTGGACTACTACGACTCGTTAGAGTATTTGAAATCGTGATAGTAGGTGCTTCACAGCTTTGATACATTGTAGCTAAAGCTAACCTCATACCAACTGCAGCATCATTATTTGTATCAACCGCTTGGCTCATACGATTTAAACTTAGGGCATTACAAAGCTCATCGCTTTGTATCGAATTGAGGTTTGATAGGTTTCTATTTGCATTATCCATTAAATTAAGTGCCGCTTGTCTTTCATTTTCAATATCATCGTCCGTGATTGGAACGATATCATCTCTTTCAACAAGGCCTAAATCTTCCATATAGGCCCAAGCACGATTCGAGAGGTTACTAAACAGACTCTCTTCAGGCTTAGGTGTTTGAACAGCTGCTGGAATTGATGTCACTGCAGGAGGATCAATTGTGTCATTGGCAAATAAATTCAAACTTATGATGAAAAATAAGGGTAGGAAAAATTTATTCATTTTTTTCCTCCTTTAGATTCTTGATCGAAGCAAACAGACGCAAGATAATAGTTTTCTGGAATCTCCATGGTAAAAGCACAACCATGACTTTTATGAATTGAAGATTCTAATTTCGTTGCGACAACAATTTTATCTTTAAATATTTTTTCACCAAATTGTTTTGTTGACTTGACTTCAAATTCAACGCTGTATTGACCTGTAAATTCCTCGATTAACTTTGAATCGATAATTTTAAGACTTTTTAAATCGACACCGATGTCGAAAATTCTTGTTCCTTCAGTAGGTGGAACCCAAACTGGTAATAGATATTTAAATGAATGCTTAACTAAGCACTTTGGCCTAGATGATAAACTGGCGCCAAGTAACTCTCGTGTAATAGCCTCTTTAAAAATTTTTTCTTTTTGAATTTTTTGACAACTTTTAAGATTAAATTCAAAGGCATGGCTTGAAATCGAATAACATATTAATAAAATTAAACTTATAAATCTCATGACGACTCGCCTTTGCAATAATACTTGATCTATCTTGTCGGCAAGGTCTTAGATTCATTAAGAACTGTAATTATTTTCTTAGGAAATGTTTTTAAATTAGGTAGTTGGAAGGTCAGTTCAATTATTTTGAACTGACCATAATTATTGGCGATTATTCAACTTTCTTGATTGCCTCATCAACCATGGCCTGACGAGTTTTTTCATCCATCCATCTGGCTTGAGCGTCTTTTGATAATTTATGAATCGGATCAAAGTACGTAAAGAGCTTACCTGGTTTTACGTTTGGAGCACTCCATACTGAAATACCATTTTCCTGATCATAATATTCGTAACTGGCGATATGTCGTTTACCACCACCACCAGGTAGGTCACAGACAAATGTAGGAGTATTAAAGCCGGCAGTTGTACCACGTACTGCTTTTTCTAACTCCTCACCTTCTTTAATCGTTGTTCTAAAATGTTCACATCCAGGAACCATGTCATGCATATAGACGTAGTATGGTTGAACATTCATATAAGCAAGTTTTCTCGTTAACATAACCATCTCTTCAACTGTATTGTTCACACCTGCTTGAAGTACGGCTTGATTTCTAACGATAATACCAGCATCGAATAATCGATCACATGCTTGCTTGCTCCAATCAGTGATTTCATGTGTACAAGAAAAGTGAGTATGAACAACAACTTGCTTGCCCATATCACGACCCATTTTATGTAGACCTGTGAGAGCTCCAAACCATGCGTCATCAGTTAGGAATTTTTGAGGATAGATGGCGACACCTTTCGTGGCAATACGAATACGGCGAACATTTGGAATATTAAGAAGACTTTCTCCAACCTCTGTTAATTGTGCTGGAGTTAACATGGTGGCATCACCACCAGAAAGAACAACATCTTCTACTTGTGGTTGTGTTTTAATATATTCAAAAACGGCTTCCCATTTTTTCTTGTTTACACCATAAGTTTCTTTTTCAACTGATTCAGTCGAGCCACCAATCAAACGAGATCTAGTACAATATGAACAATAAACTGGACATAAAGTTGTTGGAAGGAAAAGAACTTTATCATGGTACCTATGAGTCAGCTCTTCAACTGGAGAGTCTTCATCTTCCGCCAATGAATCTTCAGCATAATATGGATGATCGGGTAAAAACTGGCTACCTAGAGGTAAAAATTGTTTTCGAAGTGGATCATTAATAGGATCGTTCCAATTAATAAGAGCGAAAATATAAGGAGTAATTCTAATATTCATAGGCGTAATATGTTGGCCTTGAATCATATCTTGATAGACTTCTTCAGAAAGTAGATGCCCTAAAACTTTCTTGGCTTGATCAACTTTACGAATTGAATGTTTAAGCTGCCATCTTGCATCTGCAAATTCTTCACGAGAAACATCAGCATATCCAGGAAGAGTACGCCAAAATTCATCACTCTTAAATGTTCTATGTTGTGACATAGTTGGTGCTAATAACTTACTTGGATGTGTCGATGTATGAACGTTAGTCGCCATGAATTCTCCCTAAATTTTCCCCAAATCTGCTCTCATTATTATCCCATCATTCGGCATTTGGGGAGAGTGATTCGGCGATACCTATCTCTTGTAATTTCAACTAGTTAAATATTAATTACGTCTAAGTGCAACCGGAACAATCCATTTGTCTATCAACTCAAAGAAAATATGAACAACGATCGCAAGAGCACCTGCGGGGATAGCTCCTTGAAGAATCATTTGCTGATCATTCAAAGCAAGACCCGTAACAATAATTTGTCCTAGTCCACCAGCACCAATAAAGGCCGCTAAGGTTGCAGTTCCTACGTTTATAATAGCAGAAGTTTTGATTCCCGACATGATCGATGGACTGGCCAACGGTAAAAGAATAAACCTAAGCCTCTGCATCTTTGTTAGACCCATAAGAATAGCGCTTTCCTTTAGTTTTAAATCAATTGACTTTAATCCCGTAAATGTACCCCGAACAATTGGTAACAAAGCATAGAGAAATAATGCAAAAGTCGCAGGTTTTGGACCAATTCCAAAAAATGGAATGAGTAAACATAAAAGGGCTAATGACGGAATTGTTTGAATGAGAGCATTAGCACCAAGGAGAAATTGTCCAAGATATTTATTTTGTGCTGAGATAATTCCTAAAGGTATGCCAATAAAAATGGCGAAAATTAATGATATAAAAACTAAGGCCATATGCTCTTTTGTTCTAAGAATTATCTTTTGCCAGTCCCAAAGAACAACGTTAGAAGAATTCACTTTTCCTTCTAAAAAATATTTAGCTGCTTGTGAGAAACTATAACCATCAAGTTCAACTAAAGCATTTAGCTTCGTCATCATCTTATTATCGATTTTACCAATAAGATTTCTTTCAAAACTTTGGTATGTTAACGGAAAGTTCATCGCGAAATCTTTTTGACTAAAAATTACTGCAAGATAGGACGGAAAATAATTCAAATCATCTTCAAGTAGAACAAGGTCAAACTTTTCTATTTTTGCATCAGTTGAATAAACTTCAACAAGATCGACCTTGCCTTCGCTTAAAGCCTGATAGGCAAGGCTATGCTCCATTGTTTTTACATTTTTTAACTTAAATCCATAGTGCAGAGATAGATTTTTCAAACCATCTTTTCTTTGGACGAACTCATGGGAGAATGCCGAGGGCAATGAATTAAATTTCTTTAATTGCGACAATTTAGATAGACCAAGTTTTGCCAGCTTATCTTTTTTCATTGCTAAAGCATAAGTATTATTAAAACCAAGACTTAAACTAATTTGAAAGTTTTCTTCTTCGATTTTTTCTTTGATTGACTTCCAATCTTTAAGGTTCGGATCTTTTAAGATCGCTTCACTAATTGTTCCAGTATATTCTGGATATAGATCAATTTCATTTTTTTCTAATGCTTGAAATGTAATCCCTGTTCCACCAAGTCCAAATTTTCTTATAACATCAGCCTCGCCTACCTTGGTAGCAAGTTGGGCCATGATTTCAGCTAGGATATAACTTTCGGTAAAGTTTTTACTTCCGATAGTAAGGTTTTTTGCATAAAGGGAGGGAGCGCTCGATAGTATGAAAAGGAATATAAAAAAGTATTTCAAGAACAAGCCTTTGCTGCTGGTGTTTGAGCTCTGATAAAGTCTCTAACAAAATCATTTTTGGGCTGATTAAGAAGATCTTCAAATCTTCCTTGTTGCACAATTCGCCCTTGATCTAAAAGTGAAATCCTATCACCTAAATAGGATGCAACATTTAGATCGTGAGTGACTAGGACAACGGTCTTAGATAATCGTTCAAACAGTTTTTTTAGATGAATCTGTAAATTCATTCTGACAACCGGATCTAAGGCGGAAAGAGGCTCGTCTAAAAGAATAATCGGTTGATTCAAAATAAGTCCACGAATCAAGGCTACACGCTGTTTTTGTCCGCCAGAAAGTTGATGAGGAAATCTCGTTAATTGATTTGTCGTTAGTTCTACAGCATTTGCAAAATCATGCATTCGATCTCGAGCAGCACTCAGGTCTTGTCCGCGAATTTTAATTGGTAGCAGAATATTGTCTGCTGCTGTTAAGTGAGGCATGAGTCCGCCTTCTTGGATGACGTAACCGACACTATTCGAAATTTCTATTGCACTTAGACTGTTGATATTGTCACTACCAAGAGATACTTCGCCTGTATCGGCCTTACATAAGCCTGCCATCATTCTTAGAATAGTTGTTTTTCCACAACCACTTGAACCTAAAAGAATATGCGTTTCACCCGTAGGTACCTGCAGGCTCATAGACGGAATAACATTGGTAGGACCAAAGCTCTTGGAAGCTTCATGAATTTTAATCATAATTTATTATCACCTTAGTCTTTAAAGATGTCTTTGCGGCAAGCTTCACCACCTGAGACAAAACATTGTCAACTACCCTACTCAGTCTTTAAAATAGTCTATATAAATGGAGTTAATAATGTTTTTTATCCGAGCCTTTATATTTTTCGTCTTAGTCACTCAAAACTCATTTGCAATGAGTTATGTTCATAAGTTTTCTTTCAATACAAAGATGACATATATAGAAAGTGCTACTCAGCAAGCGAGAAGCTTTGGCATAGCTCCTGCAGGTGATTTAGATATTACTATCAGCGATAAATTTAAGTTCTTTAGTAAGGCTTCTATCCTTCTTGAAACAGGCTCACATAAAAGTGCTTTGTTAGATGAATTTAAGCCAGCTCAGCAAGTTATTTTAAATCACGCCTTTTTTGACTTCAACCCTTGGTTATTGACTCATTTTGATTTTGGAGCAATTCCGATGAAAAAATGGGCGCCTGATATTCTTATTAGCTCTACTCGTTTTTTTGGAGCATCGCTCAATCAAGCCATACCTTTGTGGGCCGAAGCTCAATTACACCTCCAAGTGCTTACTTCAATCCCTTCAAACCAAGAGTTAACAAATAGACTTGGTGGCGTATCAGAGGGCACGCCTAATTATTGGCAAACTGGAATGCAGCTAGATTTACCTGGAGATATTCTTGGGATCAAAGCGAAAGGCTTCATTTGGGGTTACGAAAATATCAATGGAAATGTTGCTTATCAAAGCGGTTTTATGGGCAACCAAACACTAGGCATAGGAAGTACAAATAGTACTCTAGCCTATAAGTTCAATGGCTATGCAGGAACTTTAGACTTTGATGGAACCTTTGATCAATGGAAATGGGGTTTTGGTGGTGACTATATTTTTAATGATGGAGCTCCAAATGAGAGAAACCAAGCAACTAAGTTAAGATTAATCTTGGGTCATAGTGATTACCAATCAACACTCGCTTGGTTTGAAATTCAGTCTGATGCAGCTATTGGTTACTATAATAATTCTTTGCTTGGTCATACAAATAGAAGCGGATTTTCTTACCAGCTCGATGTTAAGGTTGATTCATCTTCCAAAATAATTTTTGATTATATTCATTCAACAATAATCAAACAAACCTTAGTTCAGTCGGACCAAGATGCAGTATCATTCAATTGGTCTTATCAACTTAATTAATCAATTACTCCACTGAGCAAACTTAGCTCTACTGCAGTGCGAAGACTATAAATGGCGAAAGTCATTAAAATGATATGATGGAAAAAGATTTATCATCAACGCCCGTCACTATTAAAAAAAATGAATATACGTGCGAAGTATCACGTCTGCCATCGGCCGTGACTTCGCTTAAAGGCGAAAGTCTAGAAGATATTGCTTTCGGTATTGGCGTTTCTCATGCACGTGATAGAACAATACAAATGGAACTGGCACGTCTCGCTGGCCAAGGTCGACTAAGTGAAAAATTAAAGTCTGATGAGGAAACTGAAAGTATTGATATTTTCATGCGTGAAGTAGGAATGTCATATGAATCAAAAAAAGAAGTTTCTCAAATTAATAATACTGTCCTTAATTACCTTGAATCTTACTCTGCTGGAGTTAATTTTGTATGGGAGAACGAAAAACTCCCTTGGGAATTTAAACTTACAAGACATAAACCTGAGCCATGGAAACCTGAGCATACACTTTTGACAGTTAAATTGATGTCCTATATCGGTCTTGCACAAACACAAGAGGATATAGAAAGGTTAATTATTCAATCAGTTTTAGACGGCTGCGAGACGAATAAGCTTAAAAATCTTTTTCATCCTTACTTAGAGGAATTAAACGTTAGCCGTATTGAGAAAATAAAATCTCTAAAATTCTTAAGACAAAGACTACCCGTCGAAGTTAAAACATTAAGTTACCTTCCAAAGCTTCTTGCTAGTAATAATTGGGTCATAGCTCCAGTTAAAGCAAAAAAAAGACAACCCATTATGTGCAGTGATCCACATCTTGAAGTGAATCGTTTGCCAGGTGTTTGGTTTGAAGTCAGTGCTTCAATGAAGAATAACGAAATCGTTGGCATCACAATGCCAGGAGTTCCCGGCATTATTATGGGAAGAAATCGAGATGTTTCATTTAGTTTTACTTATGGCTTTATGGATATGGTCGATTTTTTTATTGAAGAGATTAGAGATGGAAAATCAATTAGTGAAGATGGCCCTAGAGAACTTAATAAACGTGTTGAAACAATTAAACGAAAAGGCAAAAGCCCAATTCAGTACCTCATTTTTGAAACTCAATCAGGAATCTTAGAACTTCCACAAGTATCTAAAATAGAAGATGGGCTTTATCTTTCAAGAGCATGGACCAATCACCGTGGTGGAATGGGCGATACAATTGAATCATTGATGGCGGCTCAAACAGCGAAAGATGTCGATGAATTCACAACAAGTATCTCAAACGTAGCCATATCAGCGAATTGGTTAGTTGCAGATAAGTTAGGTCAAATAGCATATCAACAATCAGGTAGAGCCCCAAAAAGGAAAGGCCACGGGCTTGTTCCTTTAGAGGCTTGGGTCAAAGATAATTTATGGTTTGGAAAAGTTCCCAATAATGAACTAGAGCATATTAAGAACCCATCTGAAGGTTATCTATCCTCTGCAAATAATCATATTCAAAATACGAAATGCAAAGCTCAGCTTATCAATCTGCCTATGGGTCCTTATAGGAACGATCGAATAAAAGATGTCCTCAGTGGCTTAACTGATATTGAAACTGAGGGAATGAAAACACTTCAAAACGATCTTTATTCATTGCAAGCAGAGCAATTCCTAGAAATTTTGGATGGTGAATTTCCCGAAACACCATTAGGACAAACTCTTAAATCTTGGGACTGTCATTATACTTTAGAGAGTATAGAGGCAACATTATTTGAAGCTTTTTATAAAAACTTACTCATTGAAACTTTTGGTGACAATTTCTTTGGTGAGAATTCTATACGTTTTTTATTAAGTGATACCTCAACTATCACAGATTACTATCACCTATTTGATAGAATACTTCTAAGCCAAGACTCCGATACATTAGAGTTATGGTTTGGAGGCTCCCAAAAAAGAAAAGAACTTTTTCAAAAATGCCTTTCAATAACTTTATCAAAATCAAATTCTTATCAGTTGCTGCCATGGGGCCAAGTCAACTCGGTAACTATGAAGAATCTTTTCTTTCAAGGAAAGCTACCTTCATTTCTAGGATTTGATCACGGACCAGTTGGTCTACCAGGTGGTCGTGCCACCATAGTCCAAGGTGCTGTCTATAAGGCCCACGGCAGAGATAGTAGTTTTGCGCCTTCCTGGAGAATGATCAGCGACCTTTCTGAAGACTTTATTCATACTGTGTTGGCAGGTGGAGTTAGTGATAGAAGGTTTAGTGCTGACTATAAACTTGAAATCGATGATTGGCTTAATGGACGTTACAAGATCTTACCACTGTCTAAAACTTAGACAGTTCAATAACATCATTTCAAGGTATTATTCCCCTTCTTATGTGGTTCGGTTCTTGCATTTATATGCTCTATGATGAAATCAGCACTTACACATCTATGCCTTTTAACAACTATTATAGGACTTAGTGCCTGTAGTAATAATGTTCAAGAAATTGATGGTGCACAAAATTCGAGTTTTCTTGTTTCTCAAATCCAAGCAACAAGTGAAGCGGTACCTAACTCTGCGATTCCGGCAGTTAAAGATGCTACATTTGTTCACTATAAGGCTTGTCTTAAAGATGCGGCCGTCCAATCACCTTTAGTAGGTGAAAAATTTGAAATCATAATGAATGAACGTCAGTACGTTCTATCTACAGATATTGAAGGATGTTTAGCTTGGTCAGACGCCATCACATTTGATTGGTTATCTGATGAGAAATGGGTTGAAAACAATTTTTCAATACGAGCAAAGGGTACTCAATTAGGTGAAGTTACAATTGCTACTCTTGTTAATCCATGGCGCGAAGGAAGTCAGGCCATTGTTGATACAAGATATCACAGACCGGTTGGTGTGGTCACAACAAGAGATGAACTTAAGATTCAAGCAAATTCAGTGAAAACAAACTCATTAAATATCTCCAATTTAAATTGGAAAGTGATCCGCAGAAGACAAAGAGATAACCAAACTATTCTTGAGTGGAAAATTGAAGGTACACCAGTACTAGAACGACTTGATATCTCCGGTCAGCAACTAAGAACAGAACTTGAAACCGGTAGAGCAAAAATTAATATTGCTTTGATTTCTTCAAATATCAACGGAACTCAAGAACAGATTCATGAAAATATTCTTAGAGATATTTCTTGGCAAAGTTCTCTCATGAAACTTGAAGGCGAAGTTGCAATCGAAACAGAAAAACTTCCTCGTTTAGGAGAATTGGCGAAATTGCAGATTGAATTAACTTTGCCATCAAATATGGCAAAAACTAAAGGTTATATTCAACTTAGTGGTTTAGAGCAATCACAAGGATTTGAATTTCAGCGTGGAGACAACCTAGACGTTGATCAATTCAACTTAAGAGAACAGGTTTACAACGATGTCGTAGGACATCTTGATATATCATCGCTTAAAATCGCTATCGATACTGATGACATGGAAGGATATTTCCTTGATGAAAACCTTAATCTCAGTATTACTAAGGCTTTTAGAATTGAAATGAATCCAAAGGTCATTCTACCAGGAGCAAGTGTCCTTGGAACTCCACCAACGACGCTAACCAATGGAAAGATTGATTTAAGAGTTCATATCTTCTCGCCAAACAAAGCTGGCCTTAACTTTGAACAACCTGATCTAGAGCAATTTACACATTTTTCGACAACAGAGCAGACGGTGACGATTCGCCCTGATGGCTTAGTCAGCAAGCTATTCAAATTCCCAACAGCAATCAGTCGCTCTCCTCTATTGAGGCTTAAAACACTAATTGTTATTGAAGCGAAACCAATTGATAGTATATCTAATATAAGTCCAATGGTCTTTAATGCAGAATTCTATCCCCTAGCCAGCTCAAATGATGTCACACTTTATGCTCAAGAAGACTTCTCACAATCACAAGACCTTATCGCAAGAAGACTTTATCAAGATACACGAGGGTTATCTGCTAGAGATAATTATTCTTATCAAGGACTAAAATCACGCCTTGAAATGCTATCAACTTTAGAAGGACATCAATTTAACTATAAATTTCTATCTCAGCTCACTGATAGAAGAATTGATTCAAAAGTAGCAAGGCTAGCACGTGCCTCTGTCGCAGGACTGACACAAGCAGACATGAGAATTCTCATGAGTTCAAGAAAGTTACCTAAAAGTGCTCTTGCAAAGCTTTGTAATGAGTTCTTTACTCCCGCAACAATCTCTCGTGAATTTAACTGGGGACGTTTTGAAGATAAATTAAAAGGCGGAGAAAAATGGCAGCAATGTCTTGAAAACCCAAGTGACTTTATTAAAGTGTCTCCATCTGATCACGTAGAATCATTTGTTAAGGAAGAAAGAATTGGCGATATAAAAGTCACTAAACCCACTTTTGTCTCTCAAGCAAAAGGCGAGATTTTTAGAGGCGTAGGATTTTTTGCGGCTTATGGTGATCGATCGAGCCAAGGTGATGGAGAAAGAGATGCCACGACCGTAGAAAGCCATGTTGGCTTCGAGCTTTCAATTCCTTTTATCGCTAGTGTCGGTATAGGAGGAGATCGCTCACAGAGTGTTTATCGTGCTAGAGAAAAAGCTTCTATGCAATCATCTTTTGAAAGGCAATATACTCAACAAAGCGATATTGAACTTGAATATAATAGAATTACACTGGAGTTCCTTGCTCGTATGAGACGTTGTTTAAGTGTTCAGTCAGAAAGTGCGAAGAAAACAATGCTTATTTGCGATGACAATGATCGTTTAACTAAAGCTCAAGAGAATTGGTATTTTATTGGTGATACACGACTTAATAAAGTTGGTGTGATTACAAACTCTACGATGCCTGGTGGCTTAGAAATGGCACAAGTTCTTCGCGGGGAAACTTCATTCAAGAAGATTTGGGGAGAGTTTAGGGCCGAAGATAGGGCTCTTGTTCTTGAGAAGTTAGATGCTGGCGCTCAAAGTATCCTGCAAAAGCCGATCACTGAACAATTGACTCAAACACCTGAAGTTATCGGTGTTGGTTTTCCAGGAATCATTGTACCTTATTAAAATTGCTGACACTTATTTTGTGGATCAACAAACTCTTTACATTCTTTATACTGTGAAGAGTTTTTACTTATTTCTTCTGGATCCCCAAATGAAGCAAGGCAGTCTCTCAAATCATTGCACTCTCTAGAAAGAACAGTCTTAGGAACAATCTCTTGATCACTAAATATATCATAACCTTGTTCCTGAAGAACTTGTGCATTATCAATGAGCTCCTGAACATCACTTATCGCATTTGTAATAGAATCTTCCTCATCACTAATTTCTTCGTTTCTGACAATTGTCTCCCAAACTGCCAAAACTAAAAAGTAAGCTCCTAGTCCCGAATTGTAAGTTCGCCTTATCAGCTCATAACGCTCAATCTTATCAAGGCTAATTCCAAATCTTCCAGCGCTGTAGTCTTTTAGAAAGTCATCAACTTTAGCAATATTGATATCAGTAAGACCTTGATCAAGTAGATCTTCTGCAAGCTGTTTTGGAAGCCTAGGTCTAGTAAAGCGTGGAAGAACTAATGGAGGCATACCTAATGCGACTGGGACATTAAAAATAGATACAGCTAAAAACTTACCTAGTTTAGAGTTTTTAAAACGTCTTATGACACCTGCCGGATTTTCAAACATTCCGTATTTTTTAGCAGCTTTTTCAAGACCTAGTCTGGCAATCTCTTCTTGCATTAAAAGCATGATCGCCTGTCTTTTGGCGTGATCACCATCAAATACACTCTTATATCTATCCCAGCGACCAATACGAGTAATAAAAATTTCCGCCCAAATATTTTCATAAGACTCCAGGCTGAACCTAGATGGCTTATCAAGCTGTCTTAGCAAACTGGCAAGTTTTCCTCTTTTAAGAATATCCATTGATCCATAATCTACCCTGGCAGATCCTCTAGAAACCAAAGTGGCCTCTATTAAGCCTAACGTTTGTTCAAGAGAATCAGGATGAAAATCAGCCAATTCTTTACCGGCATGGATTTCACTTAAAAACTCATCTGTGAACTGATCAACTAAAAGACCATCAATATTTTTGAGATGTGGCCTAGGGACACGCCTTAAAAAACCTAACCAAGGACTTCTAGAGATTGTCATAATCGTTCTGAAAGCTTGGGCACAACTAACCCATATAGCTGCTTGAGCAGGTGCTCGCTGAATAACGACACTTTGCCTGGTCCAAAGTCCAGTTGAAAGCATTACGAGTAATATAAATATCCCAGGAAAAGCACTTTTCATTATAATCTTATCGGAATACTCAACTATTCTATTAGAAATAAACACTGTCTAAACTTTAGACACATCAACACCTTGAATATACATAAAAACCCATAAGATTAGTTGGCATAGGCGTTGCAATTTAAATAAGAAAACTGAATGGAGCGCCTATGAAAACATTATTTATAACTTTCGTTATCCTATTTTCTCATCAACTATTCGCTCAAAGCTCAATAGTTGTTGATCCTGCCTCTCAAGAGCTTTCTATAAGACCAATGGGGATTCCAAATTCTGAAGGCAAAACTCGACATTATGTTACCGTTGCTGGCGTCGAAATGGGTAATGTTTATTTAAATGCAGAAATTGTTCCTAATCGTCTTATTCAAAATGCCAAAGCAGAAGGAAAACTTTTAACACTAGACTTTGATACATCAGAAATAAAAATGAAAGATATGCAAACAGACAGCCATAGAGAAGATAAGATTGCTCTAGCACGCTGTATTGCTCAAAGAGATCAAATTGAAACAATTATTACTGATTTTATGACGAATCAAAACAATAGTGGAAGGTCTAATTCTCAATCGAGACAACCAATACAACGTCTTGAACAAACTGCAGATTTAGACAGCCTGTACTTTAGATAAACAAAAGAGAACTTATGAAAAAAATAATTACACTATTTTTATGTTACTCATTATCTTTTTCTGCGCTTTTTGCTCAAGGCTTAGATAAATGCGCCTTCATGAAATCGAAACAGTCTAAGATCATCGAGATGAAAGAGGCGCTATCGGCGATGAAGGATCTTCAAGCCGAAAGATCAAAAGCCAGAGAAATTAGAGATCTCCTAGTTGATACAGCTGATTCAAGGGAAATAGCACTTCTTGCTGAGGCCTTAGATGATGAAGCTAGATCGCTAGAAGCAGACGGTCGTTTCAATCGAAATGTTGTTATCGGAAGTGGACTTGGTTCTGTGATATTAGCTGGATTAATGATTAAAAAAATGAAATCCACGCTTCAAGGGACCACTGTATTGGCAAGACTAATAACTGCCATCAAAAGTGCAAACAAAACTGCCGTTGGTAAAATCTTAACAGGTACATTCGTCGTTTCAATTGCAGCGAGCTTTTGGTTTAGTAAAAGAATGAGTGAGATTGATGATAAAAGAGAATTTCTTATTTCACTTGTTGTAAAATTGGATGCTCTCAAAGACCTTGCTGATCAGATTATTGCGTTAGAGGAAGAAGTCGAACAAGAAGAGATCTCGTTTGGAATCAGAATTGAACAGTTGCGCTCAGAAGGCGTCCTCGACTACAATGGAGCTGAGTTAAAATGTCTGTGAGAATAATTTGTTTGATATTATTATTGAATTAGAAAAAATTCGAGACCCATTTTCGGGTCTCGGTCAATTTTGTTCCTTCCTTTCACAAGCTATCTCAAAAAAAAATTTAAATCTGAATATTGCAGCTATTGTTCCTAAGGGCTTATCGCTCAAAGGAATTCAGTCTATTCCTGAAAAAAGAACTCTTTTTAAGTTTTCAATGCTTTTGCCAGAAGCGAAGTTGTGGCACCTAACACATCAAGACCCAAGATATATCCCTTCAAGATCAAAACCTTATATTTTAACCGTTCACGACCTAAATGATCTTATTGAAAAACCGAATGAGAAAGACGTCATAAAAATTAAACTCGAAAATCTATTTAAACAAGCAAGGCATATCGTTTGTATTTCAGAGTATACAAAAAAAGAGGTGTTAACCAACTTTCCATTTATAACTAATATTTCAGTTATAAAGAATGGGGTCCCAACTTTAAGCCTTGCTGAAGAACCACGCCTTATACCATCTAAGCCTTTCTTTTTTAGTGTAGGGACAGTTATAAAAAAGAAGAACTTTCAATCTATTGTAAATTTGGCGAAAATTATGCCTGATGACGATTTTATTATTGCAGGAAGCACAGACAATTCGTTCGCAAAAAACCTCATTGATAATGCGCCAAAGAACGTTACGTTTACAGGGAAGATTTCTGATTCTGAAAAATCCTGGTACCACCAAAAATGCAAGGCTTTTATATTCCCCTCTTTTTTAGAAGGCTTTGGTCTTCCAGTAGTAGAAGCGATGTCTGTAGGCAAACCGTTATTTTTATCAAAACTAACTTCATTGCCCGAAATTGGTGGTGAGGATGCCTTCTATTTTGATAATTTTAATCCTGAATCGATGAATAAAGTAATTATTGATGGGCTTTCAACATTTTCAACAGATCAGAGCAATCGTTTAATTGAGAGATCAAAGATTTTTTCATGGGATGAAGCAGCTATTCAATACTTAAAGCTTTATCAAAGCTTAGTTTAAAAATTCTTTTTCAAAATTTTTATTTTCTTTAGCGGATTTAATCTTTGAATTGGCGTACATATGAGCTTTGACCAATGTTCGATAGCAAGCTTCATTAATTGAAATTAAAAAACCTACTCTCCCCTCTTTCCATGACTTTGCATAAATTTGAAAAAATGTGCCAATCAAAGTTGCAAAGACCGTAAAAGCAGAAGTTGTTTTGCCACGTGACAGCTTTTCATTCGCTACTAGAGTGACAAAACGAGGCAGCTTTTTAATCCACGCATCCATTCCGTACTCAGGCCAGTGAAGGATTCTTAATTGTCTTGGAAAGTCTGCCATATCGGGATCACCAAGTTTTGCCAAACGCCCATCTATAAGATGTTCATGATGGTTTCCTCCGGTATACCTAATATGCTTCGTTTGAAAAAGTCTTTCTTGATAGTCTGAACGTCCAAAGGCTTGTTCAATCGGCTGCCCTTGAAAATATTCAGTTCTAACAATTCGATAAAGTTTCTTAGCACTTGGAAGCTGAATGGTCTTCTCTATCTCTTTTGAAAGCTCTGGTGTCAGTGCCTCATCGGAGTCCATCATTAAACACCACTTGTGACTCGCCTTATCAATTGAAAAGTTTCTTTGTGCAATAAAGCCCGGCCAAGGATTTTCATATATTTTAACGTTGGAAAAAGTCGATGCAATTTTTAAAGTATCATCAGTACTTCCACCATCGACGAGGACAACTTCATCAAAGTCACTTAAAGATTCAAGACATCTCTTAAGCGAAAAAGCTGCATTCTGGGCAATGATTAATACTGAAACTTGTAACTTGGACATAGGGCTCTACTTTACCTTACAATATTTAACGAACCAAGATTAAATTCGGAGGCTTTATGCGCAGCGCACTTCTACCACTTCTCATACTTTTAACTTCATGTGGAGTTCAATCCCTTCCAGAGTCTAAAAATGAAGTCGAAGCCTCATGGGCAGAAGTTCAAAACCAATTTAAGCGTAGGGCCGATCTTATTCCGAATCTGGTCGAAACTGTTAGAGGTTATGCTAAACAAGAAAAAGAAACTCTTACTGCCGTTGTTGAAGCGCGAGCAAAAGCAACACAAACTAATATTCCCATTGAAAACCTCAATCAAGAAACTCTAAATCAATTTTCAAAGGCTCAAGCAGGTCTGTCCGGCGCTTTGTCAAAGCTTATGGTTGTAGTTGAAAGGTATCCAGACCTAAAATCTAACGAGAATTTCAAGCAACTTCAATTTCAACTTGAAGGAACTGAAAATCGAATAACTGTTGCCCGTAACCGATACATTGAATCTATTAAGAATTTCAACAACCAAGTTACAGTTCCTCCAAATTCATGGACGAACAGCTTGTTCTATAAATTTGATAAAATGCCACAATACCAAGTGGAAAATTTAGAATCTGTTAAAGATGCTCCTAAAGTGGAATTTTAATGCGATTTCTTCTACTATTTTCACTTCTTAGTTTTACATTCTCAATTACAGCTAGAGAGATTCCTCCTTTAACTGGTCCTGTCATTGACGAAGTCGGTATTTTTTCAAATACACAAGAGAGACAACTTTCAAATGTGCTTAAATCTGTCTACACCAAAAATGGTATTCAAATACAAGTCTTTATTGCCAAAGACTTAGATGGCGATGCGATTGAAAACTTTTCTATTCGTGCCACTGACAAATGGAAACTTGGCTCGGCAAGTGCAGACAAGGGACTTCTCTTCATCATGGCGATGGCCGAAAAGAAAATTCGAATTGAAGTAGGTCAAGGCTTAGAAGGTGATATCACCGATGCTCAAGCAGGGATGCTTATTCAATCCCTTACTCCCTATTTTAAGCGAGGAGATTTCGCTACAGGGATCCTTGTAGGAATCAATGGACTCTTAAGTCTAGCCAAGGTTGAAAGCCAAGCAACAAATCTAGGAATGAAAAAATCCACCAAGAATAAACCAATTAGCGGATTTTTACTCTTTATCATTATTTTCTTCGTTATTATTGATCTGATTTTAGGCAGAAGTCGACGTCGTGGCGGAATTTTTCTCGGTTCTTCACGATCTAGTGGCTCCTTTGGAGGATTTTCTGGCGGCAGTGGCGGCGGTTGGTCTGGCGGAGGTGGTGGTTTTTCCGGCGGTGGTGCCAGTGGGGGTTGGTAATGAAAGCGATCTCAAAACAATTTAAAGAAGACATTAAAAGCCTTGTAGCAGAGTACGAAAGTAAAAGCTCTGCACAGATTGTCCCAGTATTATTAAATTCAAGCGACAGCTATCCCTCTGCTCATTTTCGATGGGCATTATTATTATCACTAACCTTTCCTTTTTTACTTTATATAAGCCCGTTATCATTTAATGATCCGATTGAGTTCTTAGTGGCACAAGCCTGCGGTATTATTCTTGGCTTTCTTATGGCGTTTCATCCTAAAGCGAAACGCTTCTTATTATCAAAAAAACATATGAATGAAGAAGTCTATCAAAGAGCTCTTCAAGCGTTTTGTGAACACAATCTGACTCAAACAGCTCAACGAAATGGCGTTCTCATCTTTATTTCATTTTTTGAAAGAAGAATTCATATCATTGCGGATCGTGGAGCTTTAGAAAAAATCAGTAATAAGAAATGGGAAGAACTCATTAAAGATCAGCTAGTTTCTTTAAAAAAAGGACAATATGAAACTAGTTTAATGGAACTCATTCATGGCACTGGTCGCCTATTATCCGAGCATTTTGTACCACTAACGAGTAAATATGAAGATAACACTGAAACTGGTCTCGACGACGAGCTGCGTACAGATTAAACTAGTTAAATGAGTAAAAGCCCAAAAGATATTTTAGAGAACACTCTCTTTGTATGGTCTATCGTTCAAAACACTGTTCTCCAGTTAAAAACTGGCGATATAATTGGTCGATCAATCAGCCCTTTTACCGAAGATCAGTATCTCGACAAAGAACATTTAAAATTTGAACTTGAGCAAGGCCAATGGATTCTTCATTCACAAGAAACCACCAATGGAACTCAGTTTAATGATCAAACTTTAGAGGCAGGACAGAAAATCCCTTTAACAACTTCAGACATCATTGTTGCTGGTGATCAAATACTTTTTATTCTGGGTCGTGAGCTTACTAAGCTTACATCGCGTGAAGAGTTTCTTGCGACAATTAAAATTAAATCTGCCGAATTAGCAGTACAAGCCAAAGCAGTCCAAGTTAGATCTGTAGCATTTTTTAAACTAGAATTTCCCAATTATATAAAACTAATGAAAAAAACTGAGCTTTTATATAAAGTTGAGATTGCAAAAGCTAAAAAGGTTAACGACCTACAGCCTTTTATTGCAAAAATTGAAGAATTAACGCAAAAAAAGAATAAAATTGCTTCTGCATGGGATGCGAAGATAAATGAATTTAATCAAATGATCGATGAAATCGAAGGATAAGAATAAAGATGAAATTTAATTATAAACCAACTCGAGTTGAAAGCTTCTTTTATGCTATTCTTTTTCAATTTGTTCTATTTGGTCTTTATTTTGCCCATACAAATAATGAATATTTTGAATCTGTATTTGTTGTCGAAGACGGGTTAGTAGAATGGCTAACAGTCTGTTGGCTTATGGCTACTTCAATTCTCTGTATAAAAAGGTTTGTCACTCTCCAAGGCAAAAGACCTAAGTTTTTCCTGGCAATGCTTTTAGTCTTTGCTGCTCTATTTATATTTGGTGCAGGTGAGGAAATATCTTGGGGGCAACGAATCTTTAATGTCCAGAGCTCTGAGTTTTTTCAAGCTCATAATGCTCAAGGGGAGACTAACCTTCATAATTTAGTCGTGAGTGGTAAAAAAGTTAATAAAATGATATTTGGCGTAGCTCTTGGAATCATCATTGGAATTTACACTTTATTGCTTCCTACTCTCGCTAGAAAATTCAAACCTATCATGAAGCTTGTTCAGAAATTTGCTGTTCCAATTCCACGAGGCCGTCATGTTGTGGCTTACCTCTTGCTATTTATCTTGGTGCAAATAAACCCTTCTGCGAAAAGAGGAGAGTTGGTTGAATTTGGTGGAACACTCATTTTCTTCTTAATTTTTCTCAATCCATGGAATCGTAGAGCATTTTCTTTAGAGCAAAACCCACACCACCAACATCGTGGTCATAGAGGGAACTATAGAGGAAATAAGCCAAACAATCAGCGCAGATATAATAACAACCGTAAGCCTGCGACGAATAACTAACTTATATTTTTAGATCATATATTTTTAAACACCAGCCGGGAGATTTCTCGGTTGGATCAAACCTTTCAGCACTTACTTCATGCCAGTGGTCCAGATTAATTTGGGGAAAAGTAGCATCTGCCTCCCCTTCAAAATCAACTTCACTTATATAAAGTCTTTGAGCATGAGGAAGAAAAAGATGATAGATCTCACCGCCTCCGGCGATAAAGACTTCATCCTCACCTCTTTGAGCACAGATTTCTAAAGCTTTTGAAACGGCAGAAACACAGTCAACGCCATCAATTTTTTTATGACCACGAGTAAGGACAATCGTCTTTCTTCCAGGAAGAGGTTTGCCGATGCTTTCAAAAGTCTTACGGCCAATGATTAGGTGATGACCAAGAGTTGTTTCCTTAAAATGCTTAAAATCTGCCGGGATATGCCAAGGAATTTGTCCTTGAAAACCAAGCTCACCATTTTTTCCGATAGCTGCAATGATGGAAACAATCATACGGCCACAGGAGCTTTAATATGCGGATGTGGGTCGTAGCCAACTAACTCAAAGTCTTCAAAGCTAAACTCAAAGAGATCTTTTATCTCTGGGTTGATCTTCATTTGCGGAAGAGGGCGAGGTTCGCGGGAGAGTTGCAGCTTAGCTTGCTCAAAGTGGTTTGAATATAGGTGGGCATCCCCCATCGTATGAACGAAGTCACCAAGTTCGAAATCGCAAACTTGCGCAATCATCATCGTAAGTAAAGCGTATGATGCAATATTAAACGGCACACCTAAAAAGATATCTGCCGAGCGCTGATACAGCTGACAAGAGAGTTTATTATTAGCAACGTAAAACTGCATAAAAGAATGACACGGTGGAAGCGCCATTTTATCAACGTCAGCCGGATTCCAAGCCGTCACTATATGTCTTCTTGAGTCTGGATTATTTTTCAACCCTTCAACCAGTTGTTTAATCTGATCGACCTCTCGTCCATCTGGTGTTTTCCAGTGACGCCATTGATAGCCGTAGACTGGACCAAGATCACCTTTTTCATCGGCCCATTCATCCCAAATCGAAACGCGGTTATCTTTTAAGAATTGAATATTTGTTTCACCTTTTAAAAACCATAAAAGCTCAACGATGATCGATCTAAGGTGACATTTTTTTGTTGTAACAAGTGGAAAGCCTTCGGCCAAATTATATCGGGCTTGATAACCGAATACAGAACGGGTGCCAGTTCCTGTACGATCACTTTTATCTGAACCATTTTCTAGGACGTGCCTCATAAGATCTAAATATTGCTGCATGAATTCTCCGGCGTGTGTGTATTATAATTCTGGCAAATAGACTCTACCTTGTCTAAACTTCTTGTATGACATTTCAACTAGGACTCGAAAAACTTCTCTCTGACAAAAAAACTCAGGAACTTATTCTTGGGGATTTTGGCTATCTTTGTCACAGTGCAAGTGTGGATAAAGATTTAACTCTAGGCGCCATCAGCCTCATCAATTTATTTGGTGATCGTCTAAAGAAAATTTTTGGACCACAACACGGCTTCGTCACAGATGTGCAAGATAATATGGTTGAAACTCATGACTTCAAACATCCCTATTTTAATCGTGTTATCCATTCCCTATACGGCGAAACTCGAATCCCAACTGACAAGATGCTTGAAGGCCTTGAAACTATCGTCGTTGATCTGCAAGATGTTGGCACACGTGTCTATACCTATATCTCAACGCTAAATCTTCTCATGGAAAAATGCGCCCAAAAAGGGATTCGCGTTGTTGTACTTGATCGTCCCAACCCAGCTCGCGCCGACATCATCGAAGGAACCGTACTCAATTTGAACTGGAAATCCTTTGTAGGACAACTTCCAATTCCTCAGCGTCACGGACTTACTATGGGTGAAGTTGGCTTGTTCATACGAGACGTGATGAAGGTTAAATGTGATTACCATGTAATCAAAATGGAGGGCTATAAACGCTCAACCATTTGGGAAGAAACCAATCGTCACTGGGTCAATGCTTCGCCAAATCTTTCAACCACAAATTCATGCCTAAGCTTTCCTGGAACGGTTCTCTTTGAAGGAACAAAACTTTCTGAAGGTAGAGGCACAACTCGAGCTCTTGAAGTTGTCGGTGCACCAGACATCGAACCTTTTAGTTTACTTGAAAAGATTCAACCAAAACTTGATCAGTGGAAAATGGACGGCATTATTTTAAGGCCTCAAATGTTTTGGCCGACATTTCAAAAGCACGCTAATAAATCGTGCGGCGGTTTCCATATTCACATCACTAATAGCTCAAAAGCTCTCGGTTGGCGCATGGGACAATTTCTGCTTCGTGAGTTTTATCAAGAGATGAATGGAAAATTTGAATGGCAAGATGCTCCATACGAGTATGAATTTGAAAAAATTGCCATCGATTTAATTAACGGAACCGACAAGCTGCGCCAATGGGTAGAAGCCAATGGCTCACTGGATGAACTGATTGATCTAGAGAAAATCGGTATGACCGAATATCTAAAAGCGCGAAGCAGCATACTCCTTTATTTTTAGTTCGTTAAGTTGCCAATCAACAGCTAAACCAAGCATAATTGTCCGAAACTCAATAAGACTCATGGAATATTAAGAGGGAGCGTACTAGTGAAACATCTCAGTATAATTTTTTGTTTGTTGTTAGCCTTTGGCTGTCAGAATAAAGAAGAAAAAGCGGCGGCTGAAGCCAAATCAGAAAATGAAATTTTAATCGGTGCAGTTTTTGCGATGACCGGCCCAATCGCTTCTTATGGACAAGAGTCTGTTAACGGCATCAAGATGGCTTTAGATGAAGTCAACAAAACTCCAATTAATGGCAAAACAATCAAGCTTTTAGTTGAAGACAACAAAGGCGAGCCAGTTGAGTCGGCCAATGCTGTTAGAAAGCTTATTGATATTAACAAGGTTGATCTTGTTCTTGGTTCAGTTGCTTCTTCAAACACTCTAGCCTCTTCACCAATTGCTCAAGCAGCTAAAGTTCCTCTTTTAACTCCTGCTTCTACTAATGAAAAAGTAACCATGACTGGAGATTATATTTTCAGAACTTGTTTTACAGATAATTTTCAAGGTGTTGTGATGGCGAAGTTTGCTTTCAACACACTCAACAAGAGAAAAGCAGCTATCATCGTTGATAACTCATCAGACTATTCAAAGGGGCTGCAAAAAGTTTTCAAAGAAGAGTTTGGCACACTTGGTGGCGCTGTTATCCAAGACAACTTTACTTACACTCAAAAAGATACAGATTTCAGATCTCTTCTAACGAAAGTTAAAAGAGCAAACCCTGATGTTATCTTTCTTCCAGGTTACTATTCAGAAGTTGGTCTCATTCTTAAACAGGCTCGTCAAATGGGAATGGAAATGCCAATTCTTGGTGGCGACGGTTGGGATTCACCAAAACTTCAAGAGCTTGCTGGACCTCAAGGAATTAAAGGTAACTATATTTCATCTCACTTTTCTCCAGATGATGCCGATCCAAAAGTTCAAAAATTCGTTAAAGATTACATGGAACGCTACAATGAAAAACCCGGTGCTATGGCAGCCTTAGGTTTTGATGCCATGTTAGTTGTTGCAGATGCAATCAAAAGAGCTGGCTCAAACAATGCAGCTGATATCCAAAAAGCTTTAGCTACAACTGTTGCTTTTGAAGGTGTAACCGGTTCAATCACAATCGATGCAAATCGAAATGCACAGAAGTCTGCGGTTGTTCTTGAAACGACTGCGACTGGTAACGTTTTCAATCAAAAAGTTAGCCCTTAATTTTTGCTAATTCTTTAAGGCGCACATTGTGCGCCTTATTTCTTTTTAAGCTTTAGGAAATCGATAATGTCTGAAGAAATGGCTTATTTTATCTCCGATTTTTTTACATATCTCCTCAATGGTATTGCCCAGGGAAGCATCTATGCGTTGATCGCTTTAGGCTACACCATGGTTTACGGGATTATTAAACTCATCAACTTTGCCCACGGTGAGTTTTATATGATTGGAGCCTTCACCGGTTACTATCTCATCATTAATGGCGTTCCTCTTTACATTGCTCTACCCGCTGCCATGCTTGGCTCCGGCTTAATCGCAGTAATTGTTGAAAGACTCGTCTATCGCCCAATTCGTTATGCCGGAAGAATTCCAGCTCTTATCACAGCACTTGGAACATCTTTATTTTTTCAATATTTAGGACAAGGTACTGTTGGAGCTGATCCAAAAGCATTTCCAACGGCTTTTGAAAATACCACTTACCAAGTCGGCGATGTTTTTATTAGCAAAATTCAAATTGTGATCTTTATCGTCACCATGTCTTTAATGGCTGGTCTTTGGTTTGTGGTTAATCACACGAAACTTGGAAAAGCGATGAGAGCGACTTCATTTAATATGAACGCTGCTGAACTGATGGGAATCAACACCAACTTTATTATTAGCTTTACCTTTTTTATTGGTTCAGCTTTAGCAGGTGCTGCGGGTGTACTAGTTGGAATGTATTACAATACTGTCGAACCAATGATGGGACTTATTCCAGGCCTTAAAGCCTTCATCGCTGCTGTCTTGGGTGGAATTGGAATTATTCCTGGTGCCGTTCTTGGCGGACTTACACTTGGTATTGCAGAGAATATGGTCGTAGGTTTTTGGATCTCAACATATAGAGACGCCGTTGCCTTTGCCATCTTGATTATCATCTTACTGGTTAAACCAGCAGGTCTTCTTGGTAAGAACCGTAAGGAGAAAGTGTAATGGATTATTTAATTTATCTAACCATTCAAAGTGGAATTTTTATCATTTTAGCCGTTAGCCTTAATCTGATTAACGGAATTTGTGGACAGTTTTCCTTAGGTCACGCAGGCTTTTGGGCCGTTGGTGCCTATGTTGGTGCGGCCTACAGTGTTTTCTTCGCTCTTCCAGTGCCTGACTTCGTCAATCTTTTGATTGGTTGTGGTCTCGGATTTGGTGCCGCAGCGATCGCGGGTTTAGCGATTGGAGTTCCTTGCTTAAGACTGCGTGGTGATTATCTTGCGATTGCAACCCTAGGCTTTGGCGAAATCATCAGAATCATCATTATGAATATGGACTCAGTTGGTGGACCACGTGGATTCACTGGAATTCCAGCTTGGAGCAATTTCTTTTGGGTCTACCTCTTTGTTGCTATCACTATTTTGTTTGTTGTGAATCTCTTAAGGGGAACACACGGCAGAGCAATTATTTCTATTCGTGAAGATGAGATTGCGGCCGAGAGTATGGGAATCTACACCTTCAAATATAAAGTTTTAGCTTTTGTTATTGGAGCAGGATTTGCGGGAGTTGCCGGAGTTTTATTTGCCCACACGACACAATTCATTCACCCGAATAGTTTTAACTTTATGTGGTCTGTGATTATTCTTCTGATGATTATCCTAGGCGGACTTGGTTCAGTCACGGGATCAGTTGTCGGTGCTGTCATCTTATCTCTTCTTCCTGAGGTTCTTCGTTTCTTCGGTGAAACAGTCTCTGAGTGGAGAATGGTGATCTATTCAGTATTATTAATTTGTCTTATGCTTTGGCGCCCTTCTGGCATTTTCGGCAAACATGAACTCGATATCAAAAAACTCTTTGGTATGAAAAAAGGAGACGCGTAGATGTCGACTCCAGTTTTAGAAACACAAGGTATCACAATGCGTTTTGGTGGCTTAGTTGCCGTCAATAACTTTAGTCTTCGTATGGGCCCGACTGACCTCGTTGGTATTATTGGTCCTAACGGTGCTGGTAAGACGACGATCTTTAACATGATCACAGGTATCTATACTCCAACAGAAGGACGTGTCTTTCTTGATGGAAAAGATATTACTGAACTTCGCCCAGCCCACATTACTCAAAGTGGAATTTGTAGAACCTTTCAAAACATCAGACTTTTTAATGATCTTTCTGTTCTTGATAATATTCGCCTAGCTGGTCACTTTAGAGTTGATTACGGCATGATGGCATCTATTTTTAGAACAAAGAAATTTCACAAAGAAGAGGAAAGACTGATTGCTGAAGCTGATAAGATCCTTGATATCTTTGGCCTTAAAGCCAAAAAAGAGATGTTGGCGAAGAATCTTCCTTACGGTGAACAACGTCGACTTGAAATCGCTCGAGCACTTGCCACAAAACCAAAAGTTCTTCTACTTGATGAGCCTGCGGCCGGCATGAATCCAAAAGAAACTGCGGATTTAACAAAGCTCATTCGCTGGGTTCGTGACGAGTTTCAAATTGCTATTCTTCTTATTGAACATGACATGAGTCTTGTGATGAATGTTTGTGAGCAAATTCATTGTG